>JASHQM010000159.1 GCA_030039165.1 Candidatus Sulfotelmatobacter sp. | reverse complement strand
TCAAAGCCGAAGCCGCGCTCCAATACATCGAGTTTGGCCTGCACCCGATTCCGTTACCGCCGCGCTCCAAGAATCCGAACCGGAAGGAGTGGCAGAACGAACGCTGGACCGCAGAAGATGTGGCACAGAGATTTTCTGCCGACAGCAACATCGGGCTGCTGTTGGGCCTGGATGATGGCCTGATCGACATTGATCTGGACTGCGCCGAAGCCGTCAAACTTGCGCCGACATTCTTACCGGCCACAACGTTCGTGAGTGGCCGCGCCGAAAATCCACGCTCGCACTGGTGGTATCGCTGCACACCCATACCCGAAACCTGCAAGTTCAAGTTCGATGATGAAAAGAATTTGCTCGAATTGCGCAGCACCGGTCTTCAGACGGTAGTTCCGCCATCGCTGCACCAGGTTACCGGCGAAGAAATCGTCTGGCACGAATGCGAAGGCGAATTACCCACAGTCGCCGCCGAAGTCTTATCCCGCGCGGCTCAGGAATTAGCTGCGGCATCTCTGTTGCTCCGGCTTTATCCCAAGGGTGAGCAAGCCAGCGGACGACATGATCTGGTGCTACCGCTTGCGGGGTTCTTGCTGCGTCTGCCGGGTTGGGGCGAAGCCCGCGTCCGCGACTTTATCGCGGCCATAGCGCAAGCCGCTGGTGATGAGGAAATCGAGGATCGCCTCAAGATAGTCGAAACTACGGCTGCCCGCCTCGAATCGGGCGAAGAAAGCACGGGCGGAATCAAGCTGCGCGAAAAGATCGGCAACGCGGCTTTTGAAAAACTATGCGCTTGGCTTGGCTCGGAAATTCCAGCGACGGTCGGCGGTGATGAGTCTGTGCCGCTCTCCGAGGATTGGTTGGCCTTGCAATTCTCCTTCGCAAATGGCGACTCGCTGAAATACACCGCGAGCGCGAACACCTGGCATCGATGGACCGGAACTTACTGGCGACAGGATGAAACTCTCCAGGCGTTCACGCTGGCACGCGAGATAGCGCGGGCTGCGGCGCTTGCATCTGCCGAACCGCAGCGCAAGCTGGTTTCTGGCGCGACCGTTGCCGCTGTGGAGCGGCTGGCGCGCTGTGATGCGCGTCACACGATGGTTTCGGATGGTTGGGACGCTGATCCCTGGCTGTTGAATACTCCTGCTGGCACGGTAGACCTTCGGACTGGCACTCTGCGACAGCACTCACGTGCCGACTACATCACCAAAATTAGCGCCGCAAGTCCTGGCGGCGACTGCCCGCTGTGGCTGAAGTTCCTGGATCGCGTGACAGGCGCGGACGAAGGGTTGCAATTCTTTCTCCAGCGCACGATTGGCTACTGCTTGACCGGCAGCACCCGCGAACACGCTTTATTTTTCCTGCACGGCGAAGGTGCAAATGGGAAAACAACTTTCATTCAGAGCGTTCTGAATATGCTCGGGGATTACGCCCGCACGACGCAAACCGAAACTCTACTGCAATCGAGAAATGCCGGTGAGCGGCATCCCTGCGACCTGGCAGCCCTGCGCGGTGCGCGGGTGGTTGCCGCAACGGAACTGGATCAAGGCAGAGTGTGGGCAGAGGCGAAGCTCGCGGCCCTGACTGGCGGGGACCGCATCACCGCTCGGTTCATGCGTGGGAATTTTTTCGAGTTCACACCCGAATTCAAGTTGCTAATTGCTGGAAATAACCGGCCTGCTCTCCGCAGCGTAAACGAAGCTATACGCCGACGCCTCCACCTAATCCCGTTCACCGTGAAGATTCCGTCCGATGAGCGCGACCGCGATCTGGCGGAGAAGCTGAGAACCGAATACAGCGGAATCCTGCAATGGGCTATTGATGGCTGTTGCGCATGGCAGCAAAGCGGTCTTGATCCGCCGCCTGTAGTTCGCGACGCCACACAGGATTATTTCGCCGCAGAAAACACAATGGCGCGATGGATGAGCGAGCGATGTGTGCTCGGGGCAAATTTCGAGGCAAGTGCCGCTGCTCTATTTCACGATTGGCGCGAGTGGACCGAAGGAGCGGGTGAATTTACCGGAAGCCAGAAGCATTTCAGCTACTTGCTGCAATCGCAACCGGGTATCACCCGCACGCGGTCTGCGCGGATGTGCAGCTATCGCGGTATTCGCCTCCGCAAGTTCGATGAGGAAGGTCCGGCATGAGTCCTCAGAATCGAATCACGAAATCGAGTGTTTGCGAAGAGTGCGGCCACGAGCGGGATTCGCATTGTGATCCGCCTCGGCAACATAGCGAGACTGAATGGTATTCCTGCATACTCCCGCATTGTCTGGGTTACATCGTCGATACCAAGCAGTCCGTGGATTGCCAAATCGTGGGCCAATGCTCATGCAAGGCGTTCAAGTTCGGCGGGAAGATTCAAAGCTGGAAGCCACCACTGAAGCCAGAGACGCAGTGTAAGCGGTGCGGCCATATACGCCAGCATCATTGCATGAAGAATCGACCTTTTTTTGAAGTGAAGGGCACGCCGTGGGGCTGCCAACACTTTCCAGGACCATGCACGAGCACCGCTTGTGCGGACTATGACCACAGCCAATACTGCGACTGCAAAAAATTCATCTCGCCCTACGCGCGTAGGCGCAAGGGCAGCAAACATAGGGAGCAAACAAATATGGGTTTATTTTCCGAGGAAGAGTTGAACGACATGTATCGAAAACACGCTGGCGACCCGCGAGGGCGTGACCGGTTAGATGGGACTCGACAGAAAACCAAAGCCGAACATCTGATCGAAGTTGCGCGCGATTATCCCGATGCGACCATTGCGGAGTTGGCGGAAGCTGCCGAGATGAGCGCGGTCTGGGTGCGTAAGCATCTGCGATCTGCTGGATACGAAATCGTTTCAGTGCCACGAGTGAAGGCAGGAGAGGAAGAAGCTGACAGAAATCGGTAGTGGAGAAAGATTCACAATACGCAGTTGCCGAAAGCTGTGCTAACCTGCACTGCGAGGCAACTCCGTCGGCGAGTCATGGAGCTTACGAAGCCATGACAAAGCGGAGGTTTCAATCTCCAAAAGCGTTCAAGGAGGGTCACTTCTGGTGGTTGCGCGTGTGGGACACCAGTCCGACTGGCAACCGCAAACGTCAACGCATAAAACTCGCACCAGCCGATATGCCGGTGCGGGAAGTTCAGAAGATTGCCGACGAACGGCTCCGGCCTTTAAATCATGGGCTGGCGCTGACCGGATCGGCAATGACTTTCGGTGATTTCGTGGCTGAAACCTACCTTCCAATTTATTTCCCGTTGCTGTCGAGCAGCACGCAAACTTGTTATCGGGGCGTGCTATCGAAGCATCTTGAGCCGCGATTCTCGCGTCATTGTCTGCGCGACCTGACACGGCTCACGATCCAGCAATATTTTTCGGGAATGGCCGGAACGGTTTCATATCCGACAATCTCGAAAATCAGGGACACGTTGTCCAGCATCCTCCGCGCTGCGGTCGATGCGGACTACTTGAACAAGAACCCGATGGAAGGATTGCGCCTGCCACGCGATAAGCGACCTAAGCAGCCAAAACCGACCATCACGCCTGAACAATTCCACCAACTGATTGCGCTGATAGCCGAACCATACGCCACAATGCTCTACGTCAGCGTGTGGACCGGACTTCGCGTGAGTGAATTGATCGGGCTAAAGTGGCGCTGCGTCAACTCCGACAGCATCCGGGTTGAGGCGCGGTATTGTCGGGGAGATTGGTCCGTCCCGAAAACTGGCGCGTCAGCCGCAACTATTGGCGTTGCTCCAGCGGTAATCGAACGCATTTACCGGCTCAAGACTCTTACCGTGGAAGTACGCGCGGGCAGAGCCAAACGCCGTTACAGGGTCGTGAAGTCGGCAGAACCGCATGATCTGGTTTTTCAGAGCGTGAAATCCGGCAAGCCGATGAACGATCAAAATATTTTGAAAAGGCACATTCAACCGGCAGCCCGCAAGTTGGGGTTGTCGTTCGTGGACTGGCGATGTTTGCGGACCTCACACGCGACATGGCTGGTGCAAGCCGGAGCCGACCCGAAGTCGGTGCAGGGCCAGATGCGGCATTCGCGTATCTCAACCACGATGGACATTTACGCGCAGATCGTGCCATCGGCACAACGGCGAGCACTGGAGCAGCTAACAGAATTCGCCCGCGCTGGTGCCGAACGAAGCACGGTCCAAGTTACGGTCCATTAACGGTCCAAATAAACATGAATTTTCGGGATCGAATTCGCCTGCAAAACACCTGCAAGTTATTGAGAGAATTGGTGGAGCTAGTCGGGATCGAACCGACGACCTCATCGTTGCGAACGATGCGCTCTCCCAGCTGAGCTATAGCCCCACTGCAGAATTTCTGGCGGGTCAGTTCATTTTAACAGCGTTGGCCCGCGCCCAGTTATCGAAGTGAAGATTCGGCCAACCGAAGCACCTTGACGAATCCCCCCTTGCCGCGTCTAACCTAGCTACAGCGCAGGTGGGGTTCTCCGATGTTCGCGCAGACCGCTCCTCAACCAGGGCAACGCCGGGTGCTAGCCCTCTCGCTGGCCGCGCACGGGCTGCTTCTTGCGTGGCTGCTGCATACTCCCGAGCCCCGGCTACTGACTGCCAACTCGGTCGCGCCCGGCCACAACGGTAGAGTCCTCGGCCCGATTTACTTCCCTACCGAGTCAGCCGACGACAGCACTACGAGTTCCTCAGTTCATGCGACCCAGGTTTATCGCCATCAGCACCTGGGACACGAAAAGCTGACCTTTACCTCGACCAAAAGGCCGGCTAAACTCCCCGCCCCACCTGAACAGCTTGCTCCCTCAGGAAATGAGGACGATGCCAACACGGCAGCGCTCTCCAAGCTGGGCCACGGCGCAGCCGCCGGCCTTCCCTACGGCTCGTTGCCGGGAAGCCCGATCTATGGCAATGAGATTCGCCCCGCATTACCGATCAGAACGTCTGACCCGGTTGTTTATCCATGGCAGCGACCGGAGTCCGCGGGCAAAGTCATCATCGAAATCGTGATCGATGAACGCGGAGAGATTGTTCGCAAGACTGTTTTGCAGAGCCTCGGCCGCGAGATCGACAACAAATGCCTAGCCGCTCTTGATAACTGGCACTTTCAACCCGCCACGCAGAACGGAGTTCCGATCGCTTCCAAGCAGGACGCAATTTTTCCCTTCGAAGCCCGTGGGGGCTGAGTTGTCCCGCGAGAAGGCGCATCACGGCCCTTTTCTCCATCAAACCGTGCATAGTCAAGCCTCTGCGTCGCGCCGACTATAATGAAGATGTGATGTCGTCGCGCGTTCAACAAGTCGCTTCCGCCGACTTTCCCACGCGTTGGGGAAGCTTCCGCATCTTTGGCTTCCGGACCAAGGGCTTTCGATCCAAATCGAGCGGTGACGACAATCGCGAGTCCGAAGAAGCGGTCGCCCTGGTAATGGGAGATGTGCGCTCGGCTCCTCCCTTGGTGCGGGTTCACTCGCAGTGCCTCACGGGAGATGTTTTCCACTCGCTGCGCTGCGATTGCCGCCAGCAACTTGAAATGGCGCTGGCAATGATTCGCGATCTGGGCGCCGGCATTCTGATTTACGAGCAGCAGGAAGGCCGCGGCATCGGATTGATGGCCAAGCTACAGGCCTACGAGTTGCAGGATGCCGGCCTTGACACCGTGGAAGCCAACGAACGTTTAGGATTCAAAGCTGACCAGCGCGACTTCGTGTTCCCAGCGGAAATTCTCAAAACCCTCGGCGTCACAAAAGTCCGCCTGCTGTCGAACAATCCCGACAAGGTGGAAGCGCTACGGCGTGCCGGAGTGGAAGTTGTGGAGCGGGTTCCCTGCGAGGTCACCCCCAGCATTCATGCCGAGGAGTATCTAAAGACGAAGAAGGAAAAGTTGGGGCACCTGTTCAGTACTTAGGAGCTGTGTTTCGCTCCGGCCAGAGCTTTACGGAGCGCAGCTCGATTTTGCGCCGGCAGATCCCTGAGCGCCGCCGAAGCCAGAGCAACATAGACTTCCCGCCCTCCGGGGACGCTGCGCAGAACTTTTAAGTGTTTTCTTACCGTCTCCACATCACCTCGGACAATCGGTCCGCTAAACGATTCTGCCGCGCCCAGCCTCGCGTAATTTGCCAGGGTTTGGCGGAGAATAGGCAGCATTCGAGCGCGGGCCGACTTCCGTCCCACTCCCACCTCAGCCGCCACGCGCTCGCTCGCCGCCAGCAAGGAACACAGCAAAGGCGATGAGAACATTCCCCAGGCGTGATACGCCGCCTTGTGTACTTTGCGAATTGAAAACGCTTCTCCACCGAGGTCCGAAACAATAGCACGCGCCTCTCGCACTGCTTTCAGGTCGCCCTCCACAGCAAACGATACACCTGCGAGTGAGGGCCGCGAACCGCGGACAAAAGTCATTAGCGGATGCGCCGACGCAACTGTGGCTCCAGTGGCGCGCACCATGGAAAGCTCGTCACTGCTTAAGGCGCCGCTCGAATGCAGTGCGACTTTGCCCTCCCAATGCGCTGCATCCGCTAATGACTTCGCCGCCGCGGCAATCGCGCGATCAGGAACACAGAACCAGACTATATCGGCAGAAATCTGCGCCCGGTTGGAAAATTCGGCCCTAGCGTGGATTTCCTGTGCAAGCCGACGCGCCCGCTTTATGGACGACGCCCGTGCGACGATCTGTTCGATCCGGTAGCCCGCGCCATGCAAAGCAGGCGCCAGCGCGGAAGCCAGGTTTCCTGCGCCGACGATGGCAATCAGCGGTTTGTATGGCTTCTTCGCCATGCCCGGCAGCATAGCAGAATCGGGCTTGGGGCATCGGGCGTCAAGCTTCGAGAAGTGCGGGTGCTGATCTAATCAGATCAGTGCCGAAGTGCGTTTCCCTTTTGTGATTCGCTTGCCCTTCCAGCAATTCATGGAATCTTGTCTGCTTTATAGTGTTTCCATGACTAAGTCTCGTTCGGCAACATTCCACAAAGGCAAAGCCGCCAAATCAAAGACTCGTGCGCAGCCAAGGGTTCGCGTGATTTCGTCGAAAACCGTCTACCATGGGCCAGTCTTCTGGGTGACAACCGACCAGGTACAGGAGCCTGGAGGCGTGCGTGTCCGGCGTGACATTATTCGCCACAGCGGATCGGTGGTCGTGCTGGCGGTCGATGATTCCGGAACAACTCCGCGCATTCTGCTGGAGCGCCAATACCGTCATGCCGCCAACAACTATCTATGGGAGCTGCCCGCAGGCCGCATTGATCCCGGCGAAAAGCCGCTGGCCGCGGCCAGGCGTGAGCTGCTCGAAGAAACTGGATACACCGCCAGGAAATGGCGCTGCATCCTGAAGTTTTATGCCAGTCCCGGCTTCGTCGCCGAAACGATGGCCATCTACCTGGCAACTGGTCTTACCGCCGGTGCTGCCCAACCCGAGGAAGATGAGATCATCCACATTCGCATGTTGCCGCTGCCTGCCGCGGTTCGCATGGTTCTCAACGGCACGATTCGCGATGCCAAGACGATCTCGGGGATTCTATGGTTGGACCATCGAGTCGGCAAGTTGAACATTCGCCTTGCTTACCATTCCAGTAGACCGAGAGGAAAATAAACCAGCTTAAGATTCTCTGAACGCGCGCGCCCTAGGGTAAATCCTGCATTTGCTCGCATCTCAATACCGGCGCTTCTGCCTGATAATTCAGGCGGGTTTCGCGCTGGCATGCCTTGACACTCCATCCTCGTCGCTACAAAATGCATCCTATGCGGAAGGCGCGTCTGTGCCCACCAAATACGATGACGCGCAGAAAGAAGGGGTTCAGTGGATCGCCTGAAAGGTACGGTGAAGTGGTTCAATAATGCCAAGGGATACGGGTTTATCGGCCGGGCGGATGGGCCCGACGTTTTTGTTCACTACAGCGCGATTAGTTCCGAAGGTTATAAAAGCCTGCAGGAAGGAGACTCGGTAGAGTTCGAGATCGCGGAAGGCCAGAAAGGACCGCAAGCAGCCAACGTCACGAAAGTTGCCTAACTCGAGTTCGACGCTGTTACGTCTCTCGCGTCGCTCGGCGATCTGACATCGTAAGCCAAACCAGCGCTCTTTCCCTGCGCAGCTGGCACCGCGCGCTGATCTTGTTTAAGCTTTAGTGCGTGGATAATAAGGCGATTGCCAACGTTCTGTACGAAACCGCAGACCTGCTCGAAATCGACGGGCAAGATTCCTTTCGCGTCCGTTCCTACCGCAACGCCGCCCAAGCGATCGAGAACCTGCCTGAACAGATCAAAGACATCATTGGCGAACCGAAGAGAGTCCTCGCTATTCCTGGTATCGGCAAAGGCATGTTGGCCAACCTGCAGGAGATGCTTAGCAGTGGAACACTGACCGTCCAGGCCGAATTACTGCAGAAATATCATCCCTCGATGTTGCAGTTGCTGAAGATTCAAGGCCTGGGGCCGAAAACGATTGCTCTGATTTGGAGCGCGTACAAAGTCAGCGACGTGGATGGGGTGGAAAAACTGGCGCGCGAAGGCAAAATTCAGATATTGCCGCGCATGGGTGAGAAGCACGAGCAGAAGCTCCTCAGGGCCATTGCGGATTACCGACGCATTTCCGGCCGTTTTCTAATCGACGTCGCCGAAACCGAAGCGGAAAAACTGACAGCTTACTTGTCCAGGATGCCGGGCATTGAGCGAATCACTCCAGCCGGGTCTCTGCGCCGGGGCCGGGAAACCGTGGGTGATCTCGACATTCTGATCACCGGCCCGGCGTGTTGCGGAGCGGCAGGGCGCGCCGAGGCAGTGCAATATATCGCAAAGTATCCTCCATTAATGAGTCTGATCGCCCAAGGCGACAACAAGGTCAGCTTTCAGGTGCGAAACGGCATGCAGGTGGATGTGCGCCTGCTTCCCCCAGAATCCTTTGGCGCGGCCATGCAATACTTCACCGGATCGAAGGCCCACAACGTCGCCTTGCGCCAGCGCGCCCTTAAGATGGGCTACACCCTCAACGAATACAGCCTCGCCGATCTGAAAACTGAGAAGCCTGTCGCGGGCAAAACTGAAGAAGAAATCTATGCCCGGCTCAAGCTGGACTATATCCCTCCTGAGCTTCGCGAAAACCTGGGCGAGATCGACGCTGCGGAAAAACATGTGCTCCCTGAACTGATTTCCCTGAAAGATCTTCAGGGCGACGTGCACATGCATACCGTCGAAACTGATGGCAAGAACACGATCGAAGAAATGGCCGAAGTAGCCAAGGCGCGCGGATACAAATACATGGCCATCACTGATCATTCGAAAAATCTTGCCTTCGCAAACGGCCTCGACGACACGCGCGCTGTGGAGCATATCAAGCGCATTCGCGCCGTCGACGATAAAGTGGACGGCATCAAGATCTTCGCCGGAATCGAAGTCGACATTCTCGCCGACGGCGAGCTGGACCTCTCCGATGATGTGCTAGGCCAAATGGATATCGTGATCGCGAGCGTGCATTCCGTATTCAATCAGGAGCCGGAAAAGATGACCGAACGCCTGCTCAAGACCATCGAAAATCCCAACGTTTCCCTAGTTGGGCATCCCACTGGCCGCATCCAACTCCGCCGGGACGCTTACAAGTTTGACATGGACGCGGTTCTAACTGCCGCCGCCAAGCGTAAGGTCGCCATGGAATTGAATTCGTATCCCGACCGGCTCGATCTAAACGACGTGCATCTGCGGCAGGCGAAGCAACGTGGAGTGAAGATCGTGATCAACACGGATGCACATCACACCTCGCACCTGGACAAGATCACCTACGGAGTCCTGCAGGCGAGGCGGGCGTGGCTCACCAAAGCCGATGTATTGAACACCCTCCCGCCACAGAAGTTCGTTCGTGCGATGAAGCATGAGTGGAATTAAACCGTTCGCGGAGGTGCATAAAGCCGGAACATACTTCTCTTTGCATCCCTCGCGCTTTTGGCTGCCTTCTTTGCGATGAAACGTTTTTGTCGTGACCTACAACCCATGGTGAAAGGTACAATCTGAACCCTATGCCAGACTCAAAGCCAGAACCTGCTTATTCCAGTCCGGCCGCCACGCCAGGTCCTCAGCGTGGACCTACCATCCATATTGGCGACGAGTTCGGCACCGCCAAACGCAACCTCCCACCGACAAGAATCGTGCTGACTGCTATTGCGGGCGTTCTCCTTGTCTTCGGCATCGTCGCATTCCTTCAGCGTGCCAAACCACAAGGCAGCGGATCGCTGGATAATGTGACCGCGGTCGACCTTCCCGGGCAAAGCGCGGTCCTAGTTGCGCTCACCTTTACGCTGCGGAACTCGGGCAAGAAGTCACTGTGGGTGCACGATATCCACGGGAAAGTCGTCGCCAGCAGCGGTGAATCCACCGGCGAAGCCGTTTCCGCCATCGACTTCGACCGCTACTTTCAGGCATTCCCCGCTTTGAAAGAAGGCGCACTGCAGGCACTCGTCCCCGAGGACAAACTGCAACCCGGGCAGGAAGTGAAGCGCACCGTAATGGTCAGCTTTCCGGTGACTCTTGACGTGTTCAATCAGCGGAAATCGCTGAGCGTAATCGTTCAGCCGTATGATCAGCCGGTGCCGATTGTGCTGAGCAAATAATGCCCGTGAAAGGAACCGCGCTACGAAAATCAGCGCGGCAAGTGTCTGGCTCTCCGTTTGTTTGAGCGCCTGCCTGAGCGGCTTTCTCCTGTGCGCGCAGGATTCTCTTGAAGGGCTGGTAGGGATACGACGGTGAATGGTCACACGTGTCCCGCCAATTGACCGAGCTTGCCGTCCACACCAGCCGACAATCTCTCCTGGCGGCCTGCGTTAGGGGTGCGCTTCACCGGCGAAGTGTCCATGCACATTGCCGTCGCAGATTCTTATTTCTACCTGCTACACGTCCTGGGCCGAAGAGGCCTGCCGGTCTCAAACAAAACATGAAAAAAACAGTCACATCCAAGGCGGAGATCATCAGTTGGCTGAAGCGCGGAGGCAGTGGAAGAAACACATTTAGCAGTCAGCGCCAAGGACCGTGAGCGCAAGGTACAGGTATTTAACCGCGATGCCACCGTCGATGGTGTGTATCTTCGCATCCTCGTTCGCGACAACGAACATATGGGCCAACTGATTGCTTATGCACGCATGACCGGAGTCGTGCCGCCATGGCCGGTGGAAATGAAGAACCGTTTGGAAGCGCGCGAGCTGCAGACAGGACAGCTGAAAATCTCTACCGTGACAGCACGTAGGTGAAGAAGGCCAGCGTACCTGTCGAGAACGCCAATCCGACAAACCACCACCTGGCCCCGCGGACTGCGGCCACGAGGGCGAGGGCCACAGCCAGAAGCCCCGCTCCGAACACGATCTTATACTCGTTCTCGGCTCCGGCAAGACTGTCGATGAGGCGGTCCGCCCGACCCGCACTTAGCAGTAAGAGCCAGAGGATGCTCGTCAGAAGCATTGCGATCGTGCCTGAGATGTGCGCGATAGTGCGGACCATGATCCAGAAATCCTAACCCCACGTTTCTGTATTGGCGAGCTCAGAGGAACTTCACCGGCTGACCCCATCATAAGTCACTTCGATTGCCACGCCGCAGCATTCCCCGCAAGGATCATTCTTGACGTAACGATAAGAGCGGCGCCAGCCCATGGTGTGCCCAGTACCGAGTCGTATAGTCAGCAGTTCCAGGCCCCTGGCGCTTGAAGCTGAAGGAAACAGGCGGAGAGGCCGCAAGCCTGTGCTGAACCTAATTAACGCGCTTCCCTAGGAAACCAGGATTAAGACTGCAGTTCTTCCTAACGCAACGGAGCTATAATCGATGCACATGTCACGCGCAGTTTCGAAGGTAGTCCTGGCGCTCATCCTCTCATTTTCAACCTTTGTACTTCCCATCTTTGCCCGTGCCGATGCGGTTCGTGGTACGGTCGTTCAGGAAGAAGATATTCGCGTGTCGCCCAGCACTGATGCCGCCAGGCTGGCCCAGGTCAGCCGCGGACGTGAACTCGTCATTCTTCAAAGCACCCCTGACTGGGTTCAGGTAGAAGCCATCCTGCGCAACCCGAGCAACGCAGAAGGCGCAACTCCTGAAGAGCAGGAAGGCAAAACCATCACGGGCTGGGTTCCTGCGAAAGGGGTGGTCAGCATGACCACTCAAGATGGAGACCGCATCATCTTCGGCGAAGCGGCTGATTCGGAAGACGAGGCCAGCCGACGCCGGGGCCGTCGCGATGCCGCCCAGGACGCGATGCGGCTCTACTACCGCGTCTACGACCTGATGCCGACCTCGCCGCTGGCCGCCGAATCGCTCTACCGCGCCGGCGATATTCGCTGGCAACTGGAGCGTAACGATATCATGACGCGGCCGTCGGCGCACGAGCGCCAATCATACCTTCGCGGGCAGATGACCGAAGATTGGATGAAACTAGTGATGAAGAAATATCCCGGCACCAAATGGGCAGACCTCGCGGCTTATCGCCTGATCGAAAACAAGCTTTGCGGCGATTGGCAGGGACTAGCCAAGTGTCCTGATAAAGAAGCTGAGATGTACGAGAACTACGCCAAGGAGCATTCGCAGTCGCCGGCCGCTCCCGAAGCTCTGTATGAAGCGGCCACGCGCCGCTCGGCGCTGATCGAAATCTACCGCACGGAGCCGAATCAGAAGAAGTCCGCCGAATCGAAGAACCAGGCTCTTGGGCTTGCGCAAAGGATCGTCAGCCAATACCCGCAGAGCGACTACGCCTACCGAGCCCAGCGCCTGATCTTCTATATTCAGCAGGGCATTCCAACGTACGGGAACGCCAACGAATAATGACGGACTAACATGCCTCCTGTAGGCAATTGGTCTTCAGGCTCGGCGCAGGCGAGCATCTTTCGCGTATCTTCTTCCTCACTCCGCGGGTCTAGGCTTTTCTGCGATACTCTTCCTTAATCTCAGGAGGAAGTCTTGCCCGTCTATCAGGCTGTTGTTCTCGCCATCATTCAGGGGCTGGCCGAATTCATTCCCGTCTCCAGTTCCGGACATTTGATTCTGGTGCGACGCCTGCTCGGCTGGAACGAGCTTTCCCCTGCCCACGAGCTTACCTTCGATGTCGCGCTACACTTCGGCACGCTGCTGAGTGTGTTGTTTTACTTTCGGCGCACGTGGTTTCAGATCATACGCGCAGCTCTCGGGGGCAAAGTCGTACGTTTTTCGGAATCGGGCGGTGCAGATACCAATCTGGCCCCTGAAGAACAGAGAGAGGAGCGTCTATTGCTGTGGTTTCTGGCGATCGCAACCGTACCGGGAGCGATTGCCGGCAAGTTGCTCGAACATTCAGCCGAAGACTATTTCCGTGAACACGTTATCCTGATTGCGGGCGCACTAATCGTAGTTGCGTTGCTCATGTGGTGGGGAGAAAGAATGAGCAATCTTAGCAAGCCGCTGACACGCACTACTTTTGCCGACTCGCTCATCATTGGCATCGCGCAGGCATTCGCGCTGATTCCTGGAGTGTCGCGGTCGGGCTCGACGATCACAGCCGGCCTGTTCTGCAACATGACGCGCGAAGCCGCGGTGCGCTTTAGTTTCCTGCTCTCCACGCCGATCATCGCCGGAGCAGCAATGCTCAAAGCCCACGAACTGCACAAAGAAGGCTTGCCTGCGGGAATGCATACGCCATTCATCGTAGGAATTGTGGTCTCGGCGATCGTGGGCTACGCCGCCATCGCCTGGCTGATCCGCTACCTGCAGATGAATACGCTGCGCGTCTTCATCATCTATCGAATCGTAGTGGGAGCGGTTGTAATCGTGTTAGCGTTCATGTGGCATTTGCAATGACTGACTGAAGGGGGCGGCTTCAGCCGTCGACATCGGCCGCGAATCCAACTCAGCACCCCTCTTCAATTCCTTCGTTGCTACGCCGTCCCGTTCTTGTAATAATGATCTGGCTCTGGCCGATTTGCGCCACTGGACGGCTTGTCCTGTGCCCTGACGGCCCACATGGGTTTTCTTGGAAAGGTATTTGTTCCCACGGGCAACCGGCGGCTCAATGAGCTGATCGGATTCCTGTTGTGCGTCTCTGCTCTCCTCCTTTTCCTCGCGTTGGCATCTTATTCGCCACTGGATCCCTCTCTCAACAGCGCCTCTACGCTCACGGGTACGCACGTTGCGCGCAACTGGATTGGCGTGGTCGGGGCCTACATTTCTGATCTTGTGCTGCAATTCTTCGGGATCGGTGCTTTTCTGCTGCCTGTCTTCCTGGCCATGCTCGGCGTGCGCTGGTTCGCATCTCGCAAGATTCAATCTCCTGTTGCGAAAACTGTTGGCGGGCTATGGCTAATCATCTTTGTGCCTGCAATGTTGGCGCTGCTACCCGGCCACACGCTCTGGATGAACGTTATCCCCGTCGAAGGCCTGCTCGGACGCATTGTTGGCGACTTCCTTATCCACTATCTCAACCTCACAGGCGCCTATATCGTGTGCGGGACGATTCTGGCAACCGCACTTTATCTGTCAACCGCGTTTTCGTTTACAGCGGTTCAATTGTGGGCACCGACGCGATTTGTCTGGTTAACGGCGCTTTACAACCGCTATGAAGATTGGCGGCAGGAACGCATTCGAATTCGCCAGCAGAAGGAACTGGACAAGCGGCGGATTTCGAAGCCAGTGGTGAAGACGCAGTTGATCCCTTCGCGGCAAACGGCTCCTGATCCGGCCATGCAGGCGCGGGCGGCAGAGCCTCGCCGAACTGGCATTGAGAAAATGATGGGCGGGGAGTTCACCGAGGAGCCGGCGTCGACAGGGGGAATCTTGCACGAGTTTCCGCTTGCGTCAAGTGAACAAGAAATAGTTTCTGACCCTGTCCTCACCACGCGCGCGGACTGCGACCACAAGCCGCGCACTACGATGCCGAAGATCGCGGGTGGCTACAAGTTGCCATCGAGTTCCCTGCTCCAGCGCCCCGACGAACAACAAGCTATCGACGCCGACGAACTCAAACTGCTGGCGCAGGTATTGGTGGAGAAATATGCTGAGTTCGATGTGCACGGGCAGGTCACGCAAATCAATCCCGGGCCAGTGGTTACCACATTCGAGTTCAAGCCTGACGCGGGCATCAAATACAGCCGCATCACCAACCTCACCGACGACCTTTGCCTGGCGCTTAAGGCCGAAAGCATTTTGATCGAGCGCATGCCCGGCAAATCGACCGTGGGCATTCAGGTGCCGAACCGCGAGCGCGAAATCATCTGGCTGCGGGAGAACATCGAAGCGCAGGAGTTCATGGCATCGAAGTCCAGGCTCACCATGGCGATGGGCAAAGACATTAACGGACGCATTCAGGTCGCCGACCTTGCAGGCATGCCGCACCTTTTGATTGCCGGCTCAACAGGCACAGGCAAATCCGTGGCCATCAACGCCTTCATCATGTCGATTTTGTACAAGGCCACGCCCGATCAGGTGCGCCTGATTCTGGTCGACCCCAAGCGGCTCGAACTGGGCAACTACGAAGGCATTCCGCATCTCTATACGCCCATCATCACCGAGCCAAAGCTTGCCGCTAACGCGCTGCGTAACGCGGTGCGCGAGATGGAGCGGCGGCTCAAACTGCTCGCCTCGAAAGGGGTGCGCAATATAGACCAATACAATCGGCTGTTCGAGAACGGAACGCCCAGCCTGTTCGCGGAAGACTCTGACGACAAGCCGATTCCCTATATCGTCATCATCATCGACGAGCTCGCCGACTTGATGATGCTGGATTCAAACAACGTCGAAGAATCCATTACGCGGCTGGCACAGATGGCGCGAGCGGTTGGCATTCACCTCATGCTTGCTACGCAGCGACCGTCAGTCGACGTAATCACGGGATTGATCAAAGCCAACTTCCCGGCACGCATTTCGTTCCGCGTGGCAACCAAAGTAGACTCGCGCACCATTCTTGACGCCAACGGCGCCGAGGCACTGCTCGGTAGAGGCGACATGCTCTATTTGCCTTCGGGATCTGCGCGCGTGCATCGCCTGCACGCGCCCCTGGTCACAGAAAAAGAAATCGCTGCCGTGGTCGAATTCTGGAAGGCGCAGGGAGTGGCTGAGTACCAGCAGCAATTCCTGGAGGCGCCTGCAGATGAGCGTGAAGAGGCTTCGCGGGCGAATAGTGAAGCGGGTGCGACGGATGGATCGGGGAGCGGCGAAGACGATCCTTTGTATCAGGATGCTGTCAAGCTGGTAGTGGAATTTGGTAAAGCTTCGACTTCCCTTCTGCAACGCCGGCTGCGCATTGGCTACGGTCGCGCGGCGCACTTAATCGATCTCATGGAGCAAGACGGGATCGTAGGCGCGGCGGATGGGCCCAAGCCCCGGGAAGTGCTGAAACGGCCGGATTGGATCTCGGAGATTGAAGAATCCATGCGATGATTGCGCTACTGCCGACCTATCTCGCGTTTTTTCCCCGCCACGCACGCAGATTCACCGCATACAGCCCGATGCAAAATACATTGGCTGGTATGAAACCGAACTGCGCCGTACGCAAGCCGATCACACACACGACCGCGCTGTTCACGGCGGCCAGAATCCAGCCTTCCCAGCAGCGTTTGCCAATCAAAACAGTAGACAAAATCGTAAGCACACACGACAGGTAATCCAGACGAAGCAGCACCGCATCCCTCCTACGACGATGCGAGTATGCAGCAACAGAAACGCCTTGTCAGTGATTTTCAGTCGCAGGGAAGTAACGAGAGTGCTGCTCCAAAAGTTCATTAAGCGGGGCTTTACTCAAAGGTTCCGACTTGGGCAACAAAGCCGAACCAGTGTTGCCGCACCACCGACCACGCACTGCGTTATCATGCGAGTCATCCCCGCAAGACTCCGGGCAAGACCAAGACAATGACGTTTCGCCGCAAACTGCTGGCTGTGCTCGCGCTCACGGTAGTCCTGTCTGTCGCCACCGTGACCTGGCTGATTTCCGCCGTGACCCGACGCGCCTTTGCACGCAGTGAGCAACAACGAACTGCAGCCCTGGTCACGCAGTTCCGCCGCGAATTCAATCATCGTGGAGAGGAGGTTGTGCGCCATGTTGAATCTGTTGCCGCGTCGGATGCCGTGAAACGCATGGCTCTGGCCTTGAGCCGGAAGCCCTCCGATGCCGGACCATACTTCGAGTCCGCAAAAACCACCGCAGAAAACGCCCAGCTCGACTTTCTCGAATTCGTCGAGGGTGATGGAAACATTGTGTCCTCCGCGCAATCGCCGTCTTCTTTCGGATATCCCGAAGTGGCTGTCGCCGGCTTTCCCGAGGCGGCACGCGAAGGAGCCTTCCTCAAGCAGGAAAAGTTGCCGGATGAAAGCGCTCTCGGTCTGTTTGCCGTTCGCTCTACGCGGGAGGGCGAACATCCCGTTTACGTCATCGGCGGCCGACGTGTGGATAGAACGTTTCTGGCCGCGCTTGATGTACCTGAGGGAATGAGGGTTTTGCTCTATCCTATCGGTGGCGAACACTTTTCGCCCGAATTGGTGATCGATCCTTCTTCTGACGCACCGACAAAGTCCATGCAAAAGCTGGAACCGCTGATCGATGTTGTGCTTCAATCCAGACAAGAAGCGACCGCGTTGGTAGCATGGTCGGGGAATCCTGCGGACGATGAGGTTTTCCACGCCATTCCGCTGGCGGGACCGAGTGACGGCAACAGTCGTCCTCTAGTCGCGATTTTGCTCATGGGCAACTCGCGCCGCACTTACATTGAACTGATGCACAGCATCCGCGAGGCCGCGTTGATGGTCGCAGGCGGAGGAATTTTGCTGGCGATTCTACTGAGCAACTGGTCGGCGGCGCTGGTTACTCGGCCGGTGGAACAGTTGGCGAACGCTGCACGCGAAGTCACGGCGGGCAATTGGAACGTGCGAGTGGCAGTAGGCGGACACGACGAGCTTGCGCAGCTTGCCGAGTCCTTCAACCGCATGACCGAGGATTTGCTGGAGCAGCGGGAGCGTCTGGTGCAAGCCGAACGCGTGGCCGCGTGGCGGGAACTGGCGCGGCGCTTGGCGCACGAGTTGAAGAACCCCCTCTTTCCGTTGCAGCTTACGATGGAGAACCTGATTCGCGCGCGGCAGCAGAATCCGGAAGAGTTCGATGAAGTCTTCCTTGAGAGTTCACGAACGCTGCTGGCAGAACTCGCGAATCTGAAAGCAATCATTGCCAGATTCAGCGAGTTCGCCGGAATGCCGCAACCTCAGCTACAGCTGGTACAAGTGAATGAAGTCGTTCGCGCAGTCGCGAAGCTGTTTCAGGCGCAACTCGAAGCACCCGGCCATGCAAAGATCACCTGCGACTTGCGGCTTTATGCGCATCTGCAACTCATTTCTGCGGATCCCGATTTATTGCACTGCGCCATTTCAAACCTGGTGCTGAATGCGATCGATGCCATGCCGCACGGAGGCAAGCTCACGCTCCGCACGCACAACGACGATGGGAAGGTTCTCATCGAAGTTGCAGATTCGGGCACCGGTCTCACGCGTGAAGAATGCGAGCGTATCTTTACTCCTTACTACACCAGCAAACAACACGGTACCGGGCTGGGGTTGGCGATCGTGCAGTCGGTGGTAAGCGACCATGGAGGAAGAGTTCGCGTGCAGAGCGAGCAGGGTCGCGGAACCACATTCGTCATCGAATTACCCGCAGCTGCTGATACCCTCAGAACCAGCGTGGCGCGCACGTGAAGGAGAGCGGTCTGCCCACGAAAGCGAACTTGCTGATCATTGACGATGACGCCAACACTCTGGCTTCGCTGGCGCGCGCGTTCCGCCTGGCCGGACACGAAGCGACTGTCTCCGACAATCCTGAGAGGGCGGTTGAGTTAGCCAAGGCGCGGAATTTCGATGTGATTCTTTCCGATGTAGTGATGCCCGGAAAGGATGGTCTGGCGTTGCTGGAGGAGTTCAAGACGCAAGGAGTCAGCGCGCCTGTGGTCATGATGTCAGGGCAGGCAGATATCCAGATGGCAGTTAAGGCCACTCGGCTGGGCGCGCTGGATTTCTTGGAAAAACCGGTCTCAACCGAAAAGCTCCTGCTGAGCGTCGAGAATGCGCTAAAGCTGCGCCGGCTGGAACGGGAGAACAAGCAACTTAAGCAGCGGCTGGGCAAGCATGAAATTGTTTGGCAAGGCGCAGCCATGCAGCGGGTAATGGCGCAAGTCGAGCGCGTTGCCGCCAGCGAAACGCGAGTGTGCATCCTCGGAGAAACCGGGACCGGCAAGGAGCTTGTTGCACGAACGATTCACGAGCGCAGCGCGCGCGCCAACGGGCCGTTCGTGACCTTAAATTGCGCGGCCATTCCCGCGGAATTGATCGAGTCAGAGCTTTTCGGGCACGAGAAAGGTTCGTTTACCGGAGCGGCGGGACGCTACATTGGAAAATTCGAACAGGCTGATCACGGTATGATCTTTCTCGATGAGATCGGCGACATGCCGCTGACGATGCAGGCGAAACTGCTGCGCGTGCTGGAAGAAGGAGAGATCGAGCGAATCGGCGGCGACAGAGCGATAGCGGTCGATGTGCGTGTGCTGGTCGCGACTCATCGCGATCTGGAAGCGCGTGTGCGAGAGGACAAATTTCGCCAGGACCTGTTTCATCGTATTTACGTTTTCCCGCTGGCGCTTCCGCCACTGAGAGAACGACGCGAGGACATTCCGGCCCTAGTGGAGCATTTTGCGACCCAGCTTTGCACGCAAAATGGATGGAAGCCCGTTGTGTTCAACAACGAAGCGATCGAAGCACTGCAGGGCTATGCGTGGCCGGGCAATGTGCGCGAGTTGCGCAATATGGTCGAGCGATTGTTGCTGCTGGCTACCACGGACGAGGTTGATCTCACTACTGTACAGCTGGCTTTGCCAAAGAGCGGCGCCCATGTATCCCCGTTCGCTTTTGCTTCGGGAACCTTGGCGGAGCGGGTTGACGCATTCGAACGAGTGGTTATCTTGGACGAGCTGAAACGCAGCCATTCCAATGTGACGCTGGCGGCCAAGTCGCTAGGTCTGGAGAGAAGCCATCTTTACAAGAAGGCGGAACAATTAGGAATTGATCTTAAGGTTTTGCGGAGAGGGCAAGAATCCGCACTGGAGTGACTCTGATTTGGCAACGAATTTCAGTCGGGCTTTGCCCGACGGACAGCCGCGGGCGGCAGTCGCCACATGGACCTTGTTTGCCCGTTTTCAGTCTTTTTTTGCTTTTTCTCCTGACCGGACATCTCTTCGCTGTCGACCCACCTTCGCCGCCTGTATACCGCGTCCGCATGGAGCAGGCGTGGATCTCCATGTTGGATGGCGTTCGTCTAGCGGCCACTCTATATATGCCCGATGGCGCAAAGCCGGGAGAGACATTTCCTGCCCTGCTGGAATACCTGCCCTACCGCAAAGATGACGGCACGGCGGCGGAGGATTATCCCCATCATGCTTATTTTGCGCATCGCGGATATGTGAGCGTACGAGTCGATATCCGCGGATTTGGCGTCAGCGAAGGCTCGCCGCCCGAGCGCGAGTATTCCGAGCAAGAGCAGGTCGATGGCGAGCAGGTGATCGCCTGGCTTGCGAGTCAGCCTTGGTCGAATGGCAATGTCGGCATGTTCGGGATTTCCTGGGGAGGATTCGCGGCGCTGCAAATGGCAATGCGGCATCCTCCGGCACTGAAAGCGATTCTCGCGACCGATGCCACCGCCGAGCTATTTCACGACGATGTTCACTACATCGATGGCATCGCGCACATCGACGAATTCGAACTCAATATGGATATGGCCGAAGGATGGACTGGCGCGCCCGGCTACACTCTTGATGAAAAGGTTTTGGGACCGCGATTCGATACGCCACCGTGGTCGCTGCTTTATTTGAAACATCAGCACGATGGTCCTTTCTGGCGTGACCGCGTGCGCCCGCTGAAGGACGTTACGATACCGACTTTTCTCATCGGAGGCTTGCTCGACGGGTATCGGGACAATGTGCCCGACATGCTGATGCAGTCGAGTGGCCCGGTGAAAGCCATAGTCGGACCGTGGAATCACACGTTCCCGAATGATGCTGTTCCCGGGCCGCAGATCGAGTGGCGCAACGAGGCGGTGCGATTTTTCGATCACTGGCTGAAGGGCCGCGATACTGGCGTGCAGAATGATCCCCGCCTCGTTATTTATATGCAGCACTGGCACTCACCCGATCCGAATCTGGAAAATGTCCCTGGGGAATGGAGACGCGAGGATGTGTGGCCGCCGAAAGATGCAAAACCATCAACTTTGTTTCTGCAGCCTAATCACGAATTGTGGGAACGTGTCGCGCAGCCTGCAACGCATCAACTGAAATATGTTCCCTCCATCGGCGTCGAAGCGGGATTCTGGTGGGGTGAATTGTTGAGTGACGTACGTCCGGTGGATGCGTTCAGCCTGGTTTATGATTCGGAGCCGTTGCCCGCAGATCTGGCGATTCTTGGCCGTCCGCAGGCTTTGCTGCGGGTTTCGTCGACCGCTCCGCTGGCTGATTGGTTTGCCCGGCTATCAGATGTTGCGCCGGACGGAAGTGTCACAGAGATTACCGGAGCGGGCATCAACGGTGCGCAACGGGAATCGATCAGTGAACCTCGGGATTTGGAGCCGGGCAAAGTTTATCCTCTTAATATTGAGATGCATTTGACTTCGTGGGTTTTTCCCAAAGGACATCGCATTCGCGTGGCGCTTTCGAATGCCTTGTGGCCGATGATGCTGCCAACGCCGTATTCAATGACGACTTCTTTGGAACTTGGCGGAGCAGATGGGTCGCGTATCGTATTGCCAGTTGTCCCCGAGCATGGCGAGGCCGCGCCGGCGTTTTCACCTCCCCAGCCGTCTGAGGAGCGAACGGACATTAAGACGGAGGGTTTTCCGTGGCCGGGTGAGTGGACGGTGGAGCGCGATGAAGGCCGACAGAAAACAACCGTGCGCTGGAAAGGCGGCGATCACTCGCAATTTCCGTGGGGTACAGAGGTCGATAACGAGAATCTAACGTACGATGCGGACGATGCGCATCCGGAGACATGCTCAGTGCGTGGCGAGGCTGAGAGCATATTTAGGTTAAAAGACCGAACACTGACATGGCGGGGACATCTGTCGGTAACGACTGATCGGAAAAACTTCTACTATAAGTACACGCGCGAGCTGCTGAAAGATGGCGTGATGTTTAAATCGAAAACGTGGCAGGAGACGGTGCCGAGGGATCATCAGTAAGGGCGCACGGCACGGCCGGGAAAGCTGTCGAGCTTCGCTCGACCGGACAGCCGAAGGCGGCCGTCCCCACATTAGTCGGCTGCGACGGTCGACGGCGCACTCCCGTTTTTCAGATCGGCCGCGAGCAGACGGTGGAATAATTGTTCTCCCGCTTCGCGGCGCACCGAAAGGCGCCCGGCTTGATAAGCGCGTGATTTCAAGCCGCGCTGCACGTCTTCGCAGATTCCCAAATCCTCTTCCTGCACCCGGTTTCCCACATTCAACGATTGCTCGTTATATTCACGGCGGGCTTCGCTGACATCGGCGAAATAGAAATCGAAGATCACGTGGCAATGGTCGACATCGACGGGAATCACAAGATTTGTATCCATGTATCCCTCGTAGCAATTGACCATAAGATTGGGATGCTGCCAGAAATACCAAGCGCGGTCGCCCCTGCGAGTTGAGCCGGTTGCGGCGTCTTCATCGGATGCCACCATGGGGCTCGATTGCAGGCAGTACCGGTCCTCGTTTTCGATGGTGTACTGCTTGTAGTCGAGAACCGAACTCAACCCTTTGTGCAGATGCGGAACGTGGTAACCGCCGTCAAGATAGTTATCGACGAACACCTTCCAGTTGCACGCGATGTTGTAAGTTCTGCGGTCGAAATAATGCAGCTTGCTGATGCCCAAGGGAGCAAGCCGCTTCATGATGCCGCCGAGAAATTCCGTTAGCGGCGCAGCGCCGGGATCGAGATTAACAAATACGAAGCATTCCCACGTTTCCACGCGAATCGGTACCAGCCCGTTTTGCGCGCGGTCGAAGTTTTCCACGCCTTCGAACTCGGGCATGCCTTTCAGGGATCCATCCAATCCGTAGTTCCAGCCGTGATACGGGCAATGGAGTAATGTGGCATGACCGCATGGTTGTGTGACCACCGCAGCCGCATGATGGCGGCAGACATTGTAGAAAGCGCGAAGCACGCCGTCGTTGCCGCGGACCACGACCACGGGCTCTCCCGCGACCGTTGTACTTACGAATTGCCCCGGCGCGTTCAGCTGATCGGTGCGAGCCACTAATTGCCAGGTCTTGCTAAACACGTTGAGGCGCTCGAGGTCGGCAATGCGGGCATCTATGTACCACACGGCCGGGATGGTGGTGGCTCGCGACAAGGGCGCACGGTCGTTGTAGCTTGAAAGAATCTGTTCAATGGACGTATGCATATCTGAATCGTCTTTGTTTTGAAGTCTACATCCGAGGCGCATGCACGCCATCAAAAGGTTTCACTCATAGAAGCTTTGTTCTAAGCCTGGCTGGCGCAACCTTTCGAATCTCGCGGCGTTCCTGAATCGCGGGCGCGGTCCCTACGGCACGCTGCAAGACCGCAAGAAACTGGCGAATGCGCGATTCCTTCTTTTCCGGCATTTCGCCCTGGCGGCGGAAAAGCCCAGGATCGAGCTCGGCCGTCAGCAGCGCATCCTGAAAACGCTCCATCGTCCAATCGACAATGGAGACGATCATTTCAATATCCATATCATTGCGCAACTCGCCGCGATCCAAGCCAAAGCGCACGAAGGCCACGGTACCGTATGGGTCCTCGGTGGTCAGAAAACGATTGATCTCGCGCCTCAGTACCAAGTCGGTACCATAGTTGCCGAGCAGAGAGATGCGGTACGGAATCCAATCCTCACGCAGCATGTGCTCGGTGCGGACGAGCCAATAATAAAGAACCGCAAAGAAGCCCTGAACGCGGACCTCGACGGGTGCGTCCAGATATTTCGAAAACGATCGCACCGCGCGTTTATAGACTTCGAGGAATAAACCATCCTTGCTGCCGAAATGCTGAAAGATTGATCCCTTGGCGATGCCTAACTCGGCGGCAATGTCGCCCACGCGGGCGGCATGATATCCGTGCTCGGCAAAATGCCGCATGGCGCTATCGACGATGCGGGAGCGCTTGGCCTCCGACCTGGGACGCGGTGAATGCGGACCGATATAACGCGGAGAGATGGAGAGATTGCTGGCGATTCCACTCATGAATGACTCCAAGTCACAAGAGGATAGTGCAAAGTTATCAAATTCTCAACTTCGTTTCTAGTGACAATTGCAGTAATGTAGGGTGCCGGGAAAGAGATCTTTTCTGACCCAGGGTTACACTTGTGCCCCACCCATCAAACGGCACTTACGACGCAATTGTAATCGGGGGCGGTCATAACGGATTGACTGCGGCGGCCTACCTGGCACGCGCTGGGCTCTCGACGCTCGTCCTGGAGCGCCGCGAAATTGTCGGTGGATGTTGCGTCACGGAAGAAATCGCTCCCGGCTGCCGCGCCTCCACCACGTCCTATATCGCAAGCATGTTGCGCCCAGAGGTGGTTTCCGAATTACATCTTGCCGATTATGGGCTGAGGATGATTCCCTGCGATCCCACGATTCAAGTTCCCTTCCCCGACGGTCAAGTGTTGCGGTGGTGGGTCGATCGGAATCGGGCCACGGCCGAGTTTGCGAACATTTCCTCCAAAGATGCTGCGCGTTTCGTTCAGGTTGATGAGCAGTTGAAAAAGCTCGCCCGCTATCTGCAACCCTTTTTTCTGGAGCCGCCGCCCGAGATTGATACTTCGTCCATTTCCGGATGGAGCGACCTGTTTCGAGTAGGCAAACGCTTTCGCGGAATCTCACGCGCTGAAATCGCGCAATTGATTTCTTTTCTTACAGGCAGCCTCGGCGAATTTCTCGATCATAATTATGAATCAGACAAAATGAAAACGTTGTTTCTCGCCAACAACGTGTACGGCAAACATGGTGGCCCATATCAGCCGGGAAGTTCGATCGGCCTGCTGTTTCACCTGCTCAGCGGCGGCGAACACGAATTGCAAGGTTTCTACGGGCACGTCATGGGCGGAATGGGAGCGATCACGCAGGCGCTTGCCGCTGCCGGGCGTAAGCTGGGGGTTGAGATTCGCACATCGGCTCCAGTCTCGCAAGTTGATGTTCGCGATGGTCAGACGCGCGGAGTCGTGCTCGAAGATGGAAGCGAAATTCGCGGGCGCATGATTCTTTCCAATGCTGACCCGAAGCGAACATTTCTGAAAATGGTGGCTGCGAGAGAACTCCCGGAGGATTTTCTATTCGCTGTGCGCGGCATCAGGATGAATGGCCCCTGCGCGAAGGTAAACTTCGTGCTCGCGGAAGAACCTCGCTTCACGGGAACCTTGCCCAGTGCAACGCCCCTCGAGCGCACTTTCTACACGTTGGTGCCGTCTCTCGAATTTGCCGAGCGTTGTTACGACATTGCGAAGTTCGGCGAAATTCCGGAAGAATTGTGGGTGGACTGCGTCGTATCGTCGAACGCTGACTCGTCGCTGGCGCCTCCCGCCAAACACATCCTGACTTGTTTTGTGCAATACGTTCCCTACAAGCTGCGCGAAGGTCACTGGGACGAGAATCGCGAGCTATTGGGCGATCGCGTGGTAAAGAAGATTGGTGAATACGCGCCCAATGTTCCCGGCACAATACTGGCGCGGCAGGTGCTTACTCCGCTCGATCTTGAGCGAACCTACGGATTAACTGAAGGCAATATTTTCCACGGCGATCTGCGGCTGGAGCAGCTTTTCTTTATGCGTCCGGTGCCGGGGTGGTCACAGTATCGAACCCCAGTTCACGGTCTTTATTTATGTGGCGCAGGAACGCATCCCGGCGGAGGGGTAACCGGTGCTCCCGGACGCAATGCTGCGCATCAGGCTTTGCGCGACTGGAAGAAAGGGAGGTTTAAACGCGCCGCTTGAGTCGAACCTAACCGGGACGCTTGGGCCGATCACAACATCTAAACCAAGCATTCAGGAGAGAGACAATGAAAAAGAAAAGCATTCTCGACAGGCTGAAGGAAGGACCAGTTCTTGGTGACGGCGGTTATCTGCTGGAACTGGAAAAGCGCGGTTGGGTGCGCGCAGGTCCGTTCACACCTGAAGTAGCGTTGACGTGTCCTGATGCGTTGCGCGAACTGCACATCGAATTTCGTGAGGCCGGAGCCGAAGTCCTGCAAGCGCTGACCTTCTACGCCAGCCGGGATAAGTTAGCGACGGTCGGACTTGAAGACCGCCTGGAGGATCTGAATCGCGCCGCCGTTCGCATTGCTCGCGAAGTCGCAGGGGATCGTTGCCTTGTCGCGGGAAATCTCAGTCTGACGTGGATGTACGAAGCCGGGAGCCCTACGGCTGCCGATCGCGTGCGCAAAACTTTCGATGAGCAACTTGCTGTGCAGATCGATGAGGGCGTGGACTTCATCATCGGCGAGACATTTTCTTTTCTCGGCGAGGCGCTCATCGCGGTCGAACGTGCCAGGAAAACCGGCTTGCCCACCATGGTCACCATTTGCTTCGAGAATAAAGATGAAACGGCCGAAGGCAAAAGCGCGGCGGAAGCGGCTAAGGCCTTGATCGACGCCGGGGCGGATATTGTGGGCATGAACTGCCTGCGGCCGCCGGTGCACATTTTGGCTCCCATGGAGGAAATGCGCAAGGCGACTTCTGGTTATCTCGCCTGCCAGCCGGTGGCTTATCGCACGCCGAAGACCCGACCCGATTTCACGAGCTTGCCAGAATTTCCTTACGCGCTGGATCCTCTTCAGCTAACGCGCAAAGAAATGGCAGACTACGCCACCAACGCACGCGATATGGGTATTAACTATATCGGGGCATGCTGCGGCACGGTCGCGATGCACATTCGAGAAATGGCTCGAACGCTGGGGAAATTGGCGGAAGATTCACGCACCTGGAGAAAGGGCGGGGAGAAGCCGATGTCGGCCTACGAGTATTACGGCCACGATCACATGAAGGCTGGGGCCAATCACTAGGAACAAAACGAGCAGGCTGCCGTCAGCAGTCTGCTCGCAATTTTTGAATCAACCCGCGCGGCTCAGCCGGGGCCGGCCGGCTTCAACGAGTGGTTCGTCGACCAAATGCTGGGTAAGGAACCAGGACTGCAATTCGTTGGTGCGCAACACATCGCTCACCACCAAGTCGTTGGTGCCATCGTCGCCAAGGTCGTCGGATCGCTTGGCTAACTCGCGACAGTGACCGATGACGATCTGGTGGGCATCGAGCAGGCGCGAAATCTGCACCGGCACTTCTTCCCTGCCCCTGGGCGGGCGCTCGATGCGCGTGGTTTCGGCAACATCGGCTGCCATGGCGATGGCGATTCCGCCCAGAAGTTGTATGCGCTCGGCGATTGCGTCAACAATCTCCACTTGATCGCCGAAGTGCTTATCGAACAAAAGATGCAGCTGATAAAAGGTTGGACCAGCGACCTGCCAGTGCGACTTCTTGTATAGATCGCGGAGCGTGATGCTGTCGGCAAGTAACAAGTTTAATTGCTCGGTCATTTCCAGGCGCACCGGCTCTTCCAGCTCGAGAGGCAGCATGTGCGAGACCGTGCCGTATTCCTGAATCACCGGCGCTTTCTGATGAAGACGCGGTTGCGCGCTGATCTTTTCCCGCTCGACTGTGGAAGTTCTGTTGTGATTGTGATCTTTCCTGGCCATAGTCCTGTTCTCCTTTTCACCAGTGTGGACCCGTTGCGGCAATTCTTTCTATTGGACCGCTTCGCCTTCTTCGATGCCCGGACACTAACCTTGGATGCGAAGGAAAATACGACGAGATCATAGGTCCTGCGTGACGACGCTGAATGGAAACTCACGCGTCAAAAACTGCACAGTGACCGAGCCCTGCCGCGTTTGACGATCCAAAGGGCATTATTTATGATCAGACTGCGGGGTGGAGCAGTCTGGTAGCTCGTTGGGCTCATAACCCAAAGGTCGGTGGTTCAAATCCACCCCCCGCAACCATTAAAACCCCCGCTGTTTATGCGGGGTTTTATTATGCTCGTCAGATTTTGTGTCAATTTTGTGTCACCGTTTTCGCCTGTAATTCACCGCCACTTTGCCAGTGCATCAGCGGGATGCTTTGCCTTAAGAATGGCAGCCGCTAGCCGTAGAGAATTCATTAGATCACAATTATGCGAGTTCCTCATGACCAGCCTAATAATGTGAAGACCCTCACCGTCACTGGCGAATAGTGAGTTGCTTCGCCTTTGTAGTGAATGGAACGATGATTTCGTATTCATCGTCCCCAAATAACGCGGT
>JASHQM010000158.1 GCA_030039165.1 Candidatus Sulfotelmatobacter sp. | reverse complement strand
TAATCTATCCACAACCATATGGTAGTGGATTATCGGTGGATGTCAAGTGTGAATTTTGGGGCTGGTCGAGCCTTGCCGTCACCCCCCGGGTGAAACACGATCAAACGTCCTATAATTTCTAATTTCGAGCGCGCGATGGGAAGCAAAACATATGAACGTACAAGAACAAATCAAGAAATATATTGCCGGCCAACCGGAGCCAAAACGCAGCGACATGCAAGAGTTGCATCGGCTCACGCGTCAAGTATCGCCGGAATGCAAATTATGGTTCTTCGATGGTAAAGACAGCAAAAATCAAACTGTTTCCAACCCCACGATTGGATATGGAGTTCACACAATCAAATATGCCAACGGAAGAAGTAGAGACTTTTTTCAAATTGGCGTGAGCGGAAACAAAGCCGGAATCTCTGTCTATATTCTTGGTCTCAAAGATAAGAAGTACTTAGCTAAAACGTATGGAAAAAAACTAGGCAAGGCGAGCGTGACCGGATATTGCATTCGGTTTAAAGCTCTAAAGGATATAAACATCGATACGCTCGAAGCGGCAATACGAGATGGGCTTGCAGTTCAGGATCAAAAGGCAAGCTAATGAAATAATTTTCACTAGAAGGCTGCGTAGATCAGGCCGGCTCCCGCCATCATCGGCACGGGAGAGAGAACGCGGATCGCCAGCGGCGCAATCCGTTGAACCAACCAGCGGCCCCCACCATTGGGGGTGCCTCCCGCTTGGTTCTTTGCAAGGGTGGGAGCCGCGGGTCCATATCCCATGGGCTTTAGAATCGAGGTCTGTGCCGCCCACCCTTTCGCACAAAACGCGAAAGAGCCTGCCCTGAGCGGAGTCGAAGGGATGGGGCACCCTCTGTGTGGGTGGTGCAGGCAAAAAACAAAATCAAAAGCGCACGTGGCTCGTCCGTTCAGGCTTTACTATTATCATTATCTCTATGCGTCGCTTTTCTGTTCCTCTGCTCATTTTGCTCGGCCTGTCGCTAGCCTTATTCGCGCAGGACTCAGCCAATAAAACTCCCAGCAATTCCTCCGTTCCAGCGCAAGCCAAGAAGGCAGCAAAGGCCGATCAGGCCAATCTGCCCGATGCTCCCGCTAAGGCGGACGAAACCAAGCGCGACTACTCCCAGGAAGCCTTCGTCATCGAGCAGTACCGCTCCGTCTATCGCTTCGAAAACGACGGCACGGGCAAGCGCGAAACCATCGCCCGCATCAAAGTGCAGAGCGAAGCCGGCGTGCAGCAGTGGGGACAGATTCAGTTCGGCTACAACTCGGCCAACGAGCGCGTCGAAATCGCCTACGTGCGCGTCATCAAGCAGGACGGCAGTATCGTGAAGGCCGGCGACGATGCCGTGCAGGACCTCAGCGCCCCCGTCGAGCGCGAAGCCCCCGTCTACACCGACTATCGCAGCAAGCACATTACCGTGCCCGGCCTGCGCCCCGGAGAAACGCTCGAATACGACATTGCGACCGTCATTCACACGCCGCTGGCGCCGGGGCAATTCTGGGCTGACTACGATTTCGACAAGACCAATATCGACCTGGACGAAGAAGTCGATGTCGATATTCCTGCCGGCCGCGAGATCAAGCTGAAGAGTAAGCCGGGTATGGACCCGAAAGTTACAGAAGCGAACGGGCGAAAGATCTACCACTGGGCGCACTCACACTTGGAGCGTGAGGACGACACCAAGGATAAGAAAAAGAAGAAAGGCGACGAAGATTTCCCCGACATTCAATTGACGACGTTCGTCAGTTGGCAACAGATCGGCTTGTGGTACGCCAGTCTGGAAAAAGATCGCCGAACGCCGTCGCCGGAAGTTCGCGCCAAGGCGGAAGAACTCACGAAAGGCCTCAACACCGATTTAGATAAGGTTGAGGCTTTGTACGATTACGTGGCTAAGAACTTCCGCTACGTGAGCCTGTCGCTCGGAGTCGGCCGCTATCAGCCGCATGCGGCGGCTGACGTTCTGCACAACCAGTACGGTGACTGCAAAGACAAGCACACTCTGCTGGCCTCACTGCTGGACGCCGAAGGCATGCACGCTTCTTCAGTCCTGATCAACTCAACCCACAAACTCGATCCCGACCTGCCCTCGCCGTCGCAATTCGATCATGTCATCACAATGCTGCCGCTGAACGGGGAAGAAGTCTGGATGGATACGACCAGCGAAGTTGCGCCGTTCCGGTTGCTCGCGTACTCTTTGCGCCATAAGCAGGCGCTGGTGATTCCGGAGAATGGCACGCCGCATCTCGAGGAAACTCCCGCTGGCACACCTATACCTGACACCGAAATCTCCGAGGTCGACGGCAAGATCAACGAAATCGGCAAGCTCGAAGCGCACGTACACTACACATTTACCGGCGATGAGGAACTCATGCTGCGCTCTATCTTCCGTCGCGTGCCGGAGGCGCAATGGCAGCGCGTGGTGGAAAACGTGAATGCCGGGGCGGGCGGCGAGATCACGAACCTAAAGGTCAGCGATCCGGCGGCGACGCGCGAACCCTTCACTATGTCATATGACATTGCGAGGCCGAATTTTCTCGACTGGTCGAAGAAGAAATCGAACTTTACGCTGCCGCTGTGCCAGTTCAACTTGCCCGAATTTGGCGATGATAGCGAGGCCGATGCCGAGCCCATCAAGCTGGGGCCGAAGGCCGAGTATGTTTACAAAATAAAGCTGCAACTGCCGGCGAATTACGAAGCTCACTCTCCCCTGCCGCTTTCGGTGAAGCGTGACTACGCCGAATACCAGGCCACGTACAAGCTCGAGGGCACTACATTCACGGCCACTCGGACGCTCGAGATGCGACAGGACGAACTGCCTGCTCCGCGCGTCAGCGACTATGAAGCTTTCCGCCGCGCGGTCAGCTCCGATCTTGGGCAGGTTCTCGCGGTGGAAAATACCATCGCTGGTACGATCGCTCCGCCCGCAGACATGAAGGCGGATGATCTTGTCGAGAGCGGACGCGCCGCCTTCAGCAACAGTAACTACCCCTTGGCGATTCAGCTTTTTAGACGCGCTACCGAGGTTGACGCGAAGAACAAATATGCGTGGTACGCGCTCGCCCTCGCTTACATGGGGATGCGCCAGAACGACGATGCCATCGTGGCACTAAGAAAGCAGATCGAGATCAATCCGTACGACGAGTACGCCTATAACGCACTCGGCCGGGCCTATCAGCAGGAACGCAAATACGACGATGCCGTCGGTGCCTTTAACAAGCAGATCGAACTGAATCCGCTGGATAAGTTCGCCCACGCCAATCTGGGCGCGATGTACTCCGAGTGGCACAAGTATGACCTGGCAGTGCCTGAACTCGAAAAGGCCGCCTCGCTTACCCCCGACAACGCCGAATTGCAAGTAAGCCTGGGCGATGCTTATCTAAACCTCGGACAGGATGATAAAGCCCTGGCCACGTTCGATCATGCCATCGAACTATCTGCGACACCGCTGGTTTGGAACAACATCGCTTATGAGCTGTCTCTGAAGAAGTCGCATCTCGACCGCGCGCAACAGTACGCCGAATCGGCGGTATCGGCCACAACCGCGGCATTGCGCAATCTGTCGCTCGACCGGCTCACACAACAGGATTTGCCGCTGGTTTCTTCACTCATGGCGTACTGGGACACGCTGGGCTGGGTCTACTTCAGCGAAGGCAATTTAGACAAGGCGGAAAAATATGTCTCTGCGGCCTGGATTTTGGGCCAGCATGGCGAAGTCGGCGACCATTTGGGACAGATCTACGAAAAAGAAGGAAAGAAAGACCGGGCGCTAGGGATGTATCAACTTGCTCTGGCGGGACTCCGTCCGATTCCGGAGACAAATGACCGGATCGTTGCTCTGTTGAAGGCTGAGGCCGCTGATAGCCATGGAACAGACGGTAAGAGTGGTGAAAAAAAGAATAGAAACAACGCGGTTCCAGATAACAAGAGCGCCCTCGAACTGCAATCCCTGCGGACGATCGATCTCGGCAAAGCGAAGATAACCAGCAGCGCTGACTTTTTCGTGCTGCTGAGCGGACGCGCAGGGGCGCCTGCCGTAGCCGAATCGGTCCGCTTCGTCAGCGGAGACGAAAAGCTGAAATCCTATACCGAAGCTCTGCGCACGGCCGACTACCGGCTCACTTTTCCGGACGATACGCCGGTGAAGGTTCTGCGCCGCGGAGTTCTTTCCTGCTCAACCGCAACCGGCAACTGCACGTTTGTGCTGATGCTGCCGGATGATGTGAGGACGGTGGACTAGGAGTGGCGCGGGCATCCTGCCGGCTGTCGCGCGGGCGTCTCGCCCCCCGGAACGAAGGAACAATCAACGCCCTGTCTTTTCGTATGCACTCGCCAGCCTCAGCACCAAATCCTCCCGCCACGGCGGCCCGGCAATCTGCAATCCGATGGGCAACCCGGATTTTGTGAACCCGCACGGCACCGAAATCGCGGGCAATCCCCATACGTTGAAAGGCCGGGTATTTCGAAGCAGATGTAACTCAGTTGGTCGTAGAGCCGCTGGATCCTTCTTCAATTCAATAATCGCCGGAGCAGGAATAGGCGTCGTGGGTGTCACCAGCAGATCGACTTCGGCAAACAATTCGTGAACGCGGCGTCTCGCCTCGTCCAATTTACGCCGGCGCTCGATGTATTCCGCCGCAGAATACTTATCGCCCGAACGAATCCGGCGCAAAGTCTCGGATTGATAGAGCTCGGGAGCTTTCGCGACGTTCTCCGCATGCAGGGCGTACGACTCGGCGGCCTGCACGGTGCGATCTTCAGAAACTTCCAACCGCACTTCGCGCACCTCTCTGACCAGTTTGCCGATCTTTTCGAGCGCCCGTTCCACTGCCGATCGAACGTTCCCATCCAGATCGTCATAGAAGTACGTTCGCGGAACGGCGATGCGCAGGTTCTTTACGTCGTCGCACAATCCAGAAAGATAATCGGCAACCGGAACCTCTGCGCTGGAAATGTCGGCAGCATCGTATCCCGCAATCGTCTGAAGCACGATAGCCGCGTCAATGGCGCAGTTTGTCAGCGGTCCAACATGGTCGAGCGACCACGAGAGCGGAATTACCCCGCGTGCTGAGACGCGGCCGTAGGTTGGCTTGAAACCGACGCAACCGCAAAGCGCGGCCGGCTCGCGGATCGATCCTGCGGTATCGGTCCCGATGGCTGCGAGACAAAGCCCCGCAGCCACGGCTGCGGCCGACCCGCCGGACGAACCTCCGGCAATGTGTTGCAGGTTTCCTGGATTGCGCACATCGCCGAAGTAGCTCACCAGCGAACTGCCGCCGTAGGCGAACTCGTGCAGATTGTTCTTGCCTACAATGACTGCACCTGCTCGACGCAAGCGGCGCACTACTTCGGCATCTTCCTTCGGGATTCGGTCTTTATAAAGCGCACTGGCCGCGGTTGTGCGCACGCCGGCGGTATCGATCAAGTCTTTCAAAGCGATGGGTATGCCATGCAGAGGCCCGCGCCAATCGCCGCGCATGATTTCAACTTCGGCGGCGCGAGCTTGTTCAATCGCCAAGTCCGCAGCGACAGTAATAAACGCGTTCAGCTTGGGATTACGCCGCTCGATGCGATTCAGGCAAGCTTGAGTCAACTCGACGGGGGAAATCTCTCTCCGCCGAATTTTGGGCGCAATCGCGACGATGGTTACAAAATCCATCTCATCAGCCGGACTCATTGTATTAGCCTAATGGCTGTTATGTGTCCTCAGTGGCCCTCGTGCTCTTTCTAGCTCCACTTGTAAAACAACCGACCTTGAAGGCCTATAATCACAAACGGTCCCTCTGTGGGGAGATCGATCCATGTCACAACTCACGCTAGCCCCCGTCGCAACTCACGGATTCTTTATTGATGGCCGATGGAGCGAAGATGGCGACGTCGTCGAGGTGCACTCGCCGTTCGATGGCACCGCCGTCGGACGCATCGTGCAAGCCCGCCGCGAGCAGGCAGAAGCTGCGATTGCCGCGTCGGTGAAGGCGTTTGGCACAACTCGCCGCCTGCCGGCGTTCGAGCGCCAGCGCGTGCTGCGCCAGATTGCGCACCAGATAGCCGAGCGCCGCGACGAGTTTGCCCGTACCATCGTGCAGGAAGCGGGCAAGCCCATCAAGTTGGCAAGGGTGGAGGTCGAGCGCGCCATCTTTATTTTTAATGTCGCGGCAGAAGAGGCTACCCGCATTTATGGCGAATACCTCCCGATGGATTGGCAAGAGTTTACCGTAGGGCGATGGGGAATCGTGAAGCGATTCCCTATGGGGCCGGTTGCGGGCATTACCCCCTTCAATTTCCCCCTACATCTTGTCGCGCATAAGGTTGCGCCGGCAATTGCGGCAGGGTGTCCCATCGTGCTCAAACCGGCCCCGCAGACACCGATTTCATCCCTATTGCTGGCGGAGTGCGTGCAGCAGGCGGGATGGCCGGATGGCGGCCTCAACGTCATTCCCCTTTCGAATGAGGATGCCGGCGTGCTGGTCACTGACGAACGCATCAAGCTGATCAGCTTTACGGGCAGCGTACCGGTGGGTTGGGATATCAAGCGCCGCGCCGGGAAGAAAAAAGTTGCGCTTGAACTTGGGGGGAATGCGGGCGCCGTCGTCCACAGTGACGCCGACCTCGATTTCGCTGCTGAGCGCTGCATCACGGGAGGCTTTGCCTACGCAGGCCAGACGTGCATTTCGGTACAGCGGATTCTGGTGGAGCAATCCGTCTATGGCAAGTTCATCGATATTCTCGTCGAGGGTGTTAAGGAGCTGAGAACCGGCGACCCCATGGAAGAATCGACCGACGTGGGGCCGTTAATTCGCGAAAGCGACGCCGTGCGCGTGATCAGTTGGGTCGAGGAAGCCGTTCGTGCTGGCGCTCGCATGTTGTGTGGCGGAGGGCGGCATGGCTCAATCGTCGATCCGACCGTGTTGACTGGAACGAAACCAGAGATGAAAGTGAACTGCCTCGAAATTTTTGGGCCAGTAGTAACTGTCGAGCCTTATCACAATTTCGATGATGCCCTGCGGCGAATCAATAACTCGAATTATGGTCTGCAGGCCGGTGTGTTCACGGGCGACGCCAAGCTCCTGTTTCAGGCGTATGACGAGCTCGAAGTAGGCGCAGTCATTGCGGGTGATATGCCATCGTTCCGCATCGATCAGATGCCCTATGGGGGCGTGAAAGACTCCGGCGTGGGCCGCGAAGGACTGCGCTACGCGATCGAGGAAATGACGGAGCCCAAGCTGCTGGTCATGAATCTGCGATAAGCAAGATTAGAGAAAAATAATTCCGGCAACCGAAGCGTACAAGATCGAATCTCAACGTCCTTCGGGATATTCCTGTTCTTAGAGACAGAGACGCGACAAAGGCCCGTGAAATATTTATAATTTTTCCTTCTCACATCCGGCGCGAGAAAATTCAATGGTATTTCCTTGGCGTCGTAACCAAACACGCTTCCATATAAACAGGATCTGCTGGAGCTGAGCAAGATCGCACGCAAGCATGTCGCAGATTTTTCATCGCAGCGCTAATACCTTGTCGCGCGCCACGATCTTTGGAGCGGTATTCGTGCTCGCTGCGCTCATCTGGGCCGGATACGCAATTCAGGGTTCGCCGTACATTACTTACGCCGGGGTACGCAAACCTCAACCAGTCCCGTTCAGCCACCAGCATCATGTAGCCGGGCTGGGGATCGACTGTCGGTACTGCCACACATCGGTGGAGAATTCGAGCTTCGCAGGCATTCCTCCCACGCGCACGTGTATGAACTGCCACTCGCAGATTTGGACCGACGCGGAGATGCTCGAGCCGGTGCGCGCCAGTTATCGCAGCGGCCAGTCGTTACAGTGGACCCGGGTGAACCAGCTTCCTGATTTCGTGTTTTTCAATCACAGCATTCATGTGAATAAAGGAGTTGGCTGCAATACTTGCCATGGCCCGGTGGATCGCATGCCGCTGATGTATCAACAGGAATCCCTCCAGATGGAGTGGTGCATTGGCTGCCATCGCGACCCGCAGAACAATCTGCGCCCACGCGAGCAGGTTTTCAACATGCGCTACGAGCCGCCGACTGACACGCATCCTGTGGTGGTGGATGGCCAGACTTTTACTGAGCAAGCCGATTTAGGGACGTATTTGGTGAAAAAGTACGAAGTCCGCAGTGTCCACGACATTACCAGTTGCAGCACGTGCCACCGGTGAGAACGCCTCGATGCGGCATTGCAGGTTTTGGAAGTACAGGGGTCCTTCGACTGCGCATGAGTTCGCTTCGCGAACTCATGCTT
>JASHQM010000157.1 GCA_030039165.1 Candidatus Sulfotelmatobacter sp. | reverse complement strand
CACTTCCAGCCAAGCTCGCACAGTTTGTGACCGTTTAACTTGAGGGTTGCTGCTGCCGCCAGTGCTGGGCACCACATGATGCCCACGACGTAAAGACCGCCCGCGGCTCCCAGTTTGTGTGCCCGCAGGATCAAAAAGTAGAAAACCGAGCTGAAAACGAAGACGAGCAGCAAATAGATCACTATTGGGAGCGGGGCCTTTCTGGCTTTTGACAGGTCGGGAAGCATGCAATGCCCTATCTATTCGGCAGATGCCCGACATTCTACTGCATACTGTGATTGACGCAATCAGGCGATTTCACTCATTGACCTCCCGTAAGCGGGTTCAGTTTTCCTTTACGGCTCCTCACGTCCGAAGCCCTTATCCTGTAAAAAACACCGTACTCGCCCAGGGTTCGATGTTATTGACTTGCCTTCGCCAACACCCAATAATCAAGGAGAGTGGACATCTACGAACAGATCGTGCAGCTTCGCCGCGAAGGCCGGCGGGGCGCCGTCGCTACTATTGTGAACGTGCGCGGGTCGATCCCTTCGTTCAAGACCGCCAAAATGCTGGTGCGCGACGATGGCTCGATCGTGGGCACAATCGGTGGCGGCTGCGTCGAAGCCGACGTTTGGCAGGCGGCGCGCGAGGTTATGGAATCGGAAAAGCCGCGCACTCTCACTTTTGATCTGAACAACGATCCAAAGTATGATACCGGCCTCGTCTGCGGCGGCACGCTTGAAGTTTTCGTCGAGCCGATCTTGCCCCCGGCGTCGCTTTATCTTTTTGGCGCAGGCCACGTAGCCCTCAATGTTTGCAAAGTGGCGGCAAATGCCGGTTTTGATGTCATCGTGGCCGATGATCGCACCTCCTACGCCAGCAAAGAGCGTTTTCCGGATGCGCGCGAGATTCATGCGCTTGATTTCGACGAGGCCATGCGCAAGCTCGATCCCAACGAGTCTTCTTACATCGTGATCGTCACTCGCGGCCATCGCGACGACATGCGCATTTTGCGCTGGGCGGTGCAAACTCGTGCCCGCTATATTGGGATGATTGGCTCCAGGCGTAAGGTCATCGGAATTTTCAAGACCCTGCAACACGAGGGACTTTCCGCGCACCTGTTCGACCGCGTTCACGCACCCATTGGTCTCGACATCGGAGCTGTCACTCCGGAGGAAATTGCGGTTGCGATTACCGCGGAGTTAATCGCCATTCGCCGCCACGCTCAAGCCGGGTTGCCGCACATGAGTTGGTTTCAGGAAAAATCGGATTCGCCCACAGAGGTCGATAAGTGAGCGTTGTTAATTGCTGATTGTCGATTGTGGATTGGAAATCCTCTCGTTCTGGAATTAACATGAGAACCGTTTTCCAAGCGTATCTTTCAATCCGCGATCAAAAATTATCAATCGACAATTATTTCTCGCTGCCTGATGCTCTCTTTCCATGACGCGCGCTCCCAGCTTCGCCGGAGTGATTCTTGCTGCCGGCGAGTCCTCCCGCATGGGCCGGGACAAAGCCCTGCTGTCATGGCCGCCTTCATCTCCCGGCCACGCATCGTCGACGGAGACATTTCTTTCTGCCGGCATCCGCTCTCTACTGCAGGCTAGCGAATTTGTCATCGTCGTCGCAGGAAAGAACGAAGCCATTCTGGCACCCGTCGTTTACTCGGTGGGAGCCTCCCTGGTGGTGAATCCTGACCCCAGCCGCGGCCAGTTCAGCTCGTTACAAGTCGGACTGCAGGATGTGCTGAATCACGGCCGTGACGCCGCCATTGTCACGCTGGTCGACCGTCCTCCGGTCAGCGCCAAAACCATTCAGAGCCTCCAAAACGCTTTCAAGTCCTCCGCTGACAACATATGGGCGGCAGTGCCGGAGTTTTCTGGCAAGCACGGGCATCCCTACGTTATTGGACGCGAAATGATCGACGCCTTCCTGCGCGTTCCTCCTACATCGACGGCGCGCGAAGTAGAACATCAGCACCTGCAGCACATTCAATATGTTCAGGTTGACGATCCGCTGGTCGCGCTGAATGTCAACACGCCCGGCGACTATGCGGCGCTCGCCAACATGTCTGTTGCCGACATTCGCTAGCGACTCGCCTTTCATTGCGTCTCCTGCTTCCTTCACGTTATTGTCGAAGAATGAAGATTAAGCCCGTCGGGGGAAAACAGTTTCGTGCCTCCGAAGAATTCTTCGATTCTGTCCTATGCCTGCAGCCGCGCGTAGCTGCCTTCGATTGCGACGGCACTCTCTGGTCAGGCGATGCCGGAGAGCGTTTCTTCGACTGGGAGTTGCGCGAAGATGCTGTCTTTCCCTACAGGACTGAGCGAGAAAGTCTCAGCCGTTTCTGGCGGAACCGTTACGCCGCTTACAAACGCGGTGAAGTTGACGAATCAACCATGTGCGGCGAGATGGTGACACTGCATCATGGCATTCCTGAAAGCAGATTAACCCCCGCTGCCGTGAATTTTTTCGACGAATTTTTCCTCACGCAAATCTTCCCCGAGATGCGCGCGTTGGTGCGCCGTCTGCAAGCGAACGGCTGCGAAGTCTGGGTGGTTTCCTCTTCCAACGAATGGGTCATTCGCGCCGGGATGCGGCATTTCGGCATACCGGAAACGCGAATCCTGGCGGCTTCAGTCCAAATTGAGCACGGTATCGCTACAGACCGCCTGATCCGAATACCCTCCGGCCCGGATAAAGCTAACGCCTTGCGCGAGGTAGTTAAAGGGCCAATCGACGTTGCGTTCGGCAATGCCCGCTGGGATACAGAAATGCTGGCTATGGCAAAACAAGCGGTCGCTGTAAACCCGAACCCCGACCTCGAATTGACTGCGCGGAAGCGAAACTGGCCGATTTACTTCCCGGACGGCACTGGTCCAAGTTCCGCCTAAGTCGAGTATGGCCTCTCCGCGGAAATCGGGCCGCGACGCCCACCTTCGTTTATTCTGAAGCTTTCCTTCAACATTCTTATCCAACACTGCTTATGGATCTGTACCTGCTCATGGCGCGTCATGGTTATGCGCTCACTTTCGGCCTGTTGTTGGCGGAAGCGTGCGGATTTCCCTTCCCCGCCGCCATCGCCTTAGTCGCTGCAGGCGCCGCAGCAGGAGCGCATGTGCTGTTCGGACCTTATGTTCTAGGCGCTGCCGTTGTCGCGCTACTGCTCGGCGATACGATGCAGTTTTTCCTGGGACGTTACACCGGCTGGGCGCTTCTCGGATTTCTTTGCCGCATCTCCATCAATCCCGAAACCTGCATTTTGCGCTCAGCCGAGTCGTTCTATAAACGTGGCAAGGCCACACTCGTGATCGCCAAGTTTATCCCCGGAGTGAACACCATGGCCGCACCGCTTGCCGGCAGCATGAAGATGCGCTTTGGACAATTTCTAAGGCTCGATGCCGCTGGGGCGCTGGTTTATTCGGGGGCATATCTGCTGCTGGGATATCTTTCCCGCGATTTTCTCGCCGCCTTGTTGCGCGGTTTTCGCGCCGCAGGACGAGCTTTGGAAATCGTGATTCTGGCTGCGATCGTGGGGTATGTGATTTACCGCGTAGTGCAGTATCGCAAATACCGCATGTATCGCGTCGTGCCCCGAGTGCAGGTACAGGAGTTGGCTGCTCGTCTGGGCTCGGAAGATGCCAGTAACGTCCTGATCGTAGACGTTCGCAGTCACGGCTATTACGATTCAGGAGCGGCGCGGATCAAAAACTCAATCCGCATCGAACCCAATAACCTCGATGAAGAGATCAAGAACCTTCCCAGGGATAAGGACATTTATCTGTATTGCACTTGAGCCCGCGAGGCGACCAGCGCCCGGGTGGCGCACCTGCTGCGGGAAAGAGGATTTAACACGTTTGTAATCGTCGGCGGCCTGACTGCGTGGCGTAAAGCCGGAGAACCGGTCGAGTCCGTTCCCAAGGACGATCTGGTGAAGCTGCCGACGTTCAGTTAGTCGCAAGGCTTCGGCTTGCCAGGCCCAGTCTCCGCCAATTTCACTATCCCACGCTCCGTAACGTCCAGAACCAGGCAATCGTCAATCCGATCATCACCACCGTAGTCATCCAGGCGATGATATTGAAAGCATGCGAATTCACGTATTCGCCCATCAACTCCTTTTTGTTAATCAGCAGGAGCATGAAGATCAGAACGAACGGTAACACAATTCCATTCACCACCTGCGACAGCACGGCGATCTTCACCAGCGGCAGCCCCGGAATCAGCAGCACGGCCGCTCCCGTCACAATCAGCAGTGTATACAGCCAATAGAAGAATGACGCTTCGCCAAACTTTTTATCGACGCCCGATTCAAATCCCAACCCTTCGCAAACGGTATACGCGGTCGACAGCGGCAAAATCGAAGCCGCGAACAGTGACGCATTAAACAGCCCCACGGAAAAAAGAATGTACGCGTACTTTCCCGCCAGCGGTTTCAGTGCCTGCGCTGCATCCGCCGCATAGCGGATGTCGCGAAACCCATGCACCCACAACGTCGCCGCGCAGGTCACGATGATGAACCAGGCCACGACGTCGGTAAAAATGCAGCCCACAATCACATCCCATCGCGAAGCCTGCAATACCCGCCGGCTCACTCCCTTCTCTACGATGGAAGACTGAAGATAGAACTGCATCCAGGGAGCGATCGTAGTTCCGACCACGCCAATCACCATATAAAGATAAGTCTGATCACGAAACTCAGACCACGCCGGCAACTTGATAGTTGCCATGGTCGCGTCTCTCCAGAAGGGATGCGCGCGCAAGCCCGCGAGGATATACGTTATGTAAAAAGCCGACGCGACCAGGAAGACCTTCTCGACGCTCTTATATTGCCCTTTGACTACGATCAGCCACACAATCAGCGCGCAAATGGGCACCGTTGCATAGCGCGACAGCCCGAACAACTCCAAGCTGGTCGCGATGCCAATGAATTCCGTGACCACGTTTCCGAAGTTGGTGATCAGAATTCCCAGCATCATGAGGAAGGTGATGCGGAACCCGAATTCTTCGCGAATCAGATCGCTCAACCCCTTGCCCGTCACCGCGCCCATCCGCGCGCACATCTCCTGCACCACGATCAGTGCCAGCGTCACCGGGATCATCGTCCACAACAGCAGATGCCCAAATTGCGCACCCGCCTGCGAATAGGTCAGGATGCCGCCGGCATCGTTGTCGACGTTGGCGGTGATAATCCCCGGTCCCACCACCGCCAGGAACAGCAGGGTCCGGCCTTTCCATCGTTTCAGCACTCTCATGCAAAAAATTCGCGAACATATTGCGGAATATAGATTTGGCAGTCTGCGCGTGCGCAAACCGCCATCTGCAGGCTGGACTAGAATAAACGTTTACCGCTGGATGGGACAAAAGAAAACTGCTTACGGCTAAGAAAAAGTCGGCGCTCATTGCGAGCACCTGGTATTAAATCTGTCTTCGCACGGCCGGCTCCGTCCGACTCTTATCTCAAACCGCTTTACCTCGGGTATTGGGTTATTTTGAGTTTCGTCGATTGAACTGGAATCATTCCCAAGCCCCGCGTCTTGACCAGCGGGGCGAGCAATCTCAGACCCAATGATCTATGGGCAAGGAAATTCTTCTCTCCGCATGAGCAATATTTGCGCCCAGGATGACGCCGTCCAGGGTAAGGTTCGCACATTGTTTCAAACTGAGCCGCTCTCTTACCGCGCCGCCGCCACCGAAGCCGTCCTCTTCTCCATGGGCACGAATTCCCGCTTATCATACCCGGTATAGATTTGCCGCGGCCGCGTGATCTTCTGCTCCGGATCATTAATCAGTTCCTGCCACTGCGCCAGCCATCCCGCTGTCCGCGGAATCGCAAACAGCACTGTAAACATCTCCGGTGGAAAACCCATAGCCTGGTACATGATGCCGGAATAGAA
>JASHQM010000156.1 GCA_030039165.1 Candidatus Sulfotelmatobacter sp. | reverse complement strand
TTCAGGCTGCGATAAGCCCAATAGGAACCGCTCATGAGCGCGGAGGCTACTCGGAACATCCGGAAGTTATCCAGAAAACAGGCTTATAAGAAATTTCCCACTAGCAGTGGGAATCAGGTCACGAAATCTGATCGGAAGCTCAGAAGGGAACGGTTCCTTGGGAGCAACAACCTTCTTGAGCAGCGGGCGAGATTCGCGACATCGAAATAATCAATGAGATGCAAGACGTCGCTCGGGGTGCCGGGGCTTCCGCAATACTTGTTTTACCGCGGCCAGGAATGAGACTTGAACCGAACGCCAGAAGAATTTGGATGATGGAGTGATCTCCGAAAGAAACTTTAAGTTTGCGCACAGCCAAAAAACAGGCGGACTGCCCGGTCCGCCATTGATTGAAACCTATGTCTTTAATCTGTTGGTACAGGCAAGGGTGCAAGTCGCCAGTGTTCAAATCATAAAAGTGACAGGGCCATGGAAAGCATCTTTTCCCGCGGTCAGGCAGCTTTTGCCACGACGGTCACTTTCTTCACCAGCTTTGCCTTCCGTAGCGAGATTTCCAGAAACCCGTTCTTCAGTACAGCATTAACCCTCTCGGGATCAATTTCTGCTGGCAACGAGAAACTGCGGAAGATCTCGTTCTCGCAGATTTCAGAGTAGATTCTCTTTTTCTTCTTTTCCTCGCTCCTATTCTCAGTCTTACCGGTGATAAAGACGCGACCGGGCTCGACCACGATCTCAAGTTCCTTCTCTGTGAATCCTGGGACCTCAGCACGAACTGTGAATTCGGTGTCGGTTTCCGCCAGCTCCACCGGTACAGGACTAAGAAACTCGGATTCAGCTTCCAGCCAATTTTCCACATCATGACCGTGAACACGGCCGTTGTGCTCGAAAAGCGAAAAAGCCCGCTTTTCGATTTTGTCGTAAAGCTCATTCATATAGTCATAAAGACTATCGGTGAGCGCGGTGGGAGATGAAGCGCGCTGAACTGCTACTGTCGACATATTTGTACTCCTTTCCGAGAACATTGTTTCATCTCGTGAACAGGCGGGCAGTGAGCAGTTGTACATTCGCGTGTGAGCAATATCACAAGATGCTGGAAACGTGGTCTCTATCGACGGCTCCCGCGCTGGCTGCGTGATCGGGAAACAAAGGGATAGAATGCGGCGTTGGGGGCCATGTCTGACGGTAAATGCCGGATCATTTCAAGAATCCAGCGAAGAACGTGCTTTCGGTTCACACACTGAGAACCGGAATCGATACCGTGCAAATGATAGGGTAGGCATGTATCCGAAGATTTCCGCTATACGGGTAGCAATCCAAAACCAGCAAATCAGCATTGGTTTTCTTCGCAATCTTGCCCAGGACCTTAGGTACGTCGCCACTGCCCACGAGCAAGTCCACGTTGATAAGTGAGTTCTTTCGTAGTTCTGCGAGCCGCTGGAAAGCATCATCGACCAAAACTTGTTGATATTTGGGATTGGCCCAAGTGCCCCCGGGAGCCAAAATCGCCATTGATTCAGTTATGTTGCTCAAGGTGAGGTGCGCGCCGAACTCCGTAGCGAGCTGCGCGGCCCACGCTGCTGCTTCTTGACTACGGGGACCCAAATCAAGTGCGCAGAGGATGTTGTGAACCGAGAACTCCTTGGCCGGCTGCTCTTCAGTGTGCGCACCCGTCCACACTGGGATTTCCTTCCACTGTAGCACTTTCGCTGTTACCGAACCGAGGAGAAACTCTTCGAATGTGTTCCCGTGAGACGGCATCATGATCAAATCGACTTTCTCGGCTTGTGCGGTACGCACAATCGTTCTGGCAGGATCCCCTCGAACTACTAAAGAACGACCCACACGTCTTTTGAGCTTTGTGCGAAGTGATTGGTCGAATTTGGTGTCTGCCCTTTGAACAATCTCAGCTAGCAGATTCCAGTTCTCAAGGCCTTGGTCATCCCCCGGCACACCGGCCCCATAACTTTCTGATGTCAGCACGTGCAACATCACAAGCTCTGCTTGGAAGCGTTCGGCCAGGGTCACAGCCTGTTGAAAGACCGAAACTGAGGTCGCTGGGAAATCTACGGGCAGAAGGATCTTCTTGATCAGCAAGGTTTTCACTCTTCTTTCTCTGTAATCAGGAGACAATCTCTTATCGATAATAAAGAATGCAACCAGGTCGCCAACGGTGGGAAAGCTAAAGAAGCCGCAGAAGCAGCTTCAAAGAGATTCAACCCAAGTTGGACATCCACGATCCCGCGATCATCCTCACACGCATTGAGGCAATGCGTTCCTTGTTTCTTGTTCTTTAGGGATTGGAGAAACTCGCGTGCAGTGCCGGTGCACTTTTCAATTCTTGCGCTGAGGGCATCTGTGTCGTCTCCCATCCGCCCCCGAGAGCCTTGATCAGTTGGACGCCGGCCACCATCTCTTGCATTCGGACATTCACGGCGATCTGCTGGATGCGGTATCTAGAGCCTTGCAACGCGCAGTCAGAGTCTCAGATCACGGGAGGAGTTTCCTAGACATGCAAATCGTGCTGTATGTCACGCGTCGTCGATATGCGTGTGATTTTAGTCATACGCAATCGTGCTAGCGGTCATGGCTATTGCACTCAGTCGGCTCGAAAATCAATCTGTACAGTTTGGGATTGTCCGTAGCGGTACGGGAGGAGCTAACCGGACAAAAACGGCGATCGAACCGCTGAGCGGCAACGGGGAAGGTGGCCATGAAAGGCACAATCGAGGTTCCGGAATCGCAAGTCAAGGAAACCTCGCCGGTGCGGGGAAGAGGAGTGCCGGTATCCTCCCTGAAGCCTCTGATGGCCGCTCCGGTGCAGCTTCGGCCGATTTTCTCAGACAGCTTGCTGCGGTATGAAGGCCAAAAGGGCCGACAGACCTGGGCGACACTCGCATCATTCATTTTGCAGTGCGTAATGTTGGGAGTGCTGCTTTTATTGCCGCTGTATTTCACCGAAGGACTGCCGAAGTCGCAACTCTTGACGTTTCTGGTGGCTCCTCCCCCACCACCGCCTCCACCCCCGCCCGCGGCGCAGCAACCCGCCAGGATTATGAAGCAGATTCAAAGCGATCTGCTCTCCGGCGGAGAACTCCGAACGCCAACCAGGATTCCTCTGAAAGTCCAAATGATCAAGGAAGAAGAGGCGCCGCCTCCGATGCCTGGTGGAGGTGGAGTACTCGGAGGCGTACCGGGCGGCATTCCCGGTGGGCAACTCGGAGGAGTGATAGGAGGAATTGTCAGTTCCACTTCCAGTTTGAAGTCCGTCCCCAAGTTACAGCCGGTACTGCCGCAACGGATTCGTATCTCGCAAGGGGTAACGAAGGGCTTGCTGGTCCACAAAGTGGAACCACCGTATCCCGTGCTCGCCAAGTCAGCTCGAATTCAGAGGGAGGTTGTGCTGAAGGCCATCATCGACAAAGAGGGTAACATCCAGGATCTGCAGTTGGTGAGTGGACATCCGATGCTGGTGTCGGCGGCCATTGACGCCGTTAGGCAGTGGCATTACCGGCCCTACCTGCTGAATGGGCAGCCGGTTGAAGTGGAAACGACCGTCACGGTTATCTTCTCGTTAACCGGTTGACGAATATAGAAAGGGGACGATCATGATGTTCTCCTACAGGTTAGTGCGGTTGATTGAAACCCATGCCGATTCGCTGGCTTCTGGGCTTGAGAAGAAAGTGCTGTCTTCCGCCTACACGACTTCCTTTCGCGCCATTCCCACTCATGAATTGCGGGAGCGTGTCTACGAGATCTATCGCCATCTGGGCGATTGGTTGTTGGGAAAGAACCAAGCGGATATTGAGAGGCGCTACCGTGAAATTGGGGCGCGGAGGGCATCGCAGCACGTACCGCTAGCGGAAGTAATACAAGTCATCGTGCTGACGAAGGAAAATCTCTGGGATTTTCTAAAGAGCGAAGCGGTAGTGGACCGCGCCGTCGAAATCATGGGAGAACTGGAGCTGCTGCAGATGCTGGAACAGTTTTTCGATCGTGCGATCTATTTCACTGCGGTCGGTTACCGGGAAGAGGTGGAGCGTGTGAAGCTGCAAGAGTATGAGGTTCTGGCAAGCGACGGAGGTCTCATATGACAGCCTTAGAGTTCAAGCAAGACACAGTCGAACTAAAGAAGCCAACAGCTGCGATCTCCGTAAAGAACGTGCTTTATGCAACCGACTTCTCAGCGGCTTCAGAATCGGCGCTTCCCTATGCGGCGGCAGTGTGCCGCAAGCTTGGAAGCACGTTGCATGTCGCACATGTCCTCTCCGACACGGCGCCACTTCTGATGTCTGGCGGTATCGACTATATTGCGATGGTAGACCTATGCGAAAATGCGAACACTTTAGCGTTGGAGCAACTGCAGAAAGTGATAGCTCCAGTATGCGAAATTCCGCACCGGACCTATGTGCGCCATGGCAGCGTTTGGCCGAACCTGAGCCGCATCATCTCTGAAAGCGAAATCGATCTCATCGTGATCGGAAGTCATGGTCGCACGGGGTTGGGAAAATTGTTGCTGGGTTCCGTAGCTGAGAATATTCTCAGGCATTCGCCATGCCCCGTTTTGACCGTTGGACCAAAGGTCTGCGGTCGTGCCAGACTTCCAAAATTCGACGGAAATGGACGAGCCTTGGCGCCCCCCGAATTAGAATTGCGACACATTCTGTATGCCACGAACTTTACGTCTGAGTCGCTGCAGGTTGCACCACTTGCGGTCGGGCTTGCCAAGCAATTTGACGGGCGATTGACGCTGATGCACGTCATCGAGAACTATTCGAACCTGGAAGAGCGGTCCGGTCCGATCGAAAGCGGACTGGCGCAGTTGGCAGCAGTGGTGCCGAAGGATGCGGGCTTGGCGTATGCGCCGGAACCTTTGGTCGAGTTTGGACCTGCGTGGGAGTGCATCGTAAAGACTGCGGCGAAACACGACGCCGATCTGATTGTGCTGGGAGCGCGTCCTTCCGATAGCACGTCGCACGTGCCATGGTCGACGGTGCACCGGGTCGTGGCCAACGCACGCTGCCCGATCCTGACTGTACGAGCACAGCGACACGTATGAAGATATGTTCCGAACGACTGCAGCATTGGGTGCCATGGGGAACCGCATCCCAAGTCACAGTTGTACGCGTTCTTGGAACGCTGCGAGTTGTATTTGCTCAAAGACAATGGAGACGAATTTATTAAGGTTGAACCTATGGAGGTAGCACTATGTCTTTTGTATTGACGCCGCCGCGAGTGAACGCTCCGGCGGACTACATTGAAGAAGTAATTACCGGCGTACGGGCGAAGAATCCCGCCAAGCCTGAGTTCCATCAGGCCGTGCGGGAAGTGGTTGATTCTCTGCGCCCGGTGTTGGCCAGGCATCCCGAATATCAATCAGCCCGCATCCTGGAGAGGATGGTGGAACCGGAGCGCGTGATTATGTTCCGCGTGCCCTGGTTTGACGATCGTGGAGATATTCAGGTCAATCGCGGTTTCCGCATCGAGATGAACAGCGCCATCGGCCCTTACAAAGGTGGACTGCGCTTCCATCCCTCGGTGAATCTGGGCATTTTGAAGTTCTTGGCGTTCGAGCAGGTCTTCAAGAACTCGCTCACCACGCTACCCATGGGCGGCGGCAAAGGCGGTTCGGATTTCGATCCCAAGGGCAAGAGCGACAACGAAGTGATGCGCTTCTGCGAGAGCTTCATGACCGAACTCTCGCGCCACATCGGGCCGGACACGGACATACCCGCGGGCGACATCGGCGTGGGCGGACGCGAAATCGGTTATCTGTTTGGGCAATACAAACGGCTGCGCAATGAATTCACCGGTGTCCTCACTGGTAAAGGACTGGCATGGGGCGGTTCACTGATTCGTCCCGAGGCCACTGGATACGGCTGCGTCTACTTCGCCAGCGAAATGCTGAAGAACAGCAAAGATGCGCTCGAAGGCAAGCTGTGCCTGGTTTCCGGCAGCGGCAACGTTTCGCAGTACACGATCGAGAAGCTTCTCGACTTCGGCGCCAAGCCGGTCACGGTGTCGGACTCGAACGGCGTAATCTACGATCCGGACGGCATCGATCGCGAAAAGCTCGCTTGGATTATGGATTTGAAGAACGTGAAGCGCGGACGCGTCCGGGAGTATGCCGACAAGTTCAAAAAAGCGATCTTCATGCCTACCGACATCAAGCTCAACCACAATCCGCTGTGGAACGTGAAAGCTGACTGCGCTTTCCCGAGCGCCACCCAAAACGAGATCACGGCGAAAGATGCTGCGAATCTTATTAAGAACGGCATCAAGCTGGTCGCTGAGGGCGCGAACATGCCATCCACGTTCGAGGCTACCAAGATATTCCTGGACGCCAAGATCCTGTACGGACCAGCCAAGGCCGCGAACGCGGGCGGAGTGGCAACGTCGGGACTGGAGATGTCACAGAACAGCGCACGGCTGAGCTGGACGCGCTACGAGGTCGACGACCGTCTGCACAAAATCATGATCGCCATCCACCAGAACTGCTACCTAACGGCTGAGAAATATGGCACGCCGGGCAATCTGGTGAACGGCGCTAACATAGGCGGCTTCGTAAAGGTGGCTAATGCCATGCTTGACCAGGGCCTGGTGTAAGCGAGTCTCAGCGAGAGAAAAGTGAGGTGTGGGGTGGGGAAAACCCCACCCCGTGCACTAGCGGACTTGGATCCAAGGCATGATCGTTAAGCCGGAAGTGATGTAGAGAAATCTGATTGAGTGTGTCCGAAGGAAGACCGTGGACCAAGGTTGATCTGGTCGGAGTCCCTAGAGAGGCCCGAACCTGTTCACGACGGCTTGAGTTGCCAGGCATCCCCATGTCCTTCAGGTTGTGATTTGCGTCACCTACCGAAAAGACTCTCGTCACTGCTTACCCAACGCGCGTGCGCTTTAATGAACGCTAGGTCAACCGACAATTTATGGAGGTTGTTCCCGGGGTGCGGCAATGGTGAATGACGATTTAGTGAAATGTCCGCTGTGCGGTGGTTTCACGCACGTCGAAAAACCTGAACTACTGGTGGTGTTGAACGATCCGAAGGTCCGGCAACAGGTTGAAAATTACGTAACAGAATTGTTGCGAACTCCTTCCAGGGAACTCGCGGTTGTTGCTGCGGGTCAATCGCCAAGCAGGGACTTCAATAAAGAGGTCCACCACTGGAACCCGAATGTGCCGGTGTGGCGGCGGAGCCCGAAGGAATGACGCTCCTCTTCGCGCGGTCCAAGGTGCCAAGGTGCCGGAGCGGCACAAGTGTGCCCAGCAAACGTCGGAGGGCGTCATGATGATTACCAAGCAGCAAGCTCTGGATTATCACAGCAACCCTCAGCCGGGGAAGATTGAGATTACTCCAACCAAATCCTGCCGCAGCCAGCGCGATCTAAGCCTGGCCTACACTCCGGGTGTGGCCCAGCCGTGTCTCGCCATCGAGAAAAATCCGCACGACGCGTTCAGGTACACGGGACGGGGCAACCTGGTCGCAGTTGTGACTAATGGAACTGCGGTGCTGGGTCTGGGCGACATCGGAGCACTGGCCGGCAAGCCGGTTATGGAAGGCAAGGCCGTACTGTTCAAGCGGTTTGCCGATGTAAATGTCTTCGACATTGAATTGAACACTCACGATCCAAACGAAATCATCCAGGCGTGCCAGCTTCTCGAACCCACCTTCGGCGGCATCAATCTGGAGGACATCAAAGCGCCGGAATGCTTCTACATCGAGGAAACTCTGCGCAAGACTATGAAGATTCCAGTTTTCCACGACGATCAACATGGCACAGCGATCATCACAGGAGCCGCGTTGCTCAATGCGCTGGAGATCGCAGGCAAAGACATTGCCAGCGTTCGCGTGGTTTTCAATGGCGCTGGAGCCGCGGGCATTTCCACAGCCGAACACTATGTGCGGTTAGGCGTGAAGCACGAGAACATTATTTTCTGCGATACCAAGGGTGTTATCTACAAGGGCCGCACCGAAGGGATGAACAAGTACAAGGAACGGTTCGCTTCTGAAACGAATCGGCGCACGTTGGCGGACGCGATGCAAGGTGCTGATGTGTTCGTCGGATTATCGGTGAAAGGTGCGGTGACTACGGATATGGTGCTCTCGATGGCTTCCGATCCCATCGTCTTCGCCATGGCGAACCCCGATCCCGAGATCACCTATGAGGACGCAAAGTCCTGTCGCAGCGATGTCATCATGGCAACGGGACGCGCTGACTATCCCAATCAGGTCAACAATGTGCTTGGCTTCCCCTTCATTTTCCGCGGCGCGTTGGACGTGCGCGCCACTGCCATCAATGAAGAGATGAAGTTGGCGGCTACACGGGCACTGGCAGCTCTGGCCAAAGAAGACGTTCCCGATTCCGTCTGCCGCGCTTATGGCGTGAAGAGACTGAGCTTTGGCCGCGAATACCTGATTCCAACTCTGTTCGATCCACGTGTGCTGGTGTGGGAGGCTTCCGCAGTGGCTGAAGCAGCGATGCGTACTTGTGTGGCGCAGGAACCCATCGATCTCGACGCCTACCGTGAGCAGTTGGAGAGCCGGCTGGGAAAGGCTCACGAGGTCTCGCGCACCATGATTCACAAGGCACAAGCTCATCCTAAGAGCGTTGTATTTCCCGAGGGCGACAACGAAAAGATCCTTCGCGCCTGCCATTCCTTGGTCGAGGAAAAAATTTCGAAGCCCATTCTGCTGGGTAACCTCACCACGATTCAAGTCCGGGCAAAGGAACTGGACCTGAACCTCGAAGGCATAAAGATTGTTGATCCAGCGATATCGGAGCTGCGCGAATTCTACATACAGGAACTGTTCCGCTTGCGGCAACGCCGGGGTGTAACCCTGAGCGAGGCACGCATTCTCATCAACGACCGGAATGTGTTTGGTTCGATGATGGTTCGTATGGGAGATGCGGACGCGCTGGTTTCCGGTGTCAATCAACATTTTCCCGATACGATTCGGCCGGCGTTGCAAATCGTGCGCATGCGCGAGGGCCTGCACCGCGTGTCCGGTTGCTATGCCATGATCACGCGCAAGGGGGACGTTTACTTTCTGGCAGACACCAGTGTGAACATCGAGCCCACTGCCGAAGATCTGGTGGAGATCGCTCTTTGTACAGCGCAAATGGCGCGTCGTTTTAACATTACGCCGCGGGTTGCCATGCTGTCGTTCTCTAGCTTTGGAAACGTCGACCACCCCATCTGCAACAAAGTGCGCAAAGCCGTGGAGTTGCTGCACTACGCCGATCCGACCTTAATTGTGGACGGAGAAATCACCGCCGACGAGGCGCTGTCGCCAGAAATAATCGAACAATCGTATCCCTTCAGCATGCTGAAGGGCGGCGCTAATGTCCTGATCTTCCCCGATCTCGCTTCCGCCAACACGGGTTACAAGCTGCTGGCGAAGATCGGAGGCGCGGAGACCATTGGTCCCATCCTCATGGGAATGAGCCGCCCCGTGCATGTCTTGCTGCGGAATGCCCAGGTGGAAGACATCGTGGCCGTAGCCGCGATTGCTGTCGTCGACGCACAGGAGAATGATTCTTGTGACAGCCTCGCAAGGCGGATCCGGTAATAGTGGAAGGCTAAGAATCCGGGGAAGAAGGCACTCGTGTCAACGGTGTGGAAATCACGTTATGCACTGCGTACTCTTCGGACTAAAGGCTCAACGATCCGGGAGCTTCTGAAACTCACGCAACGGCCCGAAATAATTTCATTTGGTGGAGGCCTTCCCGCTCCCGAGGTGTTTCCCGTAGAACGGTTCGAGGAGGCTTGCCGCAGGGTTCTTGAAAAACACGGCGCGCAAGCGTTGCAATACGGCGCCACCGAAGGCTACGAACCGCTGCGCGAGACGATCGCGCAGAACATGGCCCGCTACGGCGTTCTGGCCAAGGCCGAGAATGTGCTCATCACCACTGGTTCGCAGCAGGCTCTTGATCTGATTGGCAAATTGCTGATCAACTCTGGAGACCGCGTGCTGGTTGAGGCTCCCACTTATCTGGGGGCGCTGCAAGCCTTCAATGTTTACGGCGCTCAGTTTATTTCTGTCCCGCTCGATGACGACGGGCTGCGCACCGACCTGCTGGAAAGCACGTTGCGCTTAAGCCCGAAGCTCATGTACATCCTGCCTAACTTCCAGAACCCGGCGGGCGTGACGCTTTCAGAAGAGCGGCGGCACCAGCTGATTTTCTTGGCCGACAGATATGGTATCCCTATCATTGAAGATGATCCTTACGGCCAGTTGCGCTACGAAGGCGAACACCTGACACCGCTGGTAGTGCTCGACTACAAAACCCTACGGCACCACGACGGGCGCCCACCGGGAAATGTCCTGTATCTAAGCACTTTCTCCAAGACACTGGCGCCGGGAATCCGCCTAGCTTGGATTGTTGCTCCTTCGGATGTAATCACCAGGCTGGCACTGCTCAAGCAGGCTGCGGACTTGCACACTGCAACGTTTAACCAGATCGTGGCGTATGAAGTGGCAAAGGATGGATTCCTTGATCAGCATGTAAAACTCATTCGTCAGGTGTATCGGGAGCGGCGCGACGTGATGCTGCATGCGCTTGAGGAATTCTTTCCATCGGAGGTTACCTGGACTCATCCCCAAGGCGGGTTGTTCCTCTGGGTCACTATGCCCGAAGGGATCGATTGCCGTTTATTGTTCCGCGCAGCATTGGCTGAACACGTAGCCTTCGTGCCGGGCGACTGCTTCTATGCCAACGCTACGCCAGAGGAATGCCGGCATATGCGATTGAATTTTTCTTTTTCCGAGCCGGAGCAAATCCGCGAGGGCATCCGGCGGCTTTCCGTAGCAGTCAAGGCGCATATACGTACGCCTCGGACATCCCTTGAAGCAGTAGGTTGTTGACTCGGGAGTGATGTCACTCACAGCTTCGAGTGATGACAGTTACCGCAGCTTCGCACGTTTCGTGTCACACTGAATCCGCTCGGAAGAGCGGTGAGCCGCTTGGCAAGCCGAATGGGAGGCTTGCCGCCCTGTGAGGTGACGTATGACAGGGACGATTCTGTTCGTGCTGGGCGTTCTCGCACTCGCGATGGGGCTATTCGTATTCCGCGCTATTCCCGGTGTGCGAGCTTACTTTGAATACCGAGGCAAGCGCCTCATCACCTGCCCTGAGACCCACAAAGCTGCAGCTGTTGACGTAGCGGCCGGCCAGGCTGCGGTGGGCGCATTTCTTTCTGAGCCCATTCTCCGTTTGAAGCAATGCTCGCGATGGCCGGAGCGGCAGGATTGTGGCCAGGAATGCTTAAAGCAGATAGAAGTCGACCCCGAGAACTGCCTGGTCTGGAACATCGTTTCGCATTGGTATCAGAGAAAGAAGTGCGCGCTTTGTCAGAAGCCCTTCGGCGAATTACGCCATCTGGATCACGCGCCAGGGTTGCTCGGCCCGGATCACAAGACGGTTGAGTGGAGAGAATTGCGGCCCGAGCAGCTTCCCGAAGTATTCGCCACTCACTCGCCGGTCTGCTGGAATTGCCATGTGACCGAGACGTTTCGCCGCATGTATCCCGAGCTGGTTACGGTGCGTGAGCCGGAACTGAAGCGGCTTCGGTAACATTTTGGCGGGCCGGCCGAATTCAGAGAAAGCGTGGCTGTGGAATGTCACTCAGAACACAGTTTCTGATTCGCCTGCCTCTTGCCATGATTTTTCGGCGTTGTTCGCGTGCGCCGGCTCGCACCATCCAGGTGGAGGCCGGCCAGCCAGTTGTCTCCAGCGGGCCTTACAGCATTCTTCGCCACCCCATGTATCTGGGAGGGATCGTGATGGCGCTCGCTAATCCGCTCGCGCTGCTTCGTGGATTGCCTTGCCCGTTCCACTCTTTTTATGCCGGTCCTTGTCTTGCGGCTCCTAAGGTGAGGAGAGATTCCTTCGCCGCGAATTGCCTGGCTATTCCGACTACTGCCTGTGCACTCGGTTCCGGTTTCTCCCTCTCATATGGTAACCACTCGTCGGTACGCCGCTCAAAACCATGAGCATCCTTTCATGCTGCCGTGATGCCGATCACAGTTAGGTGTGCCTTGTGCCATAGCCGGACTAAGGGTCGAGTCCGAAAATAAACAGTTAAGAGGGAGAGGGCCCTGCATATTCCAACACGTGGCAGACCATTTACGAGTGGTTGCGAGAGGCGGAAAGTTGGCGTGTGTGGCGACGGCTAAGGTCATTGCATGGGGAAAGAAACAATGTCGTGGGAACTTGATTACAAAAACAAAATACGATCGGCAGAGGAGGCGTTAGGCTGTGTGCAGTCGGGAATGCGCGTGTATATTCAACCGGGCTGCGCCGAGCCGGAGACCTTGGTGGAGGCGCTGATGCGCCGTGCTCCCTTTGTACATGATGTGGAGATAGTTCACATGATGACCATGGGAGCGGCTCCCTACGTCGCCCCGGAGATGGGGGCACATTTCCGGCATAACGCCATGTTCATCGGCCCCAATGTGCGGGAGGCCATAAGGGATGGCCGGGCCGATTACACGCCAATCTACTTAAGCGAGATCGAGGAACTCTTCGAGAGCGGTGCGATGCCCATCGATGTGGCTTTGCTCGAACTTTCCCCACCAGACCCGCACGGTTTTTGCAGCTTCGGCGTGGGAGTGGATACCTCGCTCACAGCCGCAAAATGTGCTCGCTACGTTGTTGCACAGGTCAACGACCAGATGCCACGCACTTACGGGGACAGCTTTATCAATGTGGGCGAGCTTGACGCAATTGTGGATTCGTCCCGACCACTGTGTGCTATGAAGCAACCGCAAATTAGTGACATGCACGTGGCCGTAGCTCGCAACGTAGCCAGTTTGATTGAGGATGGAGCGGTATTGCAGACCGGCATTGGCGGAACTCCGGATGCCGTGCTGCCCTTTCTCATGGATCGTAGAGACCTGGCCGTGCACAGTGAATTGGTTTCCGATGGCGTGATTCCTTTGATCGAGGCCGGAGTCATCACGGGTGCGCGCAAGAACTTCAAGCCCCGAAAAATAATCTTGGGCTTCGTCCTTGGCACGAAACGGTTGTTCAACTTCGTGGATAACAATCCGATCTTCGAGTTCCACCCCACAGCCTATACGAACGACCCGGCACTGATTGGACGTAACGATAACGTCGTGGCGATCAACTCCGCCCTGCAGATCGATCTCACCGGCCAGGTGTGCTCCGATTCGATCGGCAGCCAGTTCTATAGCGGTATTGGCGGACAAGTGGACTTCCTGCGGGGGGCTTCGCGCTCTAAGGGCGGGAAGCCGATTATTGCTGTTTCGTCCACGGCAAGGAATGGCACGATCTCGCGGATTGTTCCCATGCTGAGTCCGGGAGCAGGAGTGGTTACATCGCGAGGCCTAATCCGCTATGTCGTGACGGAATACGGTGTTGCGTATCTGCACGGGAAGACAATCCGGCAACGGGCGCAGGCCTTGATCGACATTGCACACCCCAAATTTCGGGAAGAACTTTACGAATTTTGCGAGAAGACAAAATGGCTTCAGCGGCCCTTAGCCGTGGAGACAGCGTGATGAGGTGAACATGGCTGGCCAAATGCGCGGTAAGGTCACAGTCGATGTCAAAGAATGCAAGGGATGCGGGCTGTGCGTCGAATCATGCCCGCCCAAGTGCCTGGAACTGATGCCAGAATTGAATCCCTATGGGGCCCATCCCGCACGGTACACCGGGCAGGATTGCACCGCTTGCGGAATCTGTTTTTATTGCTGCCCGGAACCGGGTGCGATTACGGTCTACCGGATAAAGGCGAAAGGAAAGGCGTTTGCGGCGGTGCAAGGAGGCGAGCATGCGGCAGCTCTGTAAGGGGAACGTCGCGGTCGTTAAGGGCGCGATCCTCGCCGGATGCCGCGCCTACTATGGATATCCAATTACTCCAGCCAGCGAAATTGCCGAATCGGCCGCGCTCTATTTTCCGCAAGTCGGCGGAACTTTTCTACAAGCGGAGAGTGAGGTCGCCGCGATCAACATGGTATATGGCGCAGCCGCGGCTGGGACCCGCGTCATGACGGGATCTTCCGGGCCCGGCCTCAGCCTGATGCAGGAAGGTATGTCCTATCTGGCCGGCGCGGAACTACCCTGCGTAATCGTGGACGTAATGCGCGGCGGACCCGGACTGGGCAACATCGCTCCAGAACAAAGCGACTACTTTGCCATGGTGAAAGGCGGCGGGCACGGCAACTATCGCAATATCGTGTTGGCCCCTGCTTCGGTGCAGGAGATGGCCGAGCTCACCATGCTGGCCTTCGAGCTCGCCGATAAATACCGCAATCCCGCTGTCGTGCTTGCCGATGGTTTCATCGGACAAATGGTGGAACCGCTCGACCTTGAGTACCGCGAGATTCATCCACCCGAAAAATCCTGGGCGGTGAAGGGGACGCCTGAGACGCGCGCCAATCTCGTCAGCTCCATTTGTCTCGAAACCGATGAATTGGAAGAACACCAGCGCAGAATGGAAGCCAAGTACATACGTGCTCAAGAGGCCGAACCGCTCTGCGAGCTTTGTTACACCGAGGACGCCGAGATCCTGCTGGTTGGCTACGGGATAGTCTCCCGCGTTTTGCTCTCCACAGTCGACGCCTTGCGCAAGGAAGGCGTGAAAGCAGGGCTGTTCCGCCCGATCACTCTGTGGCCCTATCCTTCCAAAACGCTGGCAAAAGCTGCGCGAAAAGTGGAAAAAGTCATTGTTGTGGAATTGAGCAACGGGCAAATGGTAGAAGATGTGCATCTGGCGCTCAATGGCAAAGTGCCGGTGGAGTTTTACGGCCGCGTGGGGGGCAACGTGCCCTCCGTCGCAGAACTGCAGCAACTGGTGTTAACCCGCATGAGTGCCATGGTCTGAAACCAGTTCAGACGTGGAACTGGCCGACGAGGACAACGAAAATGGAAGTCGAGAGCGTGATCGGCGTGGACGGCCTTGAGGCTAAATCCGAAGTTACGGCCGAAGCCCAATCCAAAGCTAGCCTTGAAGTTAGCAAAGATGGATATGAACCAATCCACTCCAAGTCGCCGGTGTTCTTTGATCTGTACCAGCGCAAATCGGAACTGAAGCATCAGACGCACTACTGTCCCGGCTGTGGGCACGGAGTTGTTCATAAACTGATTGCCGAAGCCTTGCAGGAGTTGGGGCTTCAGGACAGCACAATCTTCGTGAGTCCGGTAGGCTGCTCGGTGTTTGCCTATTACTACTTTGACGTGGGTAATGTGCAAGTCGCGCATGGCCGCGCGCCAGCTTCGGCCACGGCAATCAAACGATCCTGCCCCGAGAAGATCGTCATTTCTTATCAGGGAGACGGCGATTTGGCGGCCATCGGCACTGCGGAGATTGTGCATGCCGCCAATCGCGGTGAAAAGATCACTGTCTTTTTCGTGAACAACGGAATCTACGGTATGACCGGCGGGCAGATGGCACCCACCACTTTGGTTGGTCAGAAGAGCACCACTTCGCCATGGGGGCGGCGCCCGGCGAATGAAGGCTTCCCGTTGCACATGGCGGAACTTCTCGCCACGCTGGAAGCGCCCGCATACATCGAGCGAGTGGCCCTGTCGGACAACAAGAACATCATGAAAGCGCGGCGGGTGATCCGCAAAGCACTTGAGATCCAGCGGGACGACGCAGGCTTTTCGTTTGTCGAAATTCTTTCGCCGTGTCCCACCATTTGGGGCAAAAACCCGGTGGAGGCGCGGCGATGGGTCCTCGAAAAGATGACGCCAACATTCCCGCTGAATGTTTTCCGCGACCGCAGACCAGAGGTTCCAACGGGCGATGAGCCTCTACAACGGACGGTCGGGGATGTGCTAGAGATCACGCCAAAAACGCACTTACACAATGTTTCCACAACGAAACGTGCCTATCACTTCAAGAATGTCACCATCAAGGTTGCGGGTTTTGGAGGACAAGGAGTCCTGCTGCTTGGGCAGCTCCTCATCGAAATGGGTATGCGTGAAGGCCTGGAGGTAAGTTGGCTGCCATCGTATGGGCCGGAGATGCGCTCGGGTAGCGCACATTGCCATGTGTGCTTATCAAGAGAGCGGATTGGGTCGCCGCTTGTCTCGCGCCCTGACGTTCTGGTGGCCATGAATGAGTTTTCGCTGCGGAAGTTTGCGTCCGAAGTTGCAACCGGTGGCCTCATTCTTTACAACGGCGCCAGCGTTCCCGCCGACTTTTCCGCGCCCGGAGCCCAGGTAGTCGGGATTCCGGCCGCAGAGATCGCAGACAAACTTGGTTCCACCAAGGCGGCTAACATTGTCATGATGGGCGCGCTGCTGGAAGAGACCGAGTGCCTGGCTCCCGGAACCGCTTTGAGCGTCCTCGAAGACAAGGTGAAAAAACCAGACCTCCTTGAGATTGACCGCCGAGCTCTTTTCGCAGGCCGCCTGTTTATCGATGACAACGCACATATTGGCGCGGTAAGTCAGTCTGACGGCTTCGCTTAGCCACCTCTCGGAGAACGCCACAAGCACATCTACTTCTGCAAAGCTTGGGTGCGCGCAAGGCCTACGTGATCTACCGCCGCAGCGACGCGGAGATGCCGGCACGAGCGGAAGAGGTTCATCATGCGCGGCAAGAGGGAATCGATTTCCAGATGTTGACCGCGCCCGTGGAATTCGTTTCGGATGGCAAAGGTTGGTTAACGGCGGCACACTGCGTGCGGATGGAACTGGGCGAACCGGATTCGTCGGGACGCAGACGGCCGGTGCCGATCACGGGCTCGGAGTTTGAATTGCCGTTATCCGTGGCGGTAATGGCGATCGGGACCACAGCCAATCCCATCGTGCAAAGCACCACACCGGGCTTAGGTACAGACAAAAGGGGTTACATACAGGCCAATTCTGAGACCCAGCGCACCACGCGCCGGGGCGTCTTCGCCGGCGGCGACATCGTGACTGGAGCGGCCACTGTCATTCTCGCCATGGGTGCAGGCCGCCGCGCAGCCGGGTCGATTCACGAATACCTGACGACTGGCCTGTGGTGAGAAGTCGATCATTGTGCCTTAGTTCCACCGATCCCTAGGCTTTCAAGAGCCACAAAACCGCTGCACCAGAGTCACGTATTAGAGTCACGTATTAGGGTGATCGGGATCATTGCGGCTGTTCTCCAGGACGTTGAAAATCTCATCTAGGCAAGCACGGAGTTGCTGAGTTCTCTTACATGTTCGTAGATGGGTTGTGTTAGTGGTTACTTTTGCAACGCAGGCTCGACAGTAGGAAGAATTGCCTCTTTCATCTGGGTTGCGAGACTTCACAAGTGGAGAATACGAAATCATGAAGACGACAAAGCTAGTGATGCTGATAGTGACAATCGCAATAGCACTGTTCATGCTGATTCCCAATCCGTCGTGGGCCGCTGATGACGGAGCGGCCATCTACAAAGCAAAATGCGCAGCCTGCCACGGGGCGGATGCAGCGGGCAAGCCCGCGGCCAAGATTCCGAGCCTGGTTTCGGATGAGACAAAGAAGGCGTCCGACGATGATTTGATCAAGAAGGTTGCCGGCACGGCGAAGCACCCGGCTGGAGTGAAGGGTCTGCCAGCTGATGACGTCAAGGCAATCTTGGCATACATCCGCACTTTGCAGAAGTAGTCGTCGTAGCCTTTGTCTGTTCCTTTGGCGTAACGCCGACAGAGAACTAAAGGCGGTGGAATGCGCGAGAGTGCGTATGAAGATGTCCGGTTTAATTCGGCGGACGGGTGTGAAATCCTGCCGATTCATTGTCAGCCGGGCGTCTGATCCTCTCATCGCCTCGCCAGACGGAACAGGCCACCGGGGTCCGGAGGGTCACCACTCCGGCCCCGGTTATCTTTTTCCGGGCGGTTCGACGAAGTCGTTCTATGTGTTCCTAAGGTCATTTCTGGAACAGCCGTGCCGCTTGCCGAGCAATTGGAGAAATTATGAGTAAAGCACTGCTGTACGATGCCACGATGTGCATTGGATGCAAGCAATGTGAAAGCGCCTGTGCCCGGCAAAACAACTTGCCGTATGACGACAAGGTGGCGGCGGAGTCGGTGCAATCTGCGCACAAGTACACGGTCGTCATGACCAAGGACGATAAGTTCATGCGGCGGCTATGCATGCATTGTGAGCACCCCGCGTGCGCTTCGGCGTGTCCGGTTGGAGCCTTTCACAAAACCAAGGAGGGGCCTGTTGTATACGACGTGTGGAAGTGCATCGGCTGCCGGTATTGCATGGTGGCGTGTGCCTTTAACCAGCCGAAGTACGAATGGGGATCGCTTAACCCGCGAGTGCGTAAATGCATAATGTGCCCGGATCGAGTAGCTGCTGGCAAGCAGACGGCATGTGCCGAGATATGCCCCACTGGCGCGACTAAGTTTGGCGATCGCGACGACCTCATCAGGGAGGCGCAGGACCGTATTCGGCAAAATCCGACTACCTACCTGCCTCGCATTTACGGCCTCAACGAAGTTGGCGGAACCTGTGTGCTTATTCTCTCCAGTGTGAAAGCTGAAGAATACGGCTATCCAGCATCCGAAAAAATCGGGGATACTCCGATACCGGAATATACGGGGCGGGTGATGTCGAAAATTCCAGACTTTATCCCGGTGTGGTCACTCGTCCTGGGGGGCATTTATTGGATTTCGCATCGTCGCTCAGAAGTGGCCGCTGCTGAAGCAGCGGAAACCGCACAGGAAAGAGACAAGAAGAACGGACGTGCGCAATGAAGATGAAGCTGACGTTCTGGAAAGTTGTATTCATTGTGATCATGGGCCTGGGCCTGTACTCCACCTTCATTCGTTATTTCTATGGCTTGGGCGCGGTTTCAAACATGACCGATCAGTTTCCCTGGGGATTCTGGATCGGTTTCGACTGCCTGTGCGGCGTCATGCTGGCAGCGGGCGGCTTCTGTGTGATTGGCGCGGTCTACTTATTCAACGTTAAGCGCCTGCATAGCGTAGTGCGCCCCGCGGTATTGACTGCATTCCTCGGCTATTTGCTTTTCATCGTTGGACTGCTGTTCGATCTTGGCCGCCCGTGGTTCATCTGGCATCAACTGATCTACATGAACCCGCACTCGGTCATGTTCGAGGTGGGAATGTGCGTAATGACTTACACCACGGTGCTCTTCTTCGAATTCCTTCCCAACGTTTTCGAGCGCTTCAATCTCAAAGCGCCGATTAAGTGGATCAAGAAGATCTACCCAGTATTGGTCGTTCTAAGCATCCTGCTCTCCACCTTGCACCAGAGCTCGCTCGGATCTCTCTACCTGATCATGCCGAGCAAGCTGCACCCGTTCTGGTATTCGTCGGCACTGCCATTCTTGTTCTTCGGCTCGGCGATTGCAGTCGGTTTGGCAATGACGATTTTCGAGTCGACGCAGAGCGCGAAGGCCCTCGGGCGTCACCTCGAACTTCCGGTTCTGATCGAACTGGGCGGAGCCTTGCTGGTCGCTCTCTGGGTGAACGCACTGCTCCGCTTTGAAGACTACTTCCATCGCGGAATACTTAGACAAATCTTTAAACCCAGCTACGAAGCGTATTTTCTGTGGCTCGAACTAGCGCTGGCCTTTGTAATTCCAATCACACTGCTCAGCTTCAAGAAAGTCAGACTCTCGCCCAATGGCCTGTATCTAGCTTCTGTCATTTGTCTGCTCGGCTTTATTACGAATCGCCTCAATGTCAGCCTCATTGGCTTTGAAACTTACGTCGGACATCACTACATGCCGAAGTGGACGGAGTTCTCCGTGACCCTGATGATTATCGCCATGGGATTTGCACTGTTCGGAGTCGCTGTGAAGTACCTGCCTATTTTCCCTCCGACCTCGCCCGAAGAAAAATCAGCGGTAGCGCGGAGTCGCCAATTCGAAACCGAGCCCGTCGCTGGTGCAGAGGTGTTAACTAATGCGGGAGACTGAACCAAGTCGTGCTGTTGTGCGCTGGAAGCGGTTGACTGGCAGCATTGGCGCGAAGTTGATAGGGTCTCTGTTGACGGTGATGCTGGTCATCTTCACGCTCCTCGGATACTTGAATATTCGGCTCCACCGCCAACATCTGGAAGCGGCCACGCTCGCCAGCGCCGAGCGGGTCAGCGATGTGATCAAACGCAGTGCAGCCTATTACATGCTCCGCAACGATCGGGAGGGGCTTTACCACGCGATTCAAACTATGGCCGACGAACCCGGCATGGTCAAGGTGCGCATTCTTGACCAGGAAGGGCGGGTCAGCTATTCCACCGATCCTGCGGAAGTCAGTCATGTTCTCGATAAGACGTCGGAAGCCTGCTACGGCTGCCACAGTCAATCGCAGCCATTGACGCGCCTGAATCGCCCTGACCGCTTTCGGATTTATCGCAACGGCGAAGGGCACCGGGTGCTCGGAATTATTACTCCCATTGAAAATCAGGCCAGCTGCTCCAACGCAGCATGCCACGCGCATCCCGCGAGCCAGCAGGTGTTGGGCGTACTGGACACAAATCTTTCGCTCGCCCAGGCCGACGCGCAACTTGCGGCCAGCAGCAGACGTATGCTGTCTTACACCGCAGCGGCGTTGCTCATTGTGGCGATGTTGAGCTGGCGGTTCGTGTGGCGAGTGGTCCAAAAACCTATCCAGGTGCTTAAGAAGGGCACAGAACATCTATCTCATGGGGAGCTAGGGTACCAGATCGAGGTGCGGTCTCGAGATGAAGTGGGAGACCTGGCCGAGTCGTTTAATTGTATGAGTATGCAGTTAAACGCCGCCAATGAACAAATCTTGACCTGGGCAAAGACTCTTGAGGGCCGGGTTGCGGAGAAGACGCGCGAACTCCAGAACGTTCACGATCACATGCTGCACGTGGAAAAGATGGCCTCGATGGGAAAGATGGCAGCCGTGGTCGCGCACGAGGTGAACAATCCGCTGTCCGGCATTCTTACTTACGCCAAACTGCTCCGAAAATGGGTTGGCTCAGGCCAGGCTGAGCACGAAAAGCGCGAGGAGGCTATGCAATGTCTGGATCTGATCGCTGCGGAAAGCCGACGTTGCGGCGATCTGATCAAGAACCTGCTGAGCCTTTCGCGCAGTGCGCCCATGAATGTACAAGCCGCCAATCTGCACGCAGTAATTGACCGTTGCCTGCTGCTGGTGCGGCATCAACTGGAGCTTGTCGGAATTGAACTGCAACTGGAGCTGGCGGAAGATCTGCCGCGCGTATTCTGTGATCCCGCACAGATTGAGCAAGTGCTGTTGGCACTGATCATGAACGCAATCGACGCTATGCCGCGGGGCGGCAATCTCTGGCTCCGAACGCGGCTGAATGGCGACAAGAATGAAATCAAAATCGAGGTGCGCGATGACGGCGCCGGCATCTCTGCTGATGTTCTGCCGCAGATCTTTGAACCCTTTATGACGACAAAGGAAAGCGGGCGCGGAGTCGGACTCGGCCTGGCGATCAGTCGCGGGATTGTGGAGAGCCATAACGGGCGCATCGAGGTGGAATCGGAACTGGGCCACGGTACTACTTTCACCGTAGTCTTGCCAGCCCAAGTCGCGGAGACTTCGCTGGTGGGCATGGGCGATGGAAGTGCTGCCGCCAAGGTGAGGTGATTCAGGTGAACACAACGGGAAAACTGCTGATCGTGGACGATGAACTGAGCGTGCGCGACTCGCTGGGCAAGTGGTTTCGCGAAGAAGGCTACGAAGTGGACACGGTGGAAAACGCCAGCGACGCGCTTACCCGGCTGGCGCAACAACGCTGGGATGCGGCCTTGGTTGACATTAAAATGCACGGCACCGATGGGATCGAGCTGCAGCGTCGCATGCACGAAGTCGATCCCGAGCTGATCGTCATCATTATGACCGGTTATGCTTCGGTTGAGACCGCCGTTACGGCGTTAAAGAACGGAGCCTATGACTACGTGACCAAGCCCCTGGACCCCGACGAGATTGCGCACCTGGTAAAGAACGCTCTGGCACACAAGCGGACGGTCCAGGAAAATGTACTCTTGCGCGAGGCTGTCGCCGAGGTGGCGCGTCCGGGAGAATTGATTGGGCAAAGCGGGCCCATGGGCAAGATTTTCGATGCTATCGAAACAGTTGGCCCCACGGACGCTACTGTCCTGATTACGGGCGAGAGCGGGACCGGGAAGGAACTGGTAGCGCGTGCGATTCATCAGGCTAGCCCGCGAAAGTTTCATCCGCTGGTAGTGATTCACTGCGGCGCGCTGACGGAAACGCTTCTCGAAAGCGAACTCTTCGGTCATGAGAAGGGCGCGTTCACTGGCGCGCAGTACCGCAAGAAAGGGAAATTCGAGATTGCTGACGGCGGAACCGTTTTCCTAGATGAAATCGGGGACATCACCCTCAAGACGCAAACTGATCTGCTTCGCGTGCTGCAGGAGCGTGAAATCACCCGCGTTGGCGGCAACCAAATTATCAAGGTCAATTTCCGCTGCATTGCCGCCACTAACCGGGACTTGGAGAAACTGATTGAAGAGGGCAAGTTTCGCCCTGACCTTTTCTACCGGCTCAACATTTTCCGCATCGAACTACCGCCGCTGCGCGAACGGCGGGAAGATATTCCGGTGCTCGTAGACCACTTCATCCGCAAGTTCTCACTCGCTATGAACAAACATGTCGCTCGCATTTCACCTGCGGCCGTGAACCAACTACAGCAGCAGTCCTGGGTGGGGAATGTTCGTGAGTTGGAAAATGCGGTGGAGCGAGCCATGGTCGTGGCACAGGAGCCCGAGCTGCGTGAAGAGGATTTCGTATTCAAAGCACAAGGCGGCTGGGGCGGATCGGGTAAGAAATTAGAAGACATGGAGCGCACTCACATTTTGCGGGTGGTGGAGGAGTGTGGAGGCAATCAGAGCCATGCCGCCGAGATTCTCGGCATCGATCGGGTTACTCTCTACCACAGGCTGAAGAAATACGGTTGGACTCGCCCTTCATTAAAGCCGGATGAAGTTGCCCGATGAAGGCACGCAATGAAGCTGCTGCAACTGTTGCCGATCGGGAATGTTGATGACGGGCTATTGAGGGACCTGGCGCCTGCGGTCGAAGAGATTCTTTGCGTGCCTTGCAAAGTACTTCCGGTGCGTCTCGATCCGGAGTTTGCTTTCCACGGGGAACGGCAGCAGTATCACTCCTCGGAAATCCTGCAGCGCATGCAGAGCTTTCTTACCACCGACTCCTGGCGGGTGTTGGGCATCGCGACCGTCGATCTGTATATCCCGATTCTTACTTTTGTTTTCGGGGAGGCGCAGATGGGTGGTCCCTGTGCGGTGCTCTCGACGTACCGGCTGCGGCAGGAGTTCTATGGCCTTCCGTCCAACATTGAGTTGCTTCGCCAACGCCTGCTCAAAGAAGCGGTTCATGAACTGGGACACACGCTGAACTTGATCCACTGTGACGATTACCGGTGCGTCATGGCTTCCTCCCACGCGGTGGAGTGGATTGATCTCAAGGGAAGCGCGCTCTGTGGCGCGTGCCGAAGCGCTGTTATACCCGCGACGCTGGTTCAAGCGCGACGCTACTGACGCACGGGGACGACCATGACTTTTGTTTGTGATAACGATAATAAGCACCGGCACCCGGTATCCTGGCTTAATCAGTCTCGAATCCGGGTGCAGGTGTTATTGCGGTCTTCAGCGAGTACTTCCTCGCCTCGCTGGCCGCGAACGTCACCTATGACAGGAAGAACTCTTTTGCCAGCGGCAGCCAGTCCTGGTCTTGGATCTGTGCCGTGAGGTTGTCTAACGCAATTCCTCCATCCTGGGCAAGAGCACCCAGTGCCATCGGCATGCGACGCTGCAGGCGGCTTGCCGCTTCTTCTGTCCACCAGCGGGCCAGCGGACCGCCCAGCAAGTTGCGGAAGCTCGTTTTAGCGTCGGGCGCTTGCACGGTAAGCAGCCAGCCTTCTCCGTAGGGATCGCGAAGGGCCAGTTTCGGATCGTGCAGTATGGCTTCGTTAATGTTAGACACGCTGCCTTCGATAGGCGAAACCATGTCAACTGCACAGCCGTCACGATGGACGGTGCACATCTTCTGCCCCTGACGAATCCACTGCTCGCGTTGTGGCAGCGTGATGCTTTCCACTTTTCCCGTCAGCTTCGACGCAAAATCATCCATGCCTACCCGCACCAAATTAGGGCTCTCACTCAATGCCCAAGTGTGGCCAGGATGGTAGCGAAGATTCTCTGGGACCGCGAAGCCGCCAACCAAGGCGGGCTGGAGGCGTGGCATCGTTCCTTGCTTGGCCATGGAAGCCTGCAATGCACGTTGGACAACCGCGTGGCGGGTGCGAAAGTAATCGATTAGTAAGAAAGTTGCAAAGGTGAAGAGAACCAGTAGGACTGTCATAAGTCACCTCGTTGGAACCGCTTTGCGTGCCACTCAACACTTTTCTAAAGGCAATTGCCGGGCCATAGCCGAGTGGCCGGAGAGTGCGCGCACTAAAGGGCAGCGATCTCGTCAGTAATGAAGCAGCTAGACGACGAGCAGCAATATGACATTGTTTTCTGCAATGAAATTCTCCACAGCATTGTGATGAAAGTCGCAACAAGTTAAGCGCCGATCGCTAAGGTGCTGATGCTCGCCGTGAGAATGTCACTTTGAATCAGGCACTTGCGGAGTCCTATGGCGCGATGAATCTGGCAACAGCAAGAGTTGCAGAACACAACGGTAAAATCGTGGTTCGTAGGGCATCTCACTGCGCCTCCGGCAAGAGGTCCGGTTCCCACTTCTCCACGCCCGGCCGAACTACGCCCTGCAGCAAGGCGGCGAAAGCATCGAGAGTCTTGCGGGCGTCTCCAATCAGGTAATGAAACGCCTCCCAATTGTCGGAGTCCTCGCCGTCGTGATTGGGAATCACATATTGGAAGTGCGACGCTGTTTGCAATTCGCGGTAGGCGCTGGAAGCACGGGTCTCAATGTTTTCCAAATCCGCCGCCGACAGCTCACCTTTTTGCCGACGCGTCCGCCGCAAGAGTTTGCGGCGCATGACGTCGGTGAGCAGTTCCTCCAGCGATATGTTGCGCTCCGGCGCCTTTAGATAGGTGATTTCCTCCTTCGAAAGTGGCGAAACGAAAATGCTCAGCCGGTTTACATTCGCGAGGTGAGGGTGCGTCTGCAGTGCCCGGCCCACATACGGATTCCCCTCGAAGAATGCATTTCCGCGCCGCAGTAAAGACTCAAGTTCTTCAATGTCCAAGGCCTGAAGGTCGTTGCGCGCCTCTAGTACGGCATAACGATGGTTCGCCCTCAACTTTTCAACCTGAGCCTGCGTCCGAAAATGAAAGTCCACGCCGTCAATCTCGCCGGGACGCGGAGCGCGGCTGTTTACCAGCACCAGTTTGTGAAACTGATTGCGTAGCTCCGGATAGAATCGGCCCAGAGACTTGTAGAGCGGACTCTTTCCGACACAAGATGGCCCGGTCAGAATTACAAGACGTCCGGTCTCGTCAGCGCTCATGCTTTACCAGCTCAAAGTGTTGTTTTGGGATCTCTAACTTGATAAGTATTTCCCCGCAGCCTCCGACCCGATCATCCCTTTAATAGTTGAAGAATGCGCGGACAATGCGTGCAAACAAATCCGCGCGGCGTCGAACGTTGAGCGCCGCGCGGTTTTTGCTTTATCGCTACATTTGTTACGGCTCGATCGCGACTTTGAGCACACCGTCACGATGTTCGGCGAAAAGTTTGTAGGCCTCGGTGATTTGCTCTAGTTTGAACCGGTGCGTAAGCAACGGTGTTAGATCTAGACGACCGTAACGTACCATCTCCATCAAACGTCGCATGCGCTCCTTTCCTCCGGGGCAAAGTGTTGTAACGATCTTGTGATCGCCCAGTCCTGCGGCAAATGGCTCCACAGGCAGCGACAACTTTCCTGAGTACACTCCGAGACTGCTTAGTGTGCCACCAGGCCGAAGTACACGAAGCGCGTTCTCAAATGTGCCCTGCGTGCCCAATGCTTCAATAGCCACATCTACGCCTTTGCCATCGGTGAGGCGAAGGACTTCCCCGACTACATCACACTCTTGGAAGTTGAGCACAACATCGGCTCCCATTCTCCTCGCCATTGAGGCTCGGCTTGGATCGGACTCGATCCCGATAATCAGGCTGGCCCCTTTGAGGCGCGCGCCTGCGGTGGCGCAGAGCCCTATTGGCCCTTGAGCGAATACCGCAGCGGTATCGCCAATCTTCAGTTGTGCGCTCTCTGCGGCGGAGATCCCGGTCGAGGCAATGTCAGCCAGCAGAACTACTTGTTCATCTCGGAGTTCATCTGGAATTCTTGCCAGATTCGCTTGCGCGTTTGGTACTAGCAAATATTCTGCTTGTGCGCCGTGAATAGTATTGCCGAATTTCCACCCGCCAATCGGTCCACCGCACTGCGACCACTGGCCGCTGAGGCAACTGCCGCACTGGCCACATGGCGTGATGGCACCCACCAATACGCGATCCCCCACCTTGTATCCAGTCAAACCGGCACCAAGTTCGTGGATCACCCCGACCGGCTCATGTCCGATAACAAGCCCCGGCCGAACCTTGTATTCCCCTTTCACGATGTGAATGTCGGTTCCGCAGATTGTCGTCAGCGTAATCCGAAGTACGGCTTCGCCGACGCCTGCTCTCGGAACCGGCACCTTTTCGATCCCAATTCGGTTTGGGCCGTGAAATACCAGCGCCCGCATCGTTTCTTTGGATTTTGATTCACGTTCCGAGATTTCCTCTGCGACCGTCGACGTGGCCATATGCAACCTCCCGTCTCGCTCAGATGAGGATTGCTTTTTCATCCGGGCCGGAACTCTCAAAGAGCATCCTGCTCTCTTAGCTGTGAACTATGCGGTGTTCTAACCCACCGACAGATGTGATCCGCATCACAAACCTGTCTTTCCGCTTTTTGCTTATAAGGAAGTCTCCATCTTGGCGAATATTGTTCCACACACAACGCACCCAAGACACTTATTTTCCAACCGCGAGCAAAATCTTGTGATTTGAACCGAAGTGCTCCGTCCCCTCCCTTTCGCTCCGGGTGATTCTGATCAGATTTCTCCGTGACTTGCTTCCTATCGGCGATATCGCACCGGTGCAAAACTATCCGATGAGGCGAGGCGATGACACCCAACAATCGCAATCTCCTTGAACTCCTGCGGTTCGAGCTGAAATTCCTTGAAGATGGTGGATAGGGCGCTCACTCCGCGCCCGATGGCGTGCATCTTACATTTTTGAAGACTCCCCGTCCTGCCTGAACTTTAGCAACCCTGCGCGGCCGCATCCCTGCGACGAATGTTTACTTACGCAGTTTGTTCCAATAGAACTTCGCGAACAACAAGTACCGTGCCGATTTATTCAACTGAACGACAAAGGCCAGACCGTCGATTCGCTCTACCGCACTGGTACGCAAAAGGAGATTGAAGAAGCTCTCGGTCATTGGTTACGACGGGAAATCAGCGGGATTGAAGAGGAGCAAAACAAAACATCAGAAGAAGATGAAAGCTAAAGTTGCGTTTGACGCAGCTTTTTGGGGGCGCAGCGCCTTTTGAGCTGAACAAAGTGGAAGGAGGTAATCATGTTGGGTGGTCTGCTCCTCGTGGTGTGTGTCATCTTGCAATTTCATTATCATGACACGATTCCGTGGTACATCTGGGTACTTGCACTGATCGCACAGTGTGTTGCGTTCGGCGAACCCACGATGAGATCGGCTATAGCTTCAAAAAACACGTGAACAAAGTCGAGGGCCGGCGCACTAGATCGACTTGCACATACGCAGATTGCGTAATAATATACGCATTATGCGTAAGAACCCTCCATCATTGGACAGCCTGTTTCCGAGTGTGCGACAAGGTGTACTTGCAGCCACTCTGGGCCGACCAGAAAAGTGGTGGTACCTCTCCGAGTTGGCAAACTTCCTTCATACGCGACCATCCAGCCTGCAACGGGAACTCAGCTCACTAGAGAAAGGCGGTATTTTGCAGCAGCGGAAGGATGGACGCAGGACGTACTTCAAGGCAGAGACGCGCTCCCCGATCTTCCGTGAGCTGCGGAGCATATTCGAAAAGACAGTGGGACTGATTCCTACACTTAGACTGGCCCTCGGTCCTTTTGCAAAAAAGATAACCAGCGCTTTCGTGTATGGCTCAATAGCGCGCCGTGAAGAACATGCGACAAGCGATGTTGACCTTATGGTCATTGGAACGCTAGGTTTGGGGGACCTAGCGCCATCCCTGCGAAAAGCCGAGAAGCGCCTTGGGCGGGAAGTGAACGTGACAAACTACTCGGTGGACGAATTCCGCAAGAAAGTCGCCGATGGCGACCACTTTTTGACAACCGTCCTGAAAAGCAGTCTGCAGTTCGTGAAGGGTGAACAGCGTGACCTGGACGCAATTGCTGGCAACTAACGAAGTTCAGCGACACAAAACTTCGAAGAGAGAACTGGACAAACTGCGCGCGGTCATCCGCCGCGATCTGGCTGATGCATCACTGCGAGGAGCGTCGGCAGACAGACGCTTCGCGACCGCCTACAACGCGGCACTCCAAGCCGCAAAAATGGCGATTGCGTGTTCTGGCTATCGTGTCGTCGGCGCTGGACACCACAGGATTTCTTTCGACGTGGTTAAGCTCGCCATTGGGAAAGCTGGCGACCCGTTCAGTGACTACTTCGACAGATGCCGGCGGAAACGGAATGTGATTGACTATGACGATGCGTTCGTAGCTACAGAAACCGAGGCCACGGAGATTCTGACGAAAGCGAAAGAATTCGCGGACCTGATCGAACGGTGGATCGCCAAGAATCACCTGTCCCTTAAGGCTTAGATGCGGATGCTTCGTAGCGACAGAACTTCGGACCCAAACTGGGGACTATTCGGGGACTGGGGACTACATTGGGGACTACGGTGCGTTCCCTGCAGTGACTTACAGCCGCTTAGGTGTCATCCGTGCGCGTGTAAGTTGTTTCGCATCAATTTCCCGTTGAACTCATAACCCAAAAGGTCGGCCTCATCAGGATCGGTCGCTAGACCTGCCCAACATCTCGGCCCAAGATAGGCCTGTCACTGACGACTTTTGCAGCACTTATGCAGCCACCTAAGACCTGTTAAGTCGTTCCAAACACTCGTGAACGCAACTCTGAAAAGGCTGATGTCGCCCGTTCGACTGCCTCCCTGGCATCATTATTTCTAGGACTTAGGTACTCGCCTCTATTGGACTTGGCTCCAATTGGCTCCAAAATGAATTGGAACTGACTAGCCTCGGCATTCGCGATTGCTGCGGCAATCGGTGGCGACAGCACTTGAAAGTCCCTCAGGATGAAATCGGCCACTGCATCCTGAGTTCGAGTAGTACCGGCCGTAGCATGTCGTAATGTTTGAGGTCTGCTACCAAGGCCGCTTCCGCAATCGCCCGAAGAAAGCTGCTGCCTTGTTGATCTGCCCAGCGAACCCAATCGTAGAGTTCCGCGTCCTCATAAACGGAAAACATCGTCGCCTCCTCACGTTGTGAGCCTGAATCCAGACGATATTATCGCGGGCCGCCGCAGACTCAAATGATCCTCTGTGTTGAAGACGCCAAAATCAAGAATGGCAGCCTTACTTGGTTTTCCGGAGTTTGGAACAACGAGAGAAGATAAATGTACGCAAACAAAAGGGGCGAAGTCGCGATCCCAAAATGCAGTCAGTCCAAGAAAATGATATAGACCTCATCCTTAATTGGTGTTGCTCGCGAGAGCAAGTTCTACGTTTCGCAGCGGAGAGGCATAGCCAGCCGTATGCTTTTACCTGGAACAACGCCCACGCGTGGATTCCCTTGACCTTCGGGAAAAAGGGACCCCAGTGCGCAGATGTCAACAGGGCGACTGACCGCGGAATCAGTTGTCCAAACCTTGTCGCAAGGTGTGCCGCAGAATGTGCCGTACGCTCCGAGCCGGTATGCGCCAATATGGGCTTTTTCGCTACTTCAACAAAAGTGCTTCCGTGCGGGCTAAGTTGTGGGCAAGTGGTTGATTTCAGATGATGATCGTTGCTGTTTGACCTGCTGAGGTGCGACAACTCTTAATCAGTAGGTTGAAGGTTCGATTCCTTCCGCGCTCACCATCTTTCCCCAATTACTTACAGACCACGAAATCACAAGGAAAGCGGTTAACCTTTCGGCAAGGCCATCCGCGCCACTATATTGTTCGCCAGTGCCATCTCATCGGTCACCACATCCCGGTAGATGTTCGTCATCGTTCTAATGTCCGGGTGCCGCATCAGCTTCCGTTGGACGGCCAATGGAGAGCCGTGAGCGGTACGTGGCGCAGTGCGTGTGTGGCAAAGCCGCCGATCCCCACTTTCCTGCCTTCTGGTGCATACGCCAGACTTGATCGTAAGGCCAAGGCAAACGCCCACACCCTTTCATTTCGATCGTATCCACAAAATAATTTTATTTTTTCGGCAATAATATACTTGACAAAATAGATTATTCGGCCTATGATTCCAACATGGAACCGAAGAGCCTACAGCAAGCCATCCTCTACTTCGCCAAGCCTGAGAACTGCCGGGAGTATCTAGTTGCCCGTCGCTGGCCGGACGGCGTTACCTGTCCGCGTTGCGGCTCTGCGAACGTCCTATTTCTAGAAAAGTACAACCGCTGGCACTGCCGGGGGAAGCACAAGGCCCCGCAGTTCACCCTCAAGACTGGCACGATCTTTGAGGATTCGCCTCTGGGCTTGGACAAATGGCTCACGGCAATGTGGATGGTCGTGAACTGCAAGAATGGCATTAGCTCTTGGGAAATTTCTCGCACTCTCAAGATCACTCA
>JASHQM010000155.1 GCA_030039165.1 Candidatus Sulfotelmatobacter sp. | reverse complement strand
AATGGGCTGCGCAGGAAGCGATGAATTATTTGAAGCAACGCGTGAATGGACATGGGGGGATTATTGTGCTGGACGCGCAGGGACAGTTCGGCATCGCGCATAACACGCCGAGGATGGCGTGGGGGTTCAAGACAGTGAAGAAAGAAGATGCGGCGGTGGAGCGAGCTGGGTAGAAGCCATCTCATAAATCGGTTTTGCGGCTTCCTGCTGCACCGCTCGGGCCTCAAAAAATGCGGGCTTTAGCCCCCGAGGGAAAGCGAATCTTACTTTCTAGCTTCATTATGAGATTGCCCTAGACCGAGCATCTCTTAGGATCACGAGCGCCGAGTAACCCGAACTGCTAGGGGTGCATCCAAATACTTGTCGCCGGCTTCGGGAGGGAACCATGAAGAACCCTGCCCCAATACCTTTCATCGTGGCGCTAGCTGTGGTGGCGTCGGCCGCATTGTCCTGCGGGAATTCAGCGGATCCACCCGGTGCAGGCGACCCGCTGGAGTCTATTACCGTCACCCCCGCAGTTGCCGATGCGAAGGATTATCCCAATGGTCAGGTGCAATTCACCGCGACCGGTTATTACAGCACCAACCCGACCCAGGCTGTTCCGCTGACTCCGACACGTTGGGGTTCTTGCTACCAAAACGCTTCGACATCTGAAATAACTGTGAGCTCAACCGGAATGGCGCAATGCGCCGGCGGGGCGGTCGGGACGTACACGGTTTGGGCAGACGCTCCGCCGAACCCTAATGGACCAAATTGCCTCGCTATGACCGCATGCGGAGGAGGTTGTTTTGTTGTCGGAACCGCTCAGCTAACCTGTCCTTGAGGATCCCGGGCGTAGCATTGCACTGGATGTTCAGGCTGGCTCACAACCATCCCTTTGTTCTCGCAATCCGTGACGCCTCCACCCTGTTGCTCGCGCCCATCTTGCTGATAGCTTCGGAAAGATAATTACGCACGGTGCCTTCGGAGAGGCCAAGTTCGGCGGCGATGTCGCCGCTCTGCATGCCCTCACCGGCTAGGCGCAGGACTTGGCGTTCGCGGTCGGTGAGTGGATCCATTTCTCCCCAGGCCTCCTGAGCTAGATCGGGATGGATGACGCGCAGGCCCTGATGAACGCGCCGAACCGCGTCGGCGAGTTCTTCAGCGCGCATGTCTTTCAAAAGATATCCGGAGGCTCCGGCTTCGAGCGCGCGGCGCAGATATCCTGCCCGAGCGAATGTTGTTACGATGACGACTCGCGTACCGGTGCGGCGGCGCTTCAGTTCGGCGGCGACGTCGAGGCCGGTCATCAGCGGCATTTCGATATCTGTTATGAACACGTCAGGTTTGTGCGTGAGCACGGCTTCGAGCGCTTCTTTGCCATTGCGCGCCTGAGCGACTACGGAGATGTCGCTTTCGATTTCGAGCAGAGCCGCGAGCGCACCGAGCACCATGCCCTGATCTTCGGCGAGGACTACTCGGATCGTCTTGCGGCTTTCTTTGACGGCAGGTTTCATCGGCCAATTGTTTTTAAGGACGCCCGCTTTTCTCGGCGGACTTGGCAGGCTTTCTTAGCGATCTTCGCGTTTTAAGATTTTTATTTAATTCGATCACACTCCTTCTTTAATCGGCAGCGTAATCGTAATCTTCGTCCCTGCGCGAGACTCGCGATTCAGCGTTCCTCCCAGCATCTCAACTCGTTCTCTCATCCCTCGCAGCCCATTGCCTTCGGGTTGCAAACCACCGCGGCCATCGTCGGCAATCTCTAGGCGGCAAGAACCATTTTGCTGCTCCAGGCGCAGCGTGCAATTGTGAGCTTCCGCGTGACGCACAACATTAGTTACGGCCTCTTTAACCGCCATCGACAACACGCTCTCCTGCAATGCCGGAAGCGCGATCTTTGCAGTCTCGCATTTGACGACGACTCCGGCAGTTTCGAGTGTCGCCTTGGCCTGCGCGAGTTCGGCCGGCAGGCCCTGCGAGCGATAACCGCGAATGGCGTCACGAACCTCGGCAAGGGCCTGACGGGAAATCTGCTCCACCTCGCGCATTTCATTTCCGGCGCGCTGCGGATCGCGATCCATCAGCTTTCCGGCTAATTCCGATTTCAAAATGATCACCGAGAGCGTGTGCCCCAGCACATCATGCAGGTCGCGCGCGATGCGCTCGCGCTCAGCAACTTTGGCGAGGTGCTCGATTTCCTCCTGCGCCTTGAGAAGCTTCTTATGCGTGCGGTTGCGCTGGGCGAAGTGGATATTGCTGATGCCGATGACGAAGGAAAAGCCGCAGGCAAACAGCAGGAACCATCCGTTGAGATGCAGAGCCCACCAGGTCAGAGCCCCGGCGGCTTCAATCGCGAACAAGGCTTTGAAACCGTCGGTGTCATCATTGGCAACAAAGGGGGCGCAGGCTGCCGCGAAAATGAAGAGGGTTGTGGCCCCGCCGTTAAATTTGGCATAGGCAGTGCCCAGGGCGCACATGCCGGCAATGCGCCACATGCCTTGCCTGCAATTCACCCAAAACATGGAAAAGTACAGATACAAAAATGCCGCCGTACCCAGCAGGGTGAAACACCACACGCGTACACCGGCGTGGCTCACGATAGGGTCAATAAAGAAAAACCCGAAATACAGCACTGAGTACAACGCCCAGGTATATTCGCTGTTCTTGGGAATCAGTCTCATATGATCAGGGCAGCCACAGGGTCCCAGCAAAAGGCACGTTCAACGAAATCTCCGAATGCCCGCAATTATTATCTTATTCCTGGTCCATGGCCGCTTCGCCGGAATGCGGGCCGGGCAAGATAGCATACCGCCAGCGCTGCCGGGACTAATAGCATCAGCCAGCGTCCACTTGCATAAAGCGCCAAGATTCCGAGCACGAGGAGAGCGATGGTCGATCCGTAACTTCGTTTTGCATCTGCGCTCATAAGCCCTCCTCTAAGCGAAAGTCGCGCTTCTGTGTCTTTTAGCCGTAGAGCTCTCCCTGATCTTTCTGGAAACCAATGCGGGCCACTCCCAGGCAGATCAAGGTAAAGGCCAAGAGCACCTCCCAGTGCACCAGTGCGGATTGGTGACGCCCTGCCCCGGCGATTCCCAGAGCAAGTTGAGCGAGGTGATACGGAGGAAGCGCCAGCGCGATCTTCTGCATCATGTTGGGCAGGAACATGTACGGTATCCAGAGACCGCTACAGAATGAAAGCGGCAGGTAAATCAGATTGATCGCAGAAGGCGCGGAGTTCGGCCCGACAAAGTAGCCCAAGGCGAGCCCCATGGCCGAGAATGGAAGCGAGCCGGCCACTAAAATTCCTAACAGGCCTAACACCTGACCAACCGGCATGCGTACATTCCCGAAGCAGAAACCAAGGACGAATAACAAAGCCACCACGATGGCGCTGAAAATCATGCTGAGGATGATTTTGGCCGCGAAATAGGCGAACGGCGGCATTGGGCTGGCGCGCTTCACCTGCAGCCATCCCAGGCCACGGTCGGAAGCGAGACCTGAAGCCGTGCCGAATAACGAAGCGCCCATGATGCCGAATGTGCCGTAAGTCGCAATCAGGTAGGTGGGAACCCCGACCCCGGCGATTCTTTCCTTGGCCATCAGCACCAGGCCGAAGAGTACGTAGAACATCAACGGGAAGGTGATCACCGAGACGGTATAGACGCGCAGCCGGAGGTACTTGAGGAACTCGTATTTGGCTTCCTTTAAATAGATGGTGGCGGTGTGACTGGCCGAACGCTCGATTTGTTTGTTGCTAAGAACCGCAGATGCCGTGCTCATGATTCTTTCCTCCTTTTGCCTATGCTTGCGCAGAAACGGCCAGCAGCTAGTTCAGACGATTGGCCGTCTCCCCGTTTTCCTGGGTCAGAGCCAGGAAAGCTTCCTCCAGCCCCGCGGCAGTAATTTCCAGGCCTGAAAGAGAACTATCGCGCGCCAGCAGCGTGCGAACCACGGCTTCGGTGTCGCGTACATCAATCTCGACAGCCCCGCGGTCGGAACGCGCATCGATCACGCCCGGAATTTGCAATAGAGCCGGCATGCTGAGGGAAGTAATGCAGCGGATGCGCTTGCCGCTGTTCAGCGCCTTGATTTCGGCAGGCGTTCCCTCGGCGATGATTTCGCCTTTGTTAATCACAGCGATGCGGTCGGCGAGGGCGTCGGCCTCTTGTAAATAATGAGTAGTCAGCAGAATAGTTTTTCCGCGCTCGACCAGGCGCCGGATCTGGTCCCACAGAGCGCGGCGGGCCTCGACGTCAAGACCGACCGTGGGTTCGTCGAGAAAGAGCAGATCAGGGTCGCCGCAAATAGCGAGTGCAAATAGAGTGCGCTGTCTCTCGCCGCCGGAAAGATCGCCAAACTTGCGGTTACGCAGCTTCTCCAGACCAGCCGCGGCCAGCACTTCATCGAGAGGCAAAGGCGTTGGGTAATAGCTGGAGAACAAGTCGATGTGCTCGCGCACCCGCAAAGTTTCGGGCACTCTGCCCACCTGCAACATGGCTCCAGTGCGTATACGGTTGCCGGGATTGGTGGGGTCGCCATTGAATACCCGGGCATTGCCAGATTCCGGCTCGATCAGACCTAACAGCAACTTCACGGCGGTAGTTTTTCCCGCGCCATTGGGTCCAAGGAGGGCCACGACCTGGCCCGCTTCCACGGAGAAGTTCACGTTGCGGAGCGCGCGGATGTTTCCGTAGCTCTTGCTCACGCCTACGAGGCTGGCTACGCTGGTGTCACCCGCAATATACCCTGCGATTCGTGTCGGTTCCGAAGCTGCAATCACGGGACCCTCCTTTGCCTGCGATCATCGGGCCAATCTTTGGTGCTGCCCTGTAACTGAATCATGGCGGAGCGCCGGTTGCAGCGCCAGTGCGCTTCATCACGGTTGGGGAATGACAATTGTCATGAGGCCGGGGTGCCAGCTCGTTATCAACCCCTGGGAGAAGGAACGCTGGGTGAAGGGCCGAGGGATGGCAGTGGGGAATTTTGAGGCGCCTTGTTACGAAATCCGAACAAAATCGTCATTTGCGGCGAGCCGCGAAATTTAAGGTGGAGATTGGCTTCGAGGCGGATAAGTACAGGGCGAGCAGTGTTTATGCGGATACCGCTTGTTCCGAATTCGTAACAAAAATGTACGGCCGGAGATTTTTCCGCGAACCATGGCCAAAGAGGGCCTTTGCCTGCTATGATGTGCCAACTTTGTTGGAGGCGTGTCTCCCATGCTCCCGGCCGGTAAAAGCCTTCGTGCCCTGCGAGAAAAGCTCGGTCTGACCATGCGCGATATCGAAATGTCGAGTGCGCGCATCGCCGAGAAATACCGTAACGAGGAATTCTCCATACCCCCGAGCCGTTTATCGGACATTGAAACCAAAGGGGTTTTGCCCAGCATTTTCCGCTTGTATACACTGGCGGTGATTTATCGTCGCGATATACGGGAGTTGCTGGCCTGGTATGGAGTGGAAATCAACAACATGGCGGCCGATCTGGGACTGATTTCTCCGCCGCGTTCGCACGTTTCCGAGACGCTTGCCGGCATGACCTCGGTGCAAATGCCGATACGCTTAGACCCGGCCTTCGACCAGCAACGCACAACCAATCTGGGGCGCATGGTCGAGCAGTGGGGACTGGTGCCTCTTTCTTATCTAGCGCAATTTGCCCACACTGATTTTACTTACGGCTACATCGGGGAGCAGGATTTCACGATGTATCCCATTCTGCCGCCGGGCAGCTTTATCCAGGTGGACGAAGCGAAGAATAAGGTTGTGGAAGGCATGTGGCGCTGCGAGTACGAGCGGCCTATTTATTTTGTCGAGACCCGCGACGGCTATACGTGCTGCTGGTGCAGCATGAGGCGTGAAGATCTGATCCTGCAACCGCATCCTCTGTCGCCGGTGCCTATTCGCGTGTTACGCCATCCCCAGGAAGCGGAGATCATCGGCCAGATTGTAGGCGTGGCTATGAAGCTGACGGAGTGGCGGGCTTACGGTTCTTCTCCAGGTTCGAAAGCGCAACCAGCACTGAATTAAGGTGCCGAGCCGAAGCTATATCTTCAGGTGAAGGCAGAAGCTCCTGAGCCTGTTCTTGAATGTTCCGCACATAGGCTTCCGGAGTTAGTTTGTTCTCCCGGCTGGATTCCCGCACATCTTCCACTAACTCCGATAGTGGAGCCCGCAGAACGCTGGACAGAACCTCAGCGTGAAGCGTTTTCAAGGCTTGAGCTGAAGCTTCCTCGCCATGAGTGAGGGACATGCCCCAATGACGATAACCGCCTTCCCTGCGCTGTAGCGATCCCAGATAGGCCAACTTGGCGAGCAGACCGGAAACCGCGCCCAGCGTGGTTTCTCGAAGGTCCTGGATGGCCGATTTGAGGGTCATTTCAGTTACGAATTCCGGACAAAAAAGGTTACTTGGGTAACCTTTTCTCCCCTGCGGGACTATGAAAATATCACGCGTCAGAATTTCAAACAAGGAGAAAAATCACCGTGAAACGTGCTCTTCTTGCCCTAGCCGCAGCTGTGATGTTCCTCAGCACCTTAGCAGTGCCTCCTGTAGCTCATGCCGATGGCGGAGGCAACGGTGGCACCAATTGTAACGGAACCGTGTGCAAGCCCTAGTTTTTGATTCGCGTTACGAAAACCGGATACACGTTACGCTGTTGTTGCCGCCTGTAGCATGACGCTGTATAGTTAGCGCGGTCATGCTGCAGGCGCACTCACTTCTTTGGCATTACCTTTGGGTGGCGCCAAACGTCCTTCTGTTGGCTCTGGCGTTTCTGCTTTGGCGCCGCCACCTGCATAAGCAGTTTCCGATATTCTGGTTTTTTGCGGTCGCGATGGCGATTGAGCAACTCGTCGTCTACACTGCCGACGTCCTGCCTTCTGTCGGACCGTATACCTGGTACCACGTGTTGTGGGGAGGGTTGTTAGTTGAGGCATTGGTAAAGTTTGCGCTGGTAGGCGAAATCTTTAGTTTACTGTTTGGGCAATATCCTTCGTTGGCCAAGGCCGGGAAGCTACTTATAAGTGGTGTCGGGGTCGTTCTTGTATTCCTGGCTACGGTCATAGCCGCGTATACGCCGAAAGACAACCCCCACTGGATCGTCGCGGGCGAACAGATCCTGGAGCAGACGATCTATATGATCGAGTGTGGACTGATTCTGTTCCTGTTTGGGTTTGCTGCCTACTTTAAGCTGCGCTGGCCTCGTCCTGTCTTTGGAATTGCTCTTGGGCTTGGAGTATCAGCCTGCGTGCATTTCGGGACGTGGGCAGTGATTGCTAACGGATCATTCCCGAATTCCTACCGCATTCTTCTTGTTTTCCTGAACATGGCCATCTATCACGTCGTCGTCCTGATCTGGTTCTACTACCTCCTCGTGCCTCAAAAGAGCGTCACAACGTCTGCGATTCCGCCGCTGGAACACAACCTCGAGATGTGGAACCGGGAACTGGAGCGTTTGTTACAACAATGAATCTGGCCATCATTCTTGTCATTGCTGCTGTGTGTGCGCTCCTGATTGTTTTGGGCGTTGCCAGAAAGCAAAGCCTGCCGGCTCTAAAAGATGCCGGAGGGCTGAGCGAAAACATACGTCCTGTCGATCTTGAGGCTTTTCGCAATCTGATCGATCCCGCGGAGGACGAATACCTGCGCCGGCGCTTGCAGCCGGCTGAGTTTCGCGCGGTTCGCCGCGAGCGGCTGCGAGCCGTAGCTGCCTACATTCAGATCGTGGCAAGTAATGCGGCTGTGCTGGTGCGAGCCGGTGAAACTGCTCTGGCCAGCGGCGACCCGCGGTTCACCGCCGCAGCACACACGTTGGTAAACGACGCCCTACTGCTGCGCCGCAACGCGACGCTGGCGCTGATACGAATTTATGCGGCGCTGGCATGGCCGACCTCCGGCAGTGCGGCGGTGGGCGTGGCCGATCGGTATGAAAATTTGAGCGGTTCGGCGATGCTGCTGGGGAGGTTGCAAAATCCGGCGGCTCCCGTCCGGCTCTCGATCACGCTTTAGCGGCTTCGCGAAGCGGGATGAGCATCCGTTTCGCGGATTCCTTAGCTTTGAATACTTCCTGCTACGCCCTGTGTCTTCGTTCCCAGGTTACTGATCGGCGACTCGCCGATTAATCAATCCTTGTTTTCGCGCCACCTTTTGGTGTAAAAACCAGCGGAACCCTGCATCTCCCAGAATCTTGCTCGGCGTGGCTACAACGAAAGTTGGATTTGATGGCGCGGTTACTCCGTCCGTTCGAGACACACGGACTGAATGGAGCCCTCTATGACTTTCCACGCTATTCGGCATTTGAGAAACCTCGGCCTTTCACTGCTCTTCCTGTTGCCTGCTTCACTGGTTTTCGCGCAAGGCGGTGCAGCCACCGGTGACCTGCACGTCTCGGTCAAGGACCCCAAAGCGAACTTTGTGGTGGACGCGACAGTCACGGTGAGCAATGTGGCGAAGGGGTTGGAGCGGACCGCTACGGGGGATGGACAGGGAGGATATAACGCGCGTTTGTTGCCCCCGGGAAACTATATGGTGACCGTGCAGGCGCCGGGCTTCGCCAAGGCGCAGGCGAACGAAGTGAGCATTACCGTGGGTGGGCTGGTCGATCTCCCCATCATTCTTGCCCTGGCCACCGGCAGAGAAGTTGTGGAGGTGACTTCGCAAACGGAGCTGCTTGAAACGTCGCAGACCTCCACGACCGACACGATCGGCGAGCGCCGCATCGACAATCTCCCGATTAATGGCCGTAACTATATCAATTTCACCCTCACCGATTCGCAAGTCACTCGCGACAATGCGCCCAACACCGGCGCCGCCCCCACGTCGGGACTCAATATGAGCGGCCAGCGCGCCCGTTCCAACCTGGTGAACGTGGATGGCGCTGACGCCACCGATAATTCGGTGAACGGTGTGCGCTCGACTGTTTCCCAGGAGGATGTGCAAGAATTTCAGATTATTACGAACAACTACGCTCCGGAATATGGCCGCGCTGCCGGTGGTGTTGTAAATATCATCACACGCTCGGGTTCGAATGAGTTCCATGGCGATGTCTTCGGATTTCTGCGCAACCGAAATTTTCAGGCAGTAAATCCATTCAGCACGGTTCCGAACCCAGCCTATACGCGAGTGCAGGCGGGAGCGGCGTTCGGAGGGCCGATCAAGAAGGACAAGACGTACTACTTCTTTTCGTACGAAATTACCCGAAGGCACGAAACCGGGTTCTCGTCGATCGGAGAATCCGACCCAGGCCTTTGTTCCTCGGCCGGGCTGCAGGGTTCCGGCAGCTACGGGTTGTGCTCATTTGACGCGTCTCCGTTTTTTGGAGCGCCCGCAAATACATTTGGTATCCAAGTCACGCCCGAGCAGGCCGCTTTTCTCGCGACGCCAGGATTGCCCCTGGCCGTGGCCCAGCAATATGCCATCCAGGCGGGAGCGGCTTCTGCTGTAGCCATCAACGGCAGCTACCCAGCCTCTTTCGCTTTGCTGGTCGGTGCTGGAGTGTTGCCTACTCCGGCCAATGGCAGCAATCCACTACAGCAGTTCGTCAGCTCCTGTGCTGGAACAAACACTCTGTGCAACGGGCTTCCCAGCTCGTTTCAGCCGCTGGCCCTGCAACAGGGAAACTTTCCCGTGTTCGAGGGAACAAGCCTCTATTCTCTGCGCTTCGATCACAACGTGAACGCCGACAACCGCATCACGCTGCGCGGCAACGTCAGCCCGAGCACGGTGACGGGCATCGAAGTTAACGGCCAGGATCAGCCCTTCGGCCAAAATGCATACTCGCGAACTTCGCAGCAGACCTACCGCGACCTTTCGATCGCCTTTCAGGATACGTGGACCATAGGAAGCAACAAGGTAAACGAATTCCGTTTTCAATTCGCGCGGCGGGGACTCTCCTATTTCTACAACCAGCAGACGCCATCGGGCAGCGATCCTGCGGTAAACATCATCGGGTTTGCCTACACTGGGCGCGAGCCCTACTCGTTCATTGAGCGCGTAGAAAAACGCTATCAATTCACCGACAATTTTTCCTGGACGATTGGCCGCCACAATACGAAGTTTGGCGTCGATTTCAACTATCTCCCGCTGACCGCAACTTTCACGGTGAACTACGGCGGCGTTTACGACTTCAGCTCCATCGCGGGTTCAGGAGGCGTTCCGGGCTTCTCGCCGGTACAAGCTTATGGGTTGGGCATCCCATCGTATGTGGTGCAGGGCGTGGGAAATCCCAGCGACTCGTTCTCGAACAAGCCACTGGGCGTGTTCTGGCAGGATTCGTGGCGCATCAATCCGAACGTAACCCTGAACTACGGGCTTCGTTACGATATCGAGTTCCCGCCGACATTCGCTCAGCCGGATGCCCTGGCTTTGGCCGGGTACGACTTCCTCGGCGTACAAAAGGGCATTCAAACGGACACCACCATGTTCCAGCCGCGCTTTGGAATCGCCTGGGATCCAAAGGGCGACGGCAAGACCGTGGTTCGCGCCTCATACGGAATGTTCTATGATCACCCGCTGCTGGGGTTGTATTTCCTCGGAGATGCCTCCGACGGCTCCAAAACCGGCCAGCTGTTGTTCTTTGGGGCCAGCCCCTGTGACGGAACCAGCCCGAATCCCCTCAACATCACGGCCACCAACATGTTTCAGGGCATTCTGGGTGTAAGCGGTTGCCTGACGCCGGGATTGGCTTCTTTTACGGGCTACCAGGCGACTTCTCCGGCATCATCGCCCTGCGCCGGCGCGGCCAATCCGCAGAGGTTTGATCCCTGCTTCCCGAATTCACCGTTCCTGAACCAGCAATATCTGACCGGGGCTGCACCGTTTCCGCTGGTTTCGCAGCCATTCGGCTATCCCCAGGGCAAGAATTTCGTTTACGCCTACTCGCAACAGGCAAATTTCAGCATCGAGCGGGATCTCGGCGGCGGCTTTGCTCTGAGCGTGGCCTACAACTTCAATGGCGGGCGCCATATCAACCGGCCGATCAACGCGAATCCCGCCCGTGGAGATTTACTGGTGGCGAACTGGCAAGCGGCGGCGGCAGATCCGAGCGCAGCGGGTGGGCCGCTGAATGTCGGATTTGGAACGTCGCCCTGTGGGGCGAATCCAAAGACTGGCGCGCCCTGGGTGAACGCCGCACTGGTGAGCTTCTTCCGTCCCAGCGGCCTGAACCCTTCGCTGGCGAATTTCTTCAACGAGGTGGGCGCAGGAGCCTGCGTCCTGTTGGCGCAGGAAATCCTTGCGGAAGATGGCCTCAATGCGGACTGCAATCCGGCCACCCTTGCCAACTGCGTGGTCTTCAGCGATATGGACGCCAACTATTCCAACGGTAGTTCGGTATATCACGGCTTCAGCACCAACTTGCGGAAGCGTTTCAACCGCCACTATGAATTTCTTGGGTCCTACACGTGGTCGCACGCGATTGACGATTCCACGGACTTACAAGCTACTCTCACTCCGCAAGATAGCTTTTTCCCCAGCCTTGATCGCTCCAACTCGACTTTCGATCAACGGCATCGCTTCGTTTTCAGTGGCGTGTATCAGAGTGGCAGGCTGGATGGCGCCGGCTTCGCCAGCAAATTTTTCAGCTACTGGACCGTAGCGCCGGTAGTCGAGTTTGGTTCCGGGCGGCCGTTCAACATCATCACTGGCACCGCAGATAATCAGCAGTTCTCTTCGCAGACGGGTCGTCCCAACATAGTGCCAGCCGGAACACCCACCAACGCCTGCGGCTACCCGACGGTCGCTTCGAAATATTCGCCCAGCGGCTATTTGCAAGAGGTCTGCTTCGCCGACCTGCCGCCTCTTACCACGCCCAATTTGAAAAATCTTCTGCTTCTGGATGGCGACCTTGGCCGAAACGCGGGCACTTCTCCATGGACAGTGTTCAATGATCTGCGTGTTGCCAAGCGAATCTATTTCAACGAGCGCTTCAACATGGAACTGATTGCGGACATGTTCAACATTGCCAACCGCTACAACGTGGCCGCCGTGAATCCACTGTTTACGCTCGCGGGACAGGCGACGGCAGCTTACGATCCGCGACAATTCCAGTTCGCGTTGAAGTTCTACTGGTAAGCGCGGCCGGGCTCGCGAATTCGTACACTTGGGATATGTCTACGCAGCCGCTCGCCAACTCTCAGCCTGACGTTCCTCCTCCGCATTATTCGATCTTCCGCGGCCCGAATGGCATTCGCGCGGGCTGGCGCCTGTTAATTTTTCTCGCAATTGTGGCGGCGTTTTATTCCGTTTTCGCAGTCGTCATCCTCTTTTTTGTGGGTGGAGCTCGCCTGGGTGGCTCGACGCTGACTCCCGCAGGCTTGAGCTTTCTTGAAGGGACGATCTTCGTGTTCACGGCCGTCCCGGCGCTGATCATGGCGCGGATCGAGCACCGTGTGTGGGGCCGCTACGGCCTTCCTCTCCGCTGCGCGCTTGGCAGAGACTTCTGGACTGGAAGCCTGATTGGATTCGCGGCAATCAGCACAACGTTGCTTTGCATTTTTGCGCTACACGGATTCCGGCTTGCCGGGCTTGCCATCCACGGGAGAACAATCGTCACGTCAGTTGCCTCCTGGAGCGCGGCCTTCGTAGTCGTCGGCCTGGCTGAAGAGTTTTCGTTCCGGGGATATGCGCAGTTCACGCTGACTACAGGCATGGGATTCTGGCCGGCGGCGTTGCTGATGTCGGTTGTGTTTGGTGCGGCGCACGCGGGAAATCCCGGCGAAAGCGTTCTTGGATTGATCTCAGTTGTGTTTTTTGGCCTGCTGTTCTGTCTCTTTTTGCGCCGCCGGGGAAACTTGTGGTGGGCGGTTGGATTTCACGCGGGATGGGACTGGGGGCAGACCTTTTTCTATGGCGTGCCCGATAGCGGCGTTGCACCGTACCACAACCTGCTGAATTCAGCGTTCGGCGGCCCGCGCTGGCTCACGGGCGGAACGGTCGGCCCTGAAGCGAGCGTCTTCACGCCTCTCGTGCTGGCAGTCGTGGCCATTTTGTTCAGCCGCGCGTACCGAGAGAATCGCTATCCGTGGCCCGCGGATTCGGCTGGCCGATGATACACTTTCTCTTCATCCATCCTTGGCGCTAGCCGGAGTTCGTCGTACATGTCTCAAACTGAAATGCCCACCGGGCGGACGCGTGTGGTCCGCGAACCGCATCGCGGCGTGTATGACCGCGAAACCGCAAATCGAATTCTTGATGGAGGCATCATTTGCCACGTCGGCTTCGTTGCCGAAGGCCAGCCTTATGTGATTCCGACTTCTTACGGGCGCAACGGGAACAATCTTTACATACACGGCTCGGTAGCCAGCCGCATGTTGCGCCAGCTAAAAGAAAGCGTGCCAGTTTGCGTGACGGTCACCCTGCTCGATGGCCTGGTACTGGCGCGATCGGTGTTCAATCACTCTATGAATTACCGTTCTGTGGTAGTTCTTGGGAAAGCTTCGCTGGTAGAGGACGGGCGGGAAAAACTCGAAGCCTTGCGCGCGATAGCCGAGCACATCATCCCCGGGCGATGGGATGACGCGCGCCAGCCCAATGAGCGGGAACTCAAACAGACGTCGGTGTTGAAGCTGCCGATCGAGGAATTCTCGGCCAAAGTCCGCATTGGGCCGCCGATTGACGACGAAGAAGATTATTCGTTTCCCACATGGGCGGGTGTGCTGCCGCTGGAACTGCGAGCCGGATCGCCGATTGATGATGAGCGATTGGTTGCTGGGCAGACCGCGCCCGGGTACGTGCGCAAGTACGCGCGCGCACAATGACGAACGAGCGCCTGCGTTGTTCTTCTTGCGTGAAGATTCATCGAGCGCGACTCGTATCGAATAGCACGATATGCATTCCGCGAAAGTTGCTTTGGCTGAGCGCAGTGTATTCATCGCCAAATTTGGATTCAATCGCGGCCGCGCCTGCGCTTCCCACCGGATAAAACACTACCCAAAGCCGTTTTTCGCCGTGAAGCTCGGGAAGATTTTCTCCAGAGAGGCGTTCGGGATAGTTCTTAGGCGTCGTGCGATTCTCGTAATATTCGAATGGCGTTTCAGCATAGTCACGATAAAACCAGATCGCATCTCCTGGCTGGGTTTGGGATAACACATAATGGACGGCATCGCGCCAGTTTTCGCGAGTTCGCGAATAGGAGAGAAAGACGGTAACGATTGAAAGAATCGCAAAAGCGGCCACCCAGACAGAGCTTGCGCGCACCTGCATGAGGCCGCGGGTGACGAGCAACACGAACGCCGGGAGGCAGACGATCAGGAAGCGGTGAAAAAACATCGGCGTCCATATCGAACCGAAAGCCGTAATCGCCATCGGGGCCAGCAGCCAGATCCAGGGGAAAAGCGTTTTCCACCGATCGAGTGGAGATGCAGTGCGAATCTCATGCCAGGTTGCATGCGCGCTGATGACCAGCGCAAAGAGGCAAAAGGCAAGCAGAAGATTGCCGGCGAGTTTGCCACCCTCAGCGGCTAGAAATACCGCAGTGTGGTAAACCTCGAGCCAACTGATTGGCTGAACCCAATCGATGTGGCCGGGCGCGTGCCAGAGCACGAAGAGCGCGGCTGGGAGAATCAGGATGGCGATGAAAATGACCGCCGCCGCCAGTTGCTTCACCGGAATCATGCGGCGAGGCAGCGCCAACAAAGAAAGCCACTGCGCTACCAGCACGAGTGCGGCATAGAAATGGCTGTGGACGGCGAGTGCGCTCACCAGCGCGTACCAAAGCCAGATCTTCCAGGAAGCCGAGTCAAGTCCGGTTACAAACAGAGCGGAAGAAAGGACTATAAGCAATAACGCGAGCGCATAGCCGCGCGCTTCCTGGGAATAGACGACGGCACACGCATTCACGGAAAAAATCAGCGATGCCATCAGTCCGGTGCGGCGGTTGCAGAGTTTTTCCCCCAGCCAGTACACGGCGGGGATCGTGGCGACCCCGGCGATCACCGAGAGCAGCCGCACACAGAATTCGCTATTTCCAAAAATCACGAAGCCCCGCAGCAACAGATAGTAAAAGGCCATGTTGAAGTCCCGAGTGCGCAGCACATGGAGAAATTCGTGCCAGGACATGTGGGCATAAGCCACGCTGATGGCTTCATCGAGATACACGCTCTTGCGGGAAAGAAAAAGAAATCGCAGAATCGCGGCGAGAGGCACGATCGCCAGCCATAGCCACTTGATGTAGGAGCGACGGAGGGGAGCGGCTGGCAGGCCGGAGGTTTTACCAACTTCCGCTGAAGATGTTACGAGCATCCGGGTTTGATGATAACGGGATCAGCCCCTTTGTGCGCGGGCGTTTTGCGGATTGGGCCGATTATGCCTGCTGATGCTCCCGGCGATATGGCTGAATGCGACGACCCAGGGAGCAATCAAAGAAAAAAGAAACCGCGCCGGCGCCGATTTCAAGGCGCGGCGGCTGAAAGCCCCACGCACATCGTGCTCGAAGGCAAAGAAGATTTCCAGCAAGGCAACCAAGATCAGGGGAAGCCGTGTCCACGGTAGCGCGATCAGTGCCGCGAGTTGCAGGGCGCAACGCAGCAAGTTGCGCACGAGCCTCATGCGCCTCACTCCCAGTACGCCATCGGAGTGTGCGTACAGGGCGAGCCGTTCGATGGCGCTGCGCAATGTGAAGCGGGGATTGTAGCGTGCCATTGCGCCTTGGGGAAAAACAGGGATGGTCAATTCTCGCGCGCGCAGGTCGAACAGCGTGTCTTCACCAAACAGATTGACTTCGGGGAAGCCGCCCACTCGCTTCCACAAACTCTTGCTTATACCCATCGACCGAGTAGTACAGCTCTTGCGGATGCCTTGGGAATGCAACTTAACGCCGAGGAACGGAGCGGCAGCGATGTCCCAAATTGTGGCTTGTTCAGGATCGATATAAGAACCGCCGAGCGTATATTCGGCCTCGCCCGAAATTATTGGCACGGTCAATTTGTCTGCCCATTCCGGCGCATATTCGCAGCCGGCATCCGCGCAGGCAATGACCGTACCAGTCGCTTCCTCGATAGCGCGATTGCGGCCGCGCGCGATGGGTCCGGGGGAAGATCGCAGATTGCAGCTTTCGTCGCGGATAATGCGCAGCCTTGAGTTGCGGGCGGCGAATTGCTGCAATCGCTCCCAGGTGCCATCGCTCGAGCCGCCATCGACGACGACGAGCTCCGCGCCATGCAATGTTTGCTGAAAAAAACTGGAGAGCAGATTCTCGATCGTCCCTGCTTCGTTGAGCACGGTCGCGATCACTGAGACTCGAGGGCTCTCTGCCATCATGAGTGGGAGTGGGCGCAGCATCGAAGTGCAGCGCGCGCTTCATTATATCGGCCTGAGTAGTGCGGCCCGAACACTACTTGATCCAATGCAGAAACCGAATGCGATGTTTTGCGTAATCGTCTTCCTGTGCGTTTCCCAGGTGATTGGTGGGTCCATTTTCAGCCAAGAGTTCTGCTGCGGTCGTATCGACCCACACATCATAGCCCCGCGTTGCATCCTGCGCGGCCGCTTCCGTTAAAGCCGTCCCGCCGGCGTTTTCGTTCATGGCCTTCCATGTGGTTTCCGGATTGAAATAGCAAATGAACCAGTTATCGACGGTGAACACCCGGTAATAAACGACGGTACGATCAGACCACAGAGGACGCATGCGCACGGCAAAGCGCAGTGACTGGTTGTAGTCGGGGCGTGAGTATGGGTAGATATACAAGGCAAAGTTTGCCAATGCCATCACTGCGGCAAATAATGCCAGGCGATTTCGCTGAGGACCGGCATAACGGCGCAGAAAATAAGCTGCGAGAAAAACAATCGCCGGCAGGCAGAAGAGCTTATAGAAAGTGTTCTGCGGCAGCCAGAAAAACAGGAAAACGAGGTAGGATCCCAACCAGACGGCAGAGACTGGCGGCAGCCAGAAGTGAGCATCCCGCTGACTGCGATCCGTTTGCAAGTGCAATTCATTCCTGTATCGAACCAGACGCACGAGCAGGATCGTCAGGACAATCGCAAACAGGATCAGGGCGAGCATCATTACAGGACCGAAATAATGAAGCGCGTGCCCCGTGCCTCCGAAAAAGAGCCGGACATAGCTCGACGCGGAAATCGCAAGGTCCCGCAGCAGGTTGAAGGTGAATGACGAATCGGGCGTGTGGTTTGTAATCCATTGCAGAAAGGTGCGCGACCGAATAGCGCCTTCCTGCAGACGGTAGCCGGCATAGTACGCAGGCAAAGTGATCGCTGCGGCCAGGGCGACATATCGCCAGACCGCGCGCCAGCCGCCTTTCAGGAACAAGCCGAGAGCTGCGGCGGGGAAAAACAAGAGCGCGAGTTGATGAAGCATCATCGCGGCACAATGCGCGAGAGCAACCGGTATCGGCCTCAGTCGCCGATCAGAGCTAAGAATGGCAAACGCAACAACGAGAAAAAACACGCTGCCGATGTAGGCGTCGGCGTCGGTTGTGTACTTCCAGAAAAGAGCTGAAAAAGCAAAAATTGCGCTCAGTGCCGCAGACAGATACGCCGAACCAGTCAGGCGCAGGAGTGTTCGCTGCAATACCCAAACGCAGGCCGCGCCGGCGACGATGTTGATACCTTGCAGGACGTACAGCGCACGCGGATGAAAACCGATGGCCGCAATCACGCGCCAGACGGCATATCCGAGGAGGTTGTAAAACAGGTGGTTCGGGTGAATCAGGTTCGGCCAGAAGAAGCGTGAGTTCGGGTTGCCTGCGTGCTCAATGCGCAGCGCGAAGGAAATTCCATCCCAGTAATAATTCTTCGTAGGCAACACCGCATAAATGAGCAGGGCGGCAGCGGGCAGGGCTGCATTTTTCCACCAGGGAAGGTGCGGTTGTCTCTGTTCTTCGCTTGGCTCGCCGCGCATGGCTGGTGCGCGCTGCGGACCGCCGGAATTTTCCTCTACCTTTGTCGCCATTCTTAAACAAGAAATGCTGTAAAAGAGCAAGAAAAAGTATAGCTGAGCCGGGAGGACGCAGTTCCGCCGCTGGCGCGCCTGTAGTAATCTTGATCTAAACTACTGATCGAAGGAAATCTATGGCGCACACCGTATTCTGCGTGAAACTGCAAAGAGAATTGCCGGGATTGGACGAGCCGCCGTTCGATAACGAACTCGGCCGCAGGGTTTATGACAACGTTTCGCAAGAGGCGTGGAGAATGTGGACGGAGCACTGCAAGATGCTGTTGAACGAATACCGGCTCAATCCCGCCCGCCGCGAAGATCAGGAAGTGATCGTCAGGCAACTGGATCAATATTTCTTCGGCGAAGGTTCAGCGCTGCCCAAAGAATACGTGCCGCCAACCCACTAGGCACCGCGATTCGATAATGCCGATGTGCGCCTACAGTCCCTCGGATGGGCGCTGCCGGTCAGGAGTGTTCGGTCTTCCCGTCCAATAAATTCAACGCATGGGGAATCAGATCGAGCACCGCTCGCAGAGATTCGACTGCTCCCTTTGGACTGCCGGGCAGATTCAGAATCAGACTTGTTCCCCGAACGCCACAGACTCCGCGGCTTAGAACGGCGAAGGGAGTTTTCTTCGCGCCTGCGAAGCGCATGCGCTCAGCGACACCTTCGAGCAAGCGTTCGCAAACTGCCAGGGCAGCCTCGGGTGTGACATCGCGCGGGGCGATGCCGGTGCCGCCGGTGGTCACGACGAATCTCGCGCCGGCGGCCAAACGCGTGAGAGCGTGCTGAATCTGTATGGAATCATCGGGAACGGTTTGCGTAGCGGCAATGCGGAAACCCGATTGCTTCAAGGTTGCGGCCACGGCCGGTCCAGAGAGATCGACGCGTTCGCCACCGGCACAGGAATCACTCACGGTCAGGACGGCAGCGGTAAAGGATGGTGCAGTTTTCCCGGAAGGCGGTAGTTTGGAAGATTGGCGTCTGTGAGATTGTTTCGCACCATGCGGATTTCGCACAGAGGCCTTAGCTGTCGAGGAGGACATCTTCTTCCTCTTCCTTGTGCCCGCTCCTGCCTGCGCTGGTGGCCCCGGCGCCCGCAGCTGTATCTGCAGAGCTTTCTTCTGCGCCCTCGGCGCCGGCATCGCGCTGCGCTTCATCGAGCAGGCGCAAGCCCTCCATCAATAATCCTTGGGTGTTGAGCTTGGTGGTCTCCTGAGCGGTCTTGCCCTCGAAATCGATTTCGAAATTACCGCCGGTCCAGCGCAAAACCTTGAACACGGCTTCGTCGCCGGTCAAGGATCCGTAAGTCGCGTGTTTTACCTGACCTTCGGCAAAGAACACCTCGCACGTGTCCCCTTCATTGGCAAGTTTGAGGCGGCAGCTTTTGCGGCCCATTTCGAGGGACTGCATGAGATCGATCACATTCATCTGTGACAGATTGCCGCGCACCACGCCATCGGAGGGTGCGGTCTTGGCCATTTTTTCGAGCGCGATGCGGTCCACGATGCGTTTAATGCGGCGGGTTGCTTCCCTCAGAAAAAATGGCTTCGCCAGATAATCGTCGGCGGCATCCTGCGGAGAAAGACGCTCGTCAATGTCGGCACGGCTGGCCATCAGGATGGCAGAAAAATTCGCCGTGGCAGGACGGCTCTTGAGCTTTTCGATCAACTGGCGGCCATCCATTCCGGGCATGCGAAAGTCGGAAACCAGGAGATCGGGAGGATCGTCAACCGCTTTCAGCAAAGCGTCGGCAGCATCACCTGCGGCCACAACGCGAGCGAATGAAGCCAGGGCGTGTTCCAACATCCCCAGCACCATCGGGTTGTCGTCGACCAACAGCAGCTTGACGTCGTTCGCCATGATCATTTTTTGCGGCGATAGTTTCCGCTCTTGCCACCGCTCTTGCGTTCCAGCACGATGTCGCGAATCGCGACGCTCTTATCCACGCCTTTTACCATGTCGTAAAGGGTGAGGGCAGAGATGCTCGCCGCCACAAGGGCCTCCATTTCAACGCCGGTTTCGGCGGTGGTAATGGCTTTGGTTGCGATTGCGACGCCATTCTCGCACAGCCGCATATCGACAGCAACGTGCGCAAGCGGCAGAGGATGGCACATGGGAATAAGTTCCGCCGTGCGCTTGGCCGCCATGATGCCGGCGATGCGGGCGACTTCGAGCGCATTGCCCTTGGGATTTTTTGGCAGCGCCTGGAGCACCGGCGCTGGCATCTCTATAAACGCGCTGGCCTCAGCTTCACGGCGAGTCGCGGTTTTGCCGGAAATGTCCACCATGCGTGCGCGGCCACTCGCATCGTAGTGAGAGAGCTTCTTCGCCATCTGGAAGTTCTATCTTACATGGGTTGCGTGTTGAGTGAGCGAAAGGGCGCGTTCCGAGCAGCTTTGAGGAATCAGGATTTACCGCAGCATGAGGGCGACCCACTCGCCTGCGGGTATATGTTCGCGATCGGGAGGAACTACGACATAGCAGTTCGCGCGCGCCTGAGCCGCGATATCGCCTGATCCCTGCCAGGGGACGATTTCAACGTACGAATCATCAAGCTTTCCGGAGTGGATTGCGGGTAGAAATCGAGTGAGTCCCGTCTTCACGCGAATTTCTGATCTCGCCCTCGCGTGCGGAAAAACCAGCGGATGAGGCCGCCCTCCCCCCAGCGCTTCGATCACTGGCCTGGCAAAGAGTTCGAACGTAACCATGGTAGAAAGTGGGTTTCCCGGCAAACCGAAAAAGTACTTTCTCGACGCCACTGTTTTCCCGCAGCAGCCGAATACTACCGGCCGTCCCGGCTGAATCTTCGCGCCGGTGAAGAAAAATTCGGCATGCAATTCGGCCAGCGCTTGCTCGACGAGATCGTAGCGGCCCATGGAAACGCCGCCAGTTATGATTAGGAGGTCAGATTGCAGTCCTTGCTCGATCAACTTGCGAAGGCGCTTCGGTTCGTCGGGCGCGATGGGCAAAAGCACAGGTTCTCCGCCGGCTTGCAAAATCTGCGCCGCCAGCGAATAACTGTTGGAGTTGCGAATCTGCGTGGCGCCGGGCTGCGCTTCCAGTTCGACGATTTCGTCGCCGGTCGCGAGTACAGCCACGCGAGGCCGCCCGAATACGCTCAACTTCGTCTTGCCAACTGAAGCGGCCAATGCGATGCCCGCCTCGTTCAAGCGTGTGCCCCGTTCGAGCAGAACACTGCCTTGGCTGGCTTCGGCGCCTTGCGGAACAATGTTCTCTCCCGCCGAAACCCCCTTTGCGATTTCGACCCACTCGCCGTGAGCAGATGTGTATTCGACCATCACAACAGCATCCGCACCCGGCGGGACCGGCGCGCCCGTCATGATGGAGAACGCTTGGCCGGGGTTCAAAGGAGACGAAATCAATTTCTGTATTCCGGCCTTGATTTCGCCGACCACGCGCAGCCTGGCAGGAAGCGTTTCCAGATCGGCGGAACGCACGGCGTAGCCGTCGCGAGTTGCGCGAGAAAAGGGAGGAAAATCACGATCAGCCACGAGCGGCTGAGCCAGAATTCTTCCGGCGGCGCCGAGCAAGTCTACAGTTTGGCTTTCATGAGCGGCTGCGCGTGATGCCTGCTCCTCGACCACACGGCGGGCATCCTCAAAGCTGAGAACCAGGGATTGAACCGGGGGAGCGGCCATGGGGAGATGATAGATCAAGCCGCGCGGCGGCAGGTCAACTCAGAATCGGCAATGACCGGATTCTTTTCTTTGTTGCCGCATAGATCGCATTGCATAGAGCCGGCGCCAGTGGCGGAACGGGAGGCTCACCGATTCCGGTTGGGGCTTCTGTGCTGGGAACGATGTATGCTTCGATCGCCGGCATTTCCTCCATGCGCAATGGCATGTAGTCGTCGAAATTGCCCTGCACGATGCGTCCTTTCTCGATGGTGATTTTTGCGCGCAGAGCGTTGGTAAGCGCATAGACGACGGCGCCGTGAATTTGCTGCTCAAGAATGCCGGGATTCACTACCTGGCCGCAATCGACTGCGGCTACGACGCGGTGTACGCGCGGCGCATCGTTTTGCATGGTGATTTCAACCACCTCGGCCACGTACGAGGAAAAACATCCGAAGCAGGCGACGCCGCGAAAATAGCCTGCGGGCAAAGGGTTTTTCCAGCCCGCCTTTTCTGCTGCCAGCTGCAGCACGGTTCTCATGCGCGCCGTTCGCCAGGTGGTGAAGAAATATTGAATATCCTGGTCTTTGGCGAGCATGTGCAAGCGGTATTCCAGCGGATCTTTCCCCGCTGCCGCGGCGAGTTCATCGATGAAACTCTCGCCGGCAAAGCCGGCTTGCAGCGCGTAGACCGAACGCATCCATCCCAAGGGCACCGGAGTATCAGCGAGCACATACTCGAGCGAGACGTTAGGCAATGAATAAATGAACGCGGCTTCATCCGGGAGATCGGGATCGAGTCCATTTGGTCCTGGCTGGCCTTTTTGCCCGCTGATCGAGGGAGCGATGATGCGATGCGTGAATGTAACCGGCCAACCCGCACCATCGAGCACCGCGCTCAATTGATGCAGGCTCGCGGGCCGGTAAAAGGAAAAGCGCATATCATCTTCGCGGGTCCAGATTACTTTGACGGGAGCACCGTTCGCCTCGCCGATCTTTGCCTCATGCAGTGCCTTCGAGACTAGCGCCGCTTCTACGGCGTAGTCGTGTTCCAGGCGCCGGCCGAAGCCGCCGCCCATCAGCGTAACGTTGACCTTCACGCGGTCAGGATCAAGCCCAACCGCCTGCGCCACCGAGTCGCGGCAATCCTGTGGCACCTGCGTGGGCGCCCAAAGCTCGCAAGCCGAGCCCTGGAAGTTTGCGGTGCAGTTTCCCGGTTCCATGGGCGCGTGCGCCATGAAGGGCGAGCGGTACTCGGCGGTGATGGTGCGGCCCTTGATTTTCGAAACATCGCCGACGGAATAAAGGCTTGCACCTTTTTTCGCTGACGCCTGCTTGAGGGCATCGAACACGGACGCGGTATTCAAGTCTTTATTGGGGCCATCATCCCATTTGACGTTCAACACGCGCCGACCTTCCATCGCGGACCACACGCTATCGGCGACTACGCCGATGGCCGCATCTCCAATCTTTCCTACGTACTTCACGCCGGGAACTTTTCTGGTCTCGCCATCGTCAAAACTCAGGGCCTTGCCGCCGATCACGGGAGACCGCGACAGTGCGGCATATTTCATCCCGGGCAAACGGAAGTCGATCCCGAAAACCGCGTTGCCTTCTACTTTGGAGGGCGTATCGACCCGGGCAAGCCGCTGGCCGACAATTTTGTAATCTTTGCTCTGCTTGAGCGGCACATCGGTCGGAATGGGCAGGGAAGCCGCTTTGGCAACCAGCTCGCCATAAGTCAGGCGGCGATTGGAGGCGGTATGAACAATGTTTCCAAGCTGCGCGACGCAGCCCGAGCGCGGGACACGCCAGGTAAGAGCTGCGGCCGTAATCAGCATTTCGCGGGCAGCGGCGCCGGCTTTGCGCATGGGATCCCAAGTGGTACGCACGCTGGCGCTGCCGCCGGTTGTTTGATCTCCATAGAGCGTGCTCGCACCGGCCTGCTCGATTTCAATCTGTTTCCAATCTGCTTCCAATTCTTCCGCCAGAATCATGGGCAGCGACGTGCGCACACCCTGGCCCATTTCCGAGCGGGCCACGACGATTGTGATTTTGTTGTCGGGAGTGATCCGCAAATAGGCGTTCGGCGAAAAGGCTTCGCTTTCCCGGGCTTTATGGGGAAGATAAAACCCGATGACCAGGCCCGCTCCCGCGGCCACCCCAACTGCAACAAATTCGCGCCGGCTCAACGGAGTCATCGCGCACCCCCATTGCCGGCAGCGCGATGGATGGCCTTGCGGATACGTTCATAGGTTCCGCAGCGGCAAAGATTGCCGTTCATTGCCTGCGTGATTTGCTCATCCGTGGGATCCGGGGTTTTCGCAAGCAACGCCGCCGCGGCCATAATTTGTCCAGTCTGGCAGTAGCCGCACTGGGGGACTTCCTCAGCGATCCACGCCTGCTGCAATACGTGAAGGCCGTTGGCCGACAGTCCTTCAATCGTGGTGATGTTCTTGCCTGCCGCCTGGGAAACGGGCGTGGAGCACGAACGCACGGCCGATCCCTCCACATGTACTGTGCAGGCTCCGCACAAGCCGGCGCCGCAACCGAATTTCGTTCCGGTTAGCTCAAGCGTATCGCGCAGAACCCAGAGGAGTGGGGTCTCAGGCGAGACGTTTACTCTCTTTTCGTTACGGTTAACCCGCAGTGTGAATTCAGGCATGAGAGTCCAAAGTCGAAATACAGGCTGGCACAAATATCGTACTCAAGTGGCGCAGAAAGTGGAATGGGCATTCGACTCGGCTCAAGATTCGCCGAAACTCTGCCGATTAGCTTTGCAGGAGAGAACTGTTGGAGAATGACGATCGCCAGCCCTTTGCCGCGCCCACACCGGAAACAATCGACCGGCGCTCCCAACCTCGTTTCAAGTTCGAAACGGATATCACGGTCTACGCCCGCTCGTGCGGCCTGCTCAAGGGGCATACCATCGATATCAGCGAGTCGGGAGTTTCTGCCCTGCTTATGATCGAAGTCCCGCTGGGCGAAGTTGTCGAACTGGAATTCACAGTTCCCTACGGACCTGTCCGCATCTACGCGATGGTTCGGCAGCGCAGTGCTTTTCGCTACGGCTTTCAGTTTGTGCAGTCGGAAGTGATTTGCGAACTCATCCGGCCGACCTGCCACGAACTCGCAATGCGGGAATCGCTGCCGGGAGGTTAGGTGCGGTTGGCCGGGGAAAGGCCGCAATGAGGCCGTGATTTACTTCAGTTCGGCGAGCTTTTGGGTGGCGAGCTGAACCGCCTCCGGCCCGGGATTTTCTTTCTTGATCTGCTCGTACAGGCGCTTGGCGTCGAGCGGCTGATTGCTGGTCTTGTAAAGATCAGCCAGCTCCAACTGAGCTGTCACCTTGCTCACGGAAGCGGTGGGGTGGTTGATCAACTCCTGGTAGAGGGCTTCAGCGTCTTTTGCGCGGTTTGTGTTGCCCTCGAGCCCAGCCAGAGCGAGCTTTGCCACGGAAGCCAATTCTTTATTTCCGTGACCAGCCACTTCCCGGAAATACTTTTCGGCCGAGGTGTTGTCGCCTTCGCTGGCAGCGGTCACACCAAGGAAATAACGGGACATGTCAGCGGTGTGGGTGTGGGGATACCTATCCACGATGGCCTGAAATTGTTTGTGGGCAGCCTCGGACCGCTCTTTTGCCGAGGCAAAACTGGGCATTTCGGGCTGGGGCGGCGCGCCCGCAGGACGAAGTGGCATGTCGAGAGTGCGCACGGCCTGCGAGAAGTCGAAGCTCGCCTTTTCATTCTGCCCGCTCTGGTAGTACCAGGCGCCGCCCACGACGGCGGCAATCAAAACGACGACGATTCCTGCTATCACCAGAGTAGTGCGATGCTCGGCGCTCCAGATTGCGGTTTTCTCGGCAGCGTCAAGTGTGACCCGACTGAATGAGTCGGTTTTAAGTTGATGGCGTGTTTCTGCGCGCACGACTACCTTTCCCGTCCCTAACTGATTGGATTCTTGGTCGAGGACTCGGTGTATTGGCGGGCCAGGTTTCTAGTTTATCAGCCGCAAAATTGCGGCGTCAAAGCTTCCGCGCAACAGCCGTCTATCGCTGAGCCCCTTCCAGCAGTCCCTGCTCGAGTTTTTCCTGGCATTCGATGCAGTGCCGAGTCCAGGGCACAGCCTCGAGGCGCTTGGCGTTGATCTCCTTGCCGCAATGAATGCATTCGCCGAAGCTGCCCTCGCGAATGCGCGCCAGCGCCGTCTCCACCATTTGCAGGAGCTGGCGGTCGTTGTTGCTCTGGCTGAAAAGAAACTCTTTCGTATAAGAGCTGGCTGCGCGATCGGCGATGTCCTGGGCGGAATCTTCGTCGGCGGAGCGCCCATCCGCCTGCGTGCGAGAGACGGTGCGGCGCAGATCCTGTTGCCGCGTCTCCAGACGCTTCTTGAATGCCTCTAACTTCTTCTTATCCATAGGGTCACTTCTATTATTCCGCGACGTTTCCCCGAGCCATAAATGGGCCAGGGTCAAACGGAAATGATAAGCGCGGGAAATAAGATGCGTCAACAGGCCCAGCGGGTAGGCAGGATGTGCGCAATTTCCAACAGGAAGTGCGCCTAATTTTGTTCTCTATTTCACCGTCAGCATGATCACGATGTTTTCCGTCAGTGAGCCGGAGGCGCCGGCAATGGTGACGCTGGCGCTTCCGGTCCTGGCGCCGGAGGCTTTGGTCAGAGTGAGTGTGGACGAGCCAGTACCGGGAACCGCAAGGCTTTGCGGGCTGAAGCTGGCGCTGATGCCGGTGGGCAGACCCGAAGCCGACAGAGCCACACTACCGTTGAAGCCCCCAAGCGCCGTGCTAGTAATTTTGACGCTTCCCTTTGCCGTAGAGCTTGCCGTGACACTAGCCGGGCTCGCGCTTAAAGAGAATCCGGGAACATTAAGGGTTATAGCTTGTCTTTGAGTAATGCCGCCGCCGGTAGCGGCAAGGGAGATGGAATAACCTTTGGGCGCGACACCGGAAGCGGCCGTGAAAGTCAGCGTTGTGAGGCCGCTACCCGGGGCAGCCAGGGTGCTTGCGGGAGAGAACGTGACGGTCATGCCCGTGGGCAAGCCACTCACGGAAAGTGCAATCGAAGCACTGAAAGTTGAGTTGGGTGTGGTGGTTATGGTTAAAGTATTGGAATTTCCCGCCGCGACGCTGAGCGAAGTTGCAGACTCAGACAGAGTGAACGTGGGCGCAGGCTCGATTGTGAGCGCCAGCGCTGTTTGCTGCTTCAGGGATCCGCTGGTCGCAGTTACAGTAATTATCGCATTACCCACTTTGGCGGTGCCGGCGGCGGTAAGCTTGAGCACGCTGCTCCCCGAACCCGGAGCCGAAAGCTTCGCCGGGGTGAACGAGTAGGAAACGCCGGTAGGCAATCCGCTGATCGAAAAAGTCACCGCAGCATTGAAACCGCCGCTGACGGTTACGGTGAAGTTAGCGCTGTTGTTCGATCCGGCTATCAGGGCGAGTGAAGTCGAAGAAGGCGCCAGATGGAAGGCCGGAGTAACCACGCCATCGCTCCAATGATTCACAAGCACGGAAGCGTCTACCGATCCAAGGCCCGTCGCCTGGTCGTATCCCACGGTCGCAGTGAAACCAATCTGGCCGGGAACGCTGTTGTTGCCGCTGGTGATGTCGTGAAACACGTTTGCACCGCCGCTTCCCTGTTTGGCGGCAAGCGGATAGAGCACCGTATTTGCGTTTCCCACACGAGCGGCTGCGTTCTGAACTACCAAAGACATAATTGCGGCGAACGACGGCGACGATGCCGACGTGCCGCCCACTACATAGAAGTCGCCTTCCTGAGCGATGATGTAGCCGTCATGTCCGGCGGCTGTGAGAGAAACGTCGGGAACATCGCGCTTGCCATCGGCGGGCACGCCCGTGCCGGTTTGCCAGGATGGTTTGCCGTAGATTGTGCTGGCGCCGCCGCCGCTGGCCCAAAGGCCCGATCCGGGTCCGCTTTCGTTCCACACGACTTCGGGAATGTAACTGAGCGCCGAGCCTTGCGTGGTGGAATTGTTCGATGACGCCCAAAAGAGCGAAGGGTTGGAATCGTTGAACTCGGTGCCGCCGACGCAGATGCTGAAAGGGGTTGAGCACAGGCCGTTGACGCCGAGCCCGTTGGTCGCGCTTGCTTCCGATCCATAATCGCATCCTGCAGCGCCGCTGTCTCCGGAAGAGACGAATACACTAATACCTTGCGCAGCGGCCTGTTGCCAGAGGTTGTCGAAAAAGCTGTTCCCCGAAGAGCCCAGCGATTGTTCACACGAGCCGAAGCTGGTGCTCATCACGGGTGCGAGATTGTGGTTCACAATGTATTGCGCCGAAAGGTCGACACCGTCGCTCGAGTTTGTCGACTTCGAAACCACGAATTTGACGGTGGCATTGGGCGCGACCGCGCCCGACCATTCTGAATCCAGATCGGCTTCGGTTTCCTCATCAGAACTAAAGATTCCGGGATCGGTCCCGTTCACGATGATTTGTGGATTGTTTGCGGGCAAGCCAAAGAATGAGCGGAATTGCTCGACGTCGGAAAGTTTGATGTTGGAGCGGGCTACGATGGCAATCGACTGTCCACTGCCGCTGATCGATTGCTGATAAAGCGGATTCAGATCGTAGATGGTGGCGAAATCGGCGGGAGCAAGATAATGGGTATTGCCGCTGGTGTATTGCGGAGCGGACCTGTGAACGGGAATATGCATCGGCGCACTGTAAAAATCGTGCAATGAAACAACTCCGCCCACTACTTGCGCCAGAGCTGCGGGAATCTCGGGATCGTTGGCGTTGGCGTGATGGTATTCATCGCCGACTTTGTAAACGTGAATCGGCGTGTGAAAGGCAGATTCTACTTGCGCCGCGGTGCCGCTAAAAATAATAGCGCGGCGTCCCGTGGTGATTTCGTCGACCTCCAGGCCGTGTGTCTGGAGCCAGCGGGTGATCTGCGTGATATCCGATTCGGAAACCCCAAAGCGCTCGCCGTACTGCTCAGGAGTGAGCCATTGATGGTAAAAAGCCGACTCCGGATTATGCTGCGCCTCGACTAACTCGAGGAGGGCCGATGCCTGGTCGGCATCGGGCAACAAGGTCAGGATCATGTGCTGCATGGGAAAGTCGGTGGGCACAGCACCTACATCGAATTGGGCGATGGCTAAAGGATGGCGATTGCCGCTGAGCGTCACTCTCTGCTCGTCGTCAATAAACTTCGTGATGCGATCGCGGGGCTGTATCCATAGAAGAGTTGTCGGATCAGTGGCGGGCTGTGCCAGCAAGGGAAGGTTCCCGCAGTAAAACGATAAGAAGATTATTAAAGCCAGCCGCGAAAGATTGCGCCGTGCGAGAAAAGAGGTAAATTGAGACATTCTGCCTCCGGAATGAGTGCGTCTCAGAGGCTTGAATCGGCGAGCTTAGCGCGCACTTGAGGGAATGCCCTTGGGTGGGCAATAACGGCAGTCACCCCAGAAGGGCACGACCGTGCTCATTGCGCGAGCTTTTTGGAACCGCGCGGAGAATCCAAGGCTGGTATCTATTCGAAGTTCTTCAGCTTACTTGCAAGTTTCCTTATCTCTTTTTCCCGCGCGATATTCACGATACCTTTGGCATCGTCGAAGAGGCTTTCGCGCAAGAGGTTGATGAGCCGGGCTTTGACTTTTGCCCGTTCCATGGCCAGCGCGGGTACACGCACGGTCTGCGGGGAGGAACAAGTTAAAGCGCTCCCACCGACCGCATACGGGCTATCGAAGCGCAATTCGGGAGGCTGTTTTGGTCCGGCTTCCTGCGCGCCAACCAGTACAGACAGAAGAATAACGGCAGCCACGGCAACTCTTGCCACATCTCTACCCCCTTGGCGATCCCAAGGTCAGGGGAAACGCTTCGCATTTCCATCGGCAGAAAGATGAGGCGAATTAGCTGCCCTGTTGTCGCCTACAGGAAGCTTGTCTTCGCTTTGCTGGCATTCGCGTAGAGAGCCCAACGCGGAAAAGCCGAGAGTGTTTTTGGAAACCGCTTATCTCGGTAACGCGTCTTTCATGTTGGTCAGGGCATAGGCCAGGACGGCCATCGTCGCGGCATTTTCCCGGAGTTCCCCGGGGTCGATCTTATCGAGCGTATCGGCGGCGGTGTGATGGTAGTTGAAATAAGTGCGGCCATCCTGCATGAGTCCGAAGGCTGGTACACCCGCTTCAGACATTCCCGCAATGTCCGCTCCCGGCGGATAAGTGCTGGGCTGGAGCAGGGTTGCACCAATGCTCATCAGGACACTCTGGATCGGGCGCAGGGCTTCCATGGCGGCGGGAGCGGCTTTCATGTCGAAGCCAAGGGGATGCGCGGCGCCCGAGTCGCTTTCGATAGCGGCGACGTAGTTGGCAAAATCTTTAGAATGTTCGGTGTTGTAGGCTTTGCTGCCAGAGCCGCCGGTTTCCTCATCCATCCAGGCAACCACGCGCAGCGTGCGGGTGGGGCGCAGATGCAGGCGCTGAAATATTTCAGCTGTCTCCATTGCCATCACCACCCCGGCGCCGTCATCGATGGCTCCGGTGCCAAGATCCCAGGAATCCAGGTGGCCGGAGACAATGACCACCTGCTCGGGATGCTGCGAGCCCTTGAGGTCGGCAACTACGTTGTAGCTGGTTTCGTCAGGAAGCTTCTGGGGTGTCAAAGTCAGATGCATACGGACCTTACCTTGTGCGGTAAGGTGTGCGATCAGATCCGCATCCTCGGCGGTGACAGCAGCGGCCGGAATTCCCGCTGGAATACTGAATCCCGTATGGGGAAGCCGGTAGTCAGCATTGCCCACGGAACGCACGAGACCGGCTACTGCGCCCAAATCAGCGGCAGCTTTTGGGCCAGCGCCACGGTAGCTGACGGCCTCGCCATAAGAGGCGAAGGCGTATCCTGCCGCCGCCTTATGTTTGTCGAAAGGCTCGTTAAACAGGACGATCTTGCCGGAAACCTTATCGCGGCCCAGGGCCTGCAGTTCCTCGAAATTGTCGACAGTTATCACCTCTGCGGTAATGCCATCGCTGGGAGTGGAGGTGCTGCCGCCCAGTGCGGTGAGGACAATCTTCTGGGTCGTTCCCGGAACCATGGCGGGATACTCAACCAGTTCGGCGGCCTCGGCTCCTCGCACCCAATGTGGAACGGTAACCGGTTCGAGGTGAACTTGGAGACCGAGGTGGCGCAGTTCATCGGCGACATAATTTGCCGCGGCCGTGGCTTGCGGAGATCCGGCGAGGCGCGGACCGATATTTTCCGTCAGGTGGGCGGCCTGGCGATAGGCATAATCATCGTTGAGCGCGACCGATTTTATGGCGGAAAGCTGTTGCATAAGCAACGGAGGGAAATTCTGCTGGGCGCTGGCTGACACCTGGGGAGGGTTGAATGGATTTGATGACGGTTGTGGCGTCTTGCCTGCATTTTGCGCCTGTGCGCATACTGCGGAAAGAAGTCCGGCCAGCAGAAGCGAAGTGGGAACGAATGGCACCTTGGTCATAGACAGGCAGTGTATCGGAAACTGTGCCCAGGTGGGAGAAAGAGCAAACCCAGACCCCAGGTCCCGGAATGATCCAGCTTTTCGGTAAACCCGCCCGGCCTTTTCGCTGGGTATTCTTGCTTACGGCGTTCTGGTGAGTAAGGAAAAACGGCCCCATTTCTGGGGCCGAAATTCAAGAGGTCAAATTGGAAGGTGTGATCAGGAAAGGCAAAGTAAGCTGCTGCCGTTCCAGCGAGCGGAGCGGCGAGTCAGGAAGTGGTGACTACAAAATGTGAAGGTCATTTTCAGGTTTGCGGCCTCTTGGTACAGGCTGGAGAAGCATTTGCCGAACCAAAATGGGCGAGGCTGAAGAGACAAGCCGGACGCGTAACGCAGCTCGCTGAAAAGGCGGGACTTGAGCGCAATTTACATCCGGGGAAGATAGGTTTGGCCAGCCCGGCTGCAAGCGCGAAGTGCACATTGGTGCACATTTTTAGCAGCGAGGTTGCGCGAGGGGTTGTGGTGGGTCGAGGCGCGGCATGGGATTGACGGGCTTTCCCCGGAGAAACCGGCGCCGGTTGGTGAGCCGGTTCAGTAAAAGATTTCGCTTTACGAGATGGCGGAACAAGAGCAAACTGTTTCCCCGAACAAGGTCGGAAGGAGGCAGTTATGTCACAGGGACCGATGTCTCTCGCCAAGCCGATCAAGCTGTTGACGATTCTGTTGATCTGCATCTTGCCGATGTTGTCGAAGGCTGAGGCTGCAAAGCGCCCGCTGATCACGCAACCCATCGATGAACAGAATCTGGTGACCGTTGGTGGTGTTCGCCCGGAAGTCAGCCCGGCGAACGATCGCGGTCC
>JASHQM010000154.1 GCA_030039165.1 Candidatus Sulfotelmatobacter sp. | reverse complement strand
TATTCCGACACGCTGTGCTCTTCGTTCTGCGAGCGCAGCACGCGATCGACCGAATATGGCGCGCGGTGCCGAGGCTGGTGGTAGTGCCGCACCTGCATCTCGCCCAACAGGCCGATGGAGAGCAGGTTCAATCCGCCGAGCAGCAGGCCCAGTGCAAGCATCATTAGCGGCCCGTGAGCATTCATGACCGCGATGTGGCGCGCGAACTTCTCTAAGCCGAGCCATGCCACGATGCCGCTGCCGAGAAACATGCTCAACATCCCCAGCCCGCCGAAGAAATGCAGCGGTCGGGAGAGATAACGCAGCAGGAAGCGGATCGTAATCAGGTCGAAGAACACGCGGAACGTGCGCGAGATCCCATAATGCGAGCTCCCATGTTCGCGGTTCACATTGCGAATGGGCACTTCGCAGATCGACGCTCCGTACCACGAGGCAAGCGCGGGAATGAATCGGTGCAACTCGCCATAAAGCGGTACCTGCTCCAGCACTTCGCGGCGATAGGCTTTGAACGTTGTGCCGAAATCGTGAATATCGACCCCGCTCAGCTTGGCCATCAGCCAGTTTGCTGATCGTGAAGGGATGCGCCGCATCCAGAAGTTATCGACGCGATTCTTGCGCCAGCCGCTGACGATGTCGTAACCGGCGGCAATCTTCTCGAGGAAAAGCGGGATATCGGCGGGATCGTGCTGCAAATCGCCGTCCATGGCGATGACGTACTCCCCGCGCGCGTGGTCGAAACCCGCTGCCAGCCCGGCAGTCTGCCCGAAATTGCGCCGCAGCTTGACCACCGTTACGCGGCTGTCGACGGCCGCGACTTCACGCAGCATGGGGAACGTGTGATCGCTAGAGCCGTCATCCACCAGCACGATTTCGAACGACTCGCCCGCAGCCTCCATCACGGCTTTCAGCCGGTCGTAGAGGTCGGTGACATTCTCCTGCTCGTTGTGCAGCGGGACGACGATGGAGTATTTCGGCACAGAAATTGATTATAACATTCAGTATTCAGCCTAGACCCACCGGTAGTAACCGAAATTCTAATGCCGCTAGTCCCGGGAACTGGCGCCTCACCCTTGCTCCTTCAGTTTCAGCCGCGATTTGTTCTCTTCCAGAAACTTGGTCAACTCCTCCGTTACCCCGATCAGCCGCTTCCACTGCTCGTAGTACAACGTCACGGGGAAGCGTCCCAGCCCGTACACACTCACTCCGCCCTTATCGCCTACCTTGAAACTCAACTCGCCGCTGCGCTTCTTGCCTTCGGCTTCTTTTTCTAACTGCGCCAAACGTGCTTTCAGCTCCTCATAAGTTGGTTCTGCCATAGCCGTCCCCTCTGCTGAAATTCGACAGATGCAAAATCACTTGCCGGCTTAACCGGCCCACGCTGAACATAACATCGCGTCCATCATAGTACCTCGTGAGCCATTGCTTTGTGGAAGAGAACCGTTATAAGCTGAATGCAGTCTATAAACTTGCAGGAACGCATGCGTTTGACTGCTCGATGGTTGACGTGGCTGTGCCTGTCGCTGATGCTGTGGACGGCGGTGGTAGAGTCTACCCACAGTCATCCCAATCAGACAGATAGCGCTTCCTGCTCGATCTGCGTCGTTGCCCACAGCACCGCGCCCGCTGCCAGTTCTATTCACTGCAAGCCGCTGTTCGTCACCCTTGACTTGCTGCGTGAACCCGAACTGCCCGTCACATCCTACCTCAATGTCATCGACCTCGGCATTCGCGGTCCTCCTGTTGTCTAGGAATCCAGTCCCTTAATTTAGGTGAGATTAAAACCCCGGCTCACGCTGGAGGATTCCTATTTCGTCATCCCAGGAGGATCAATGCCTGCTTCATACAGGTTGAATTGTTTTGCTCTTGTCGTTGTACTCAGCATTTTTCTGACTGCCCTCGTCTCGGCTCAGTCGGGCAACTCCGGTTCGATCGACGGAACCGTAACCGATTCCACAGGTGCGGTAGTTCCCAACGCCACCGTGGAAATTCATAACCCGGTCAGCCAGTACGACCGCACCACCACAACTGACGCCAGCGGAAACTTCACCTTCTCTAACGTGCCTTTCAATCCTTATCACATGACGGTAAAGGCCTCCGGGTTTGCCTCCACGGCGCTGGATGTCGAGGTCCGTTCTGTGGTACCCACCAACCTAAAAATCGGCCTGAAAGTTACCGGCGAAAAAACTTCAGTTACAGTCGAGGCCGAGGCAGGCGATCTGGTTGAAAACGATCCCACCTTTCACACGGACGTAGACAGGAACCTATACAGCAAGATCCCGTTGGAGAGCACGAGTTCGGAATTAAGTTCCGAGGTTACACTGGCAACGCCGGGAATTGCAGCTGATTCAAACGGGTTGTTCCATGGCCTCGGCGATCATGCGGAGAATTCGTTTTCCGTCGACAACCAGTCCATCACAGACCAGCAAAGTAAAGTGTTTTCCAATCAACTCCCGCTCGACGCGGTGCAGTCGATGGAAGTTATTTCCGGAGCACCCCCAGCGGAATTTGGAGGCAAGACCAGCATCGTAATCGTGGCCACTACGCGTTCAGGCCAGGGCATGACCACACCGCATGGCAGCGTGACCGGTTCCTGGGGGTCGTTTGGCAGTTCCAACCTGGGGGCCGAGCTTGGCTACGGAGGCAAGAATTGGGGGAACTTTATCGCCGCGAACGGACTGAACACCGGGCGCTTCCTCGACCCGCCGGAATTCACCGTGATGCACGATACGGGAAATGAGGAAAACGTATTCGACCGAGTGGATTATCAGTTCAACAACAAAGATTCGGTTCACCTGGATTTCCAGTACACGCGTTCCTGGTTTCAGACGCCGAATACTTTCGATGGCGAGAATGCCACGCCCTGGACCGGACTGTATGGAATCCTGCCGACCGTCGAAAACTACGGCGGCATTGGTCCAAACGGCTTGCCGGTTGGTTCCACCGATCAACGTTCGAAAATCCAGACCGTTAACATTGCACCTTCCTGGACACGCGTGCTGAACGCGAACATGGTGTCTACCCTGGGCGGATGGCTGCGCCGCGACGCATATAACTACTACCCGAGCGGGGATCCCTTTGCTGATGTTGGCCCGCCCAGCCTGCAGCGGCAGACTGTCGGCCAGAGCCGTAGTCTAACCAATGCGGGATTGCGCGCCACGCTCTCTTACGCGAAAGGGATTAACAACGTAAAGGGCGGTGTTACCTACGAACAGACATTCTTGGACGAAGACGACACGGTTGGAATCGTCGATCCGAATTACAATGCGCCCTGTGTCACACTTGACACCGTCACCACCGACCGCGCCTTCGGGACCTATGTCGCCGCGCCGCTTCAGCCCGGCGTTACCAGTCCCTCGCAATGCAACACTGCCCTGGGGTACGAGCCCAACGATGGAACCTTTGCGGTCTCCGATCTGACACTCTATCCAGTATTCAACCCAACGC
>JASHQM010000153.1 GCA_030039165.1 Candidatus Sulfotelmatobacter sp. | reverse complement strand
ATATCTTCGGGATTGTCTTGCCCAGCGAGCATGTACGTGTTGGTCATGCGTGGCATGGGGATGTGCTCGTAACTTTCGCGGCGTCCGTTCCCGGTGTCGGCGATGCCCATCAGGCGCGCTGAAAGTTTATCGCTCAAATAGCCCTTCAAAATTCCTTTTTCGATGAGGACAGTTTCCTGGGTTGGCTCGCCCTCGTCATCTACATTTAGCGACCCGCGGCGCCAGGGCATGGTGCCGTTATCGACGACCGTACATTTTTCGCCGGCCACGCGTTTGCCGACCAAGCCGGCGAACGCGGAAGTTTTCTTGCGATTGAAGTCAGCCTCGAGTCCGTGGCCAACGGCTTCGTGCAGAAGAACGCCGGGCCATCCGGGGCCGAGGACGACTTCCATCTCGCCGGCCGGAGCTTCGCGAGCATCGAGCTGCAAAATTGCCTGACGCGCGGCTTCTTTGGCGAAGTATTCGGGGGTCTTGTCACCGAAGAAGAAATCGAGTGCGACGCGCCCCCCGCCGCCAGAACTCCCGCGCGCGGAATTGCCTTCAGTTTTCGCGATGCATGAAACATTCAGGCGAGCCAGCGGTTGAGAATCTTCAGCAAAAGTTCCGTCGGAAGCGACGACGAGAATGTTGCGAAGTTCGTCAGCGTAACTGGCTCGCACCTCCTGAATTCTCGGATCGTAGGCTCGTGCGGCTTTGTCGCCGCGCATGACGAGTTCGACTTTCGCGGTGATCTCCGCGTCGACGGAAGGCAGAGTTACGGGATACAAGCTGCGCGCGGCAGTTTTCTGAAATCCGGCAACCGGAGTTCTTGCCGGAGCGCTGGCAATCAGAGCAGCCGTGCGTGCCGCGTGTAGAATTCGCGCTGGCGAGAGATCGTCGGTATATGCGTAGCCCGTGCGTTCGCCTGAAACCACGCGCACGCCGCATCCGGCGGAAATGCCTTGCGAGGCCGACTTTACCAGGGATTCATCGACCATCAGCGAGGTCGAAGAAAGATATTCGAAATAAAGGTCGGCGTAGTCGCCTCCGGCAGAAAGGGCCGCGGCTAGGTAGTGTCCGAGATCGTTTTCGGTCAAGCCGTAATGTTCGAAGAAAAAACGGGCTTTATCTTTGTGGTCTGATTTGGTCTGGCTCACGTTGCTTAGATGCCCGCGAGGAGCACAAGGACTCCAGAGCGGGCCGCTCCCTTTTTCCATTATCCCACGGCCACTTCGAAGTTTCGTGCGCCGTGCAGTTACTTCCGTGAAGCAGGCCGGTATTCGAGCAGGAGCAGTCGAGAGTCGAGAACTTTGCTTTCTATGAGCTCCAGGCCGGCTTGGGATTGCGGGCGAAGATTGGCTCCCGGCCTACTTCCCCGAGAATCAGGGGAAAGATCATCAGCTTGAGGCGATCGAGCAGCCCCAACTGAAAGAAGCTTTCACTAGGCGGACGCTGCCGATCGATCGAAGAGGAGCTCCGGGTTGGCGCTTCAGAGCGGCAACTTCATCGTTCAGCGAGCCCCTCGCTACCCCTGAATTCTTCCATGCCAGCGGTTCCTCCAGCCTGTTGGAAAACACCACCTTGTCGAGCTGAGTCATGCGCCTCATGACTTCGTCGTTACCGGTTGCGGAGAATGCAGCCAGCACTTCGTAGGTCACGCGACCCATCAGAAGCACTTGCGGCTCAGCAAGATGGCGCTACACCCAGTCTGCGAGGTCGGGGCCGTGATAACCGAAATAAGCAGGCTGATCGACGCCGGAGGCGAAACCGTCGAGAGAAATGAGCAGATCAGAGGTGAGTTCTCTCATTCCGTGAATTCTCAAAGATAGCGTATTTCGACAGTGAAGTTTTTCACAGCCTCTCACTGCAGAAATGTTCACTCGTCACAGACAAGCATGGGACTGATGTGAGCCATTCATGATATGACTCCAGAAGCTCTCACCCGCACTGTACAGGATTTTCTGAGTGAAGCGGCCGGCGCAATTGTGCTGGAAGATGGCGCTGTGGCATTCGATCTGGCGCAGGCAAAGTATTCGATTTCGGGCGGGCACAACCGCTGCCTGCTGCATCTTTGGTCGGCTGAGCGCAATGCTGTACGTCGCGTCCTCGATGCCGAAGTGAAAAATGGCATGCTGCGCTTGGCTGTGCAACGGCTGGGGCAGACACATCCCTCCAAGCTGGAAATCTGCCGCGAGCGCGACCGGCGCACGCCTACGGCCCGCCGCGCCTGCCGCGCGGCCTATGAACAAAAACTGCGGCGAACCCTCGATCGTCAATTTCCAGAGTTCGAAGTGGTCCGCCTCACCAGTCGCATCGACCTGGAAAAATCCTTCGGCCCAATCTATGCGCGAGGGTTAATACGGCAAGGACGCACCGCGTTTGCCGTGCTGGGAGTGAATGCGCAAGAAACTCAATCCTCCGTCGATGCCGCGCTCACCTTTGGAATCTTGTGGCTCGACGTCTGCCGCCAACAACAGACACGAAACATCCTGGTAGAGGGACTAAAGCTGTTTGTGCCCGCAGGAAAGTCTGCGCTAGTACGCGAACGGATGGCCCACTTGAATCGCGACGCTGCCAAATGGGCCCTGTACGAACTGAACGAAAGGGATGACGCGTTGGTGGAAATCGATTTTTCCGATCGCGGCAATGTTGCCACGCGCCTGGTTCATGCATGTGACGAGGCCGCAGCGTGCGAGCGTTTCAAGGAATCGATCGCCCGGATTAAGGCCATCCTGCCGAACTGCGAAGTTGCCGTGCTGTCACAGGCAGAAGTCGCATTTCGCTGGCGCGGACTGGAATTTGCCTGCGCACGCCTGGGGTGCTTGCCAGGATCGTTTGTGGCTACTGAAGAAATCCTATTTGGCATTGGCGGGGAAGAAAAAATGCTCGACCGCGGTAATGAAGACCAACTCACCGTGCTGGCTGAAAGCCTGCGCGAGGTACGCCATCCGTACGGCCCGCATCAGCACGTGCTGTGGCGAATGCATCCGGAGCGATGGCTGGAATCGATGATGGTTTGCGATGCCGGCGTTATCGATGAGCGATTAGATTCGTCTTGCCGCTACTCGCAAGTGCCAGCTTTTTCGGCATCGGATCGCGCCATGATCGACATCTTGACGACGACGCATTCACGTCGGCTCGCGGTGGTCGAATTGAAGGCCGATGAGGATATTCATTTGCCCCTCCAAGGGCTCGATTACTGGGCGCGTGTTGACTGGCACCACACGAGGGGAGAATTCTCGCGCTTCGGATATTTCCCTGGATGCGCATTGTCCAGCGAAAAGCCGCTGCTGTTTCTGGTCGCACCCGCGTTTCACATTCATCCATCGACTGACCTGTTGTTGCGCTATATCTCGCCTGAAATCGAATGGGAGTTTGTGGGAATCGACGAGCGCTGGCGCGAGGCAGTGAGACCAATATTCCGGAAACGCCGGCCAAAAGCAATGGCAGCCCAGAACATTTGCTCGGGGTCAGACTAAGAGATCGGGAGTTTCGTGCAGGCTGTTCGACTTCATACTTTCTTCTCAGGGAGCGTCGTAGATTCCCATTTTCGTAACAGCCAGAAAAAAAATTGGAAAGGCGCCCATAAATTGCGTTAGCATTCGGAGGTTTTCGGTGGAACTGGCCATCCGCCAATTGTCTTGAAATACAAATCGGATAACCGTAAGGAGATCACATGGTTCGAAGATTCAGTACTCTTTTACCCAGGATTTTCGTCTTCGCTCTAGCCTTTAACCTCCTTTGCCACGCACAATCGCAGCTTCTCACACGTCACGTCCGCGATGAGGTCCGGAACGGGCAGGCGCAGTTAATCGGGCACCTCCCCGCAAACCAAACCCTCCGCTTCGACATGGTTCTGCCGCTGCGCGACCGCGCCGGGTTGCAAAGTTTTCTGAAAGAACTCTACGATCCCTCCAGGCCATCCTTCCATCAGTTCCTTAAACCGCAGGAATTTACCGCGAGGTTCGGCCCCAGCCAGGAAGATTGGGATGCTCTGGTTGCTTTCGCCAAAGCCAGCGGCTTTGAAGTTGTCGGAGGAACCCGCGACAGCAGAGACCTGTGGCTTAGCGGCACCGTGGCCAACATCGAGAGAGCCTTCCACGTGAACCTCGGGGTCTATCGGGATCTCACGGAGGACCGCGAATTCTTTGCTGTCGATCGCGAACCCACGGTGGATCTGCCCTTCCAGCTCTGGCACATTACTGGTTTGGATAATGATTCCCGACCGCATCCGCTGTATGTCAAGAAAAGCGACTATGCGCGGACGCACGGAATCGATCCAAACAAGGTCGTCTCTCATGCCACCACCGGGTCCGGCCCTGACGCTTCGTTCCTGGGCAGCGACATGCGTGCGGCTTACTATGGCGGAACGGCGCTCACCGGCTCCGGCCAGAACCTGGCTCTCTTTGAATTTGCGGGCACCGATTTGTCTGACCTTTCCACCTATTACAAAAACGTTGGGCAAACCGAGCCTTTCACTCCCACGCTTATTTCTACTGGCGGGTTCGGCACGAGTTGCGTCGATAGCGGCAGTAGCGCATGCGACGACACCGAGCAGACTCTCGACATGACCCAGTTCATGGGCATGGCTCCTGGCGCCAAGATGCTTTACATGTACGTCTGCGGCGACGTGCTGGCGAACGGATCGGGAAGCATCAGTGATACCGCGTGTATCAGCGCCATGGTTACCGACACGGATGCTCCTTTGTCCATGCAGATTAGTTGCTCGTGGGGATGGACACCGGCTGACCCCAGCACCCTCGATCCATACTTTGAGCAGATGGCCTCACAGGGCCAGAACTTCTTTGCCGCATCCGGCGATGATCAGGCATGGTCTTCGTCGAATGAGGCGTGGCCGGCGGATGACGCCAATATCGTCTCGGTCGGCGGCACGGACCTGACAACCTCCGGCGCGGCTGGGCCATGGGCATCGGAAACCGCGTGGGTAGACAGTGGGGGCGGCGTTTCCCCGGACGATATTGCAATCCCCTCCTGGCAAACGAGCGCCGATAGCTGCTCCGGTTGTTCAAAGACTCTGCGGAATGGCCCCGACGTGTCGGGCAACGCAAACTTCACCTACTACGTCTGCGCCGACCAAACCACCTGTACGGCAAACGAATACGGCGGAACCAGTTTTGCCGCGCCCATGTGGGCGGGCTACACGGCTCTGGCCAATCAACAGGCGGCGACCAACGACGAAACGATCGGCTACATTAATCCCACCATGTACCCGGCTGCGGAAGGGTCCAGCTATAGCACGTACCTGCACGACATCACCAGCGGAAGCTGCGGCAAGTATTCGGCAGCAACGGGCTTCGATCTGTGCACCGGATGGGGTAGCCCGAATACCACTGGAATGATCAACCTGCTGGCCCCGTCGTCGACCTCGCCAAGCTTTACTCTTTCGGTTTCGCCGAGCAGCTTGACGATCACTCAAGGAAGCAGCGGGACGAGCACGATCACGGTAACTGATGTCGGAGGGTTCACTGGGAGCGTAACGCTGGCCGCTTCGGGTCTGCCGAGCGGTGTGACGGCATCGTTCAGCACCAATCCGACAACTTCAACCAGCACTCTGACACTGACCGCGAGCAGCACGGCAACCACCGGGGCTGCGACGGTAACCATCACAGGTACTTCCGGCAGCCTGAGTGCAACTACAACTGTTTCGCTGACGGTGAACTCAACTACATCACCGGCCTTCAGCGTTTCAGCATCGCCGACATCGCTGACGGTCACTCAGGGAAGCAGCGGAACGAGCACGATCACCGTTACCAGCACCGGCGGCTTCGATTCGGCGACTACGCTTAGCGCCAGCGGCTTGCCCAGTGGTGTGACGGCGTCGTTCTCAACCAACCCGGTCACTCCGCCGGCGAATGGCAGCGCAACCTCAACCTTGACGCTAACTGCTTCTTCGAGTGCGACCGTGGGAACTGCGACGGTGACGATCACGGGAACTTCCGGATCAACATCGCATACTGCGACGATCTCGCTGACGGTGCAAGCGTCATCGTCTTCGCCGAACTTCACCATGTCGCTGTCACCTTCGTCATTCACCATCGATGAAGGCGGGACCAAGTCCACCACTCTCACCATCACCAGCGTGGGTGGATTCAGCGGGTCGGTTACGTTGAGCGTGAATGAATTCCCGACCGACGTTTCGGCGACCGCTTCGTCCAACCCCGTAAAGGTGCCGAAGAATGGCAGTGCTACCGCAACCATTACCTGGAGCGCGTCTCGCAGGGCGCCTACGGGAACAACCACGATCGAGTTGATCGGGACCTCGGGTTCAACCGAAAACGAGATCCCTGTCACGATTACCGTTGCAGAGTGACGCGGGATTCGTCGTTAGTGAGTTGAGCCGGCCCGGAAGGGCCGGCTCATTTTTTGGAGGCGCGTGCGCTTCGTAAAAGCGCGCTTGTAGAAGTCCGCGTCAGGGCAGGCCTTTGCATCTGGCGTAAAATGCACTTTGACACGGATCGCAGTGGCTGAGAAACTAACGCAATGTTGCCGGACGCCACTCTTAGTAAGCGTTCTTGGTCTCTTCTGTTCGCGTCGCTCTTGCTCTTGATCCATTTCGCGGCCTCCAGACGTGATTTTCCGATTGCCCACGCGGATGCCAACATGCTCGACATTGCGATCAGCGGCGGCCGAGTCATGGATCCGGAATCTGGATTGGATGCCATCCGGAACGTGGGCATTCGTGACGGGAAGATTGTCGAGATCACGGACAAACCTCTCGACGGTAAGCAGACCATTGACGCCCGTGGCTTGGTCGTCGCCCCGGGTTTTATTGATCTTCACGAACACGGCCAGGAGCCGCGAAATTACGAATTCCAGGCTCATGATGGAGTTACTACTTCCCTCGAACTCGAGGTCGGCGTAGCCGATATCGATAGTTGGTATGCGCAACGGGAAGGTAAGGCGCTGATCAACTACGGCGCCAGCGTCGGGCACATACCAGTTCGCATGGCGGTTATGCACGATCCCGGCAAGTTTCTCCCCCATGGAGACGCCGCGCACCGTGCAGCGTCCCCGGAAGAAGTCGAACAGATTCGCGCTGCTATCGAGAAAGGATTGCAACGCGGCGCTCTCGCCGTCGGCATGGGAATCAACTACACGGCCGGCGCTTCTCATGCGGAGATTGTCGAAGTATTTAAAGTTGCTGCCGCGTACCACGCGTCAGTCCATGTACATCTGCGGTATGCCGGGATGAAAGAGCCCACTTCCGGGCTGGCCGCGATTGAGGAAGTAATCGCAGCAGCCGCTTCCACCGGAGCTCCTCTGCACGTAGTGCACATTACGAGCATGGGACTGAAAGATACGCCAAGGCTGATCGCTATGGTCGAAGGCGCTCGCGAGCAGGGCCTCGATGTCACCACCGAAGCCTATCCCTATCCCGCGGCCAGCACGGCAATTGAGTCCGCCGTTTTCGATCCCGGCTGGCAGGAAGCGGAAGGGATTACTTATAAGGATCTTCAATGGGCGCAAACTGGCGAGCGGCTTACTGCGGAATCTTTCGAAAAATATCGCAAGCAGGGCGGGCTGGTCGTCATTTTCTCTATTCCTGAAAGCGCCGTTCGTGAAGCGCTGGCAAATCCTATCGTGATGGTCGCGAGTGACGGCAGCGTCATTACAGGCCCGAAGGTCCATCCCCGTGGACAGGGCACGTTCTGCCGGGTGCTTGGCCGTTACGTGCGCGAAGAAAAAGTTCTGGACCTGATGACCGCGCTGCGAAAGATGACGCTAATGCCCGCCCAGCGTCTCGAGAAGCGTGCGCCGGTTTTCCAAAGTAAAGGCCGCATTCGCGTGGGGGCCGACGCCGACATTACCATCTTCAACCCCGATACCGTAATTGATAAGGCGACTTTCGAAGACCCGCTCCAGTTCTCCGCTGGAATTTCTTATGTGCTTGTAAACGGCGTACCGGTTGTGAAGGATGGGGTTACTGCTTCCGGGGTCTTCCCCGGGAAAGGTGCAAGAGCGCCGGCGTCGGAATGACATCGGGAGCGTGACATCGGTTCTTTCGCAAACCTCGCCGCCAAAGTCTTTTACCGAAACTTAATTCAACCGTGGAAAGCGGCAACAAATATTGGGCTTTAGCCCCTGCGCCCCGCGCTGGGCTCAAACTGGAACTCTGTCGTTAACCTTTCCACGCCCCCAGCAACCGCCGCAAATCGACTAATTGCCCCAGGTGATACGCGTTGTGATCAGCCAGCAGCAGCGCCTCGCGCAAAATCGTCTGCCCATCGCCCCAGGGAATGCGCGCATATAAATCGGTCTTCGGATCGGAGACCAGGTCCTGCATCGTCTTCAGATCTTTGCGGAATTCCTGAACACTTTTGTTCCAGGCGGTCAGCGTGTGCGGAGCTTCAGTTGTCGGCCAATAGTCCCTCGGCCACTCGCGCGCCTTGTATTTCGGATTTCGGCTGAACTCGAGAATGTCCCACTGGGCCAAGCGTAGATGTTCGAGCAGCATCCACGCGGTATGAGGAAGTCCGTTGGGCTTTACGCCACGCAGGTTTTCGGGCATATCTTTGATGATATCGTCGAATTTCGCGTGGGCGCCGCCGCCCGCGAGTAGATAAACCAAATGCTCGCGCAGTTGTTTGTCGTGACGGTTTCCGGTTGCGGGGGCGGCTTTTGGGGCAGATTTCTTCACTGCGGCTTCCTTTCCTGTGCGGCATCTTCTCGCGATTGGCTTCCCCGCGGGAATTCCATAATTCCCTCGCGAACTTTTTGTTGATCGAGCAGGTCACTTTCCGGCCTCTCGCCTCGAAGCACCCGGCCAATTCCACGCACGATGCGACGCATTGGAAGCGCGCCTTTGTCATCGGACAGAAAAATTTCGCCAATCCGGCGGCCGCGATAATACCAACGCTTGAGTAGTGCCAGATGTTCCATAGTCTCGAGGGCGCTCCGCGCTTTCGCCGGGGCAAACGACTGCAACACTGCCTGCACCCGCGATTCCATCGACTGCGACTTCGTTTGCTCAGGCGGCGTGATCGAAAACTGCACCGGGCCAAGGATAGCTCCGCGCTCCACGCAGAAAAACGTCACCGAATCCGGCACATGGCTGGGCTGAATCATCAGCGCCGAGAGGCCGTCGATTTTGCGAACGATCTC
>JASHQM010000152.1 GCA_030039165.1 Candidatus Sulfotelmatobacter sp. | reverse complement strand
CCTGCATTGGCGCAGGCCCATGTCGGCATTGCCATGGGCACCGGCACCGACGTTGCCATGGAAAGTGGTGGCATCACGCTGCTGAAGGGCGACCTGAGCGGGATTCTGCAGGCGCGCAAGCTGAGCCAGGCTACCATGCGCAACATCCGGCAGAATCTATTTTTCGCGTTTATCTATAACGCGATCGGCGTGCCGATCGCAGCCGGTGTGCTCTATCCATTTTTAGGGTTATTGCTCAGCCCAATTTTTGCGGCCGCTGCAATGAGCTTCAGTTCGGTGTCGGTGATTTTGAATGCGCTTCGGCTGAGGAACCTGAAGCTGTAGTTTCTTATCTTTCCACCGCATAACTCAGGTGCACGACGCCATCCTCGAACGCCTTGGTCGAAAGTAGCCGAAGTGGAATCGACCGATGTCGCGGCTGCACCAGAGGAATGCCTTCGCCGATGAAAATCGGAATCACGTGAATGCTGAACCCGTCGATCTCACCGGCATCGAGGAATGCAGCGATGATTGCGGCACCGCCCATCATCCAAATATCTTTTCCGGCCTGGGCGCGAAGGCGAGTGGCAAATTCCTTTACGGATTCTTTGACAAATTCTATAGTTCCAGCCGACTTATCGGGCAGGGTTCGTGAAAATACGTAATTCCTTACGTTCGGGCCCATCCCGAGGTTCTTTCCCCCAAACTTCAATCCGATCTCGTATGTCTTTCTTCCCCACAGAACCGTGTCGATCGAGTTTACGAACTCCTCGAAACCGTAGTTGTTCTTGTAGCGTGGGTCGTTGAGCCAGGAGAAATCTCCATCCGGGCGCGCGATGTAGCCGTCGGCGCTGGTCGCGATATAAACGATGATCTTACGCACAGCAACCCCAGATTAGTTGACTCACGATTTCTGATGATTGATTGAGAACTCGGACCGCGGAACTCAATCAACGATTACCACTGGCTGACGGTCGGCTGACATTCGCCCTTACAGCTTTCCTAAGTAGTCGATTAGATCCGGCTCGGTCCAATCTACCGCGCCAATAAACTTGCGGCGCACGATGCCGCTGCGATCGATCACGTAGGTTTCCGGCCACTTGAAAGTGCCGTATAGCGCAGAAGCCCTCTGCTCGGGGTCACGCACGGTCAAAAGATTAATGCCGTGCTCTTTGAGGAATGTCTCGTATGCGCCCTGGTCAACGTCGATGCTCACCGCCACCACGGTGACACCCTTGGACTTCATGCGCTGCTGCATCTGCACGAGTGAAGGCATCTCTTCGATGCAAGGCGGACACCACGTAGCCCAGAAATTCAACACGACCACTTGTCCCTTGAAGTGGCTGAGTGTGACTTTATGGTCGGAATCTTGCACTGTAAAGTCGGGAGCGGGAGAACCGACCCGCGAGGGATGGGAACTACTGTAGCAACCGCTGAAGAACAGGAAAAGCAGAGGAAAGGGAATGATTCGCGAGAAAGAAGGTCGGTGCGGCACATAGCTATAATAGCGGATGCGTCGGCGGCTGGAAACGGTCTTACGATGCAGCGCCCCAGACACGTCGATTCCCCGATGCGCTTTCGTTTTCTCACCTCGACTCCGCTCGATTTCGTTCGTGGCAGCGGCACTTTCGCCGGGATCGCAACGTTGGCGAAATTTCTCAAGAAACGCGGGGCGGAGATCGAGTTGGTGAAACCCGCAATCAAATTTCCCATCTACACGATCGAACGGCTGATTTTTAATCAGAGGCTTCGTCTACGTACGGCAGATAGTGACGCAATAACCGTCGGCTTCGACATGGACGGATACACCGTCGCGGGTGCCTGGCGAAGTTTCCACGTAGCGTCGATCAAGGGTGTGGTCGCCGACGAGATGCGGTTTGAGCGCGGGCTCACTCGAGCGACAATGCGACTACAGGCTCGCTGCGAAAAGATCCACGTGCAACGCGCGGACCTAGTAATTGCGCCAAGTAACTACAGCGCCCAGCGTATGCAGGAGCTCTACGGAATCAATCATGAACCGGTTGTCATCCCCGAAGGGATCGATCTTTCTGAATGGCAGCATTCGCTTCGACGCAATCCAACGCCGCCCGCGAAGAACGGATTCGTAGTTCTGACGGTGTGCCGCTTTTATCCAAGAAAACGGTTGCACATCCTACTTGGCGCGGCAAACCGATTGCGGTCTCGAATTCCCGGAATAGAAGTGCGACTGGTTGGGGATGGACCAGAAGCCTCGCGTCTCAGGTCAATTTGGCACAGTTTGAAATTAGAAGGAATCGTGCGCTGGCTGGGCGATCTTACCAGCGACGAACTCGCCCGGGAATACAACTACTGCGATGTCTTCTGCCTGCCCAGCGTGCAAGAGAGCTTTGGCATTGTGTTCCTGGAGGCGATGGCGAGTAACAAACCGATCGTTGCTGCTCGCTCCGCATCCGTGCCAGAAGTGGTGGAGCACGGCGTTCTGGTGGAACCGGAGAACGAAGAGGCATTGGCTGATGCGATTCAACGTCTCTATGATGACCCTGCGTTGCGACAGAGCCTGGCTGATGAGGGATTACGCCGAGTTTGCAACTTCGACGCGCCGCGAGTTGTGGAATCATTTCTGCGAGAAGTAGAGCTTGCCAGCGGCCTCCGTTCGCCTGCGCGCCTTCCTGCGGTTGGATAATATATTAGGTGCGCTTTAACTCCCTCATGGTCTATCTCACGCGCAAAGCGGAATTCGCAGCATCTCACTATTACCACAATCCGGAACTCTCTCCGGAGGAGAATCGCCGCATGTTCGGCAAGTGCAATAATCCCAACGGACATGGACACAACTACACCCTCGAAGTTACGGTAAAAGGCGAGGTCGATGCGCGTTCCGGCTTTGTTGTTGATCTCAAGCAACTCAAAGAAATCATGCAGCGGGAAGTACTCGATGCCATGGACCATCGCTTCCTGAACAAAGAAGTACCTGAGTTTCTACATACCATTCCGACGACCGAAAACATTGCCATTGCCATCTGGCAGAGGCTGGCGAGCAAACTGCAACGTGCTCAATTGCACCGTGTCAGGGTCTACGAGACAGCCGATCTGTTTGTGGATGTTTATGGAGAGGCGTGAAGTACAGGTAAGGCAAAGGGAATGAAGGCTCATCTCTCGCGCCGTTATTTGTTCTCGGCTTCGCATCGCTTGCATAGCGATGGGATGTCTGACGCCGAGAACCGCGACACTTACGGTAAGTGCAATAATCCCTTCGGCCATGGGCACAATTATGTTCTCGAGGTAACCGTCAGCGGCCGGGTCGATGAGAAGACGGGCATGGTATGCAACCTTGCCGATCTGGATGCCTTCATCGAAAAAGAAGTCCTGACTCGGTACGATCATGAAAACCTTAACTGCCTGCGAGATTTTGCTCATCATGTTCCAACTACCGAAAATCTCTGCATGCGGATCTACGAAATAGTGAAGCGCGGCTTCGGTCTGGCGCATCTGGACAAGGTGCGGCTGGAAGAGACCATGATGAATTCGTTCGAGTATGCCGGAGCGGCGGAGCCGCAACGTTAGAGGTTCTGAAAAGCAAGACTATGAAACAAATGCCAATTGAACAGATGAAAGAACCACTTTCGCTAACCAGCGCCAGTTTTGAAGATCTGGTGCGCGAGATGCTGGTGCGACTGGGTGAAGATCCGCAGCGTGAAGGGCTCATGCTTACCCCGGAGCGGGTTCGCAAGTCTCTGCAATTCCTGACCCGCGGTTACACGGAAGATTCCGAAGCCTTGCTTAAGGGCGCGTTGTTTACCGTGTCTTACGACGAGATGGTGATCGTCAAAGACATCGAAATGTTCAGCTTGTGCGAACACCACCTGCTGCCCTTCTTTGGCAAGGTGCATGTGGCCTATATCCCGAATGGAAAAGTGATCGGGTTGAGTAAGGTTCCCCGTCTGGTGGAACTGTTTTCCCGGCGTTTGCAGATTCAGGAGCGTTTGACAACACAGATCGCAGAGACGATCCAGAAGGTAATCGAGCCCCAAGGCGTGGGTGTGGTGATCGAAGCTCGGCATTTGTGCATGATGATGCGTGGCGTGGAAAAGCAGCATTCGGCCGCTGTGACGTCGTCAATGCTCGGTTCATTCCGCAGCGAAGAAGAGACCCGGCAGGAATTTCTGTCTCTGATTCGCCAGCGCCCGAATGGAATGTAATACCCAATGGAATGCATGTAAGAGCCATTCTTGCCGAAACTAACTGCGAAACGATCAGCTGGAGCTCTACGCGGCCAAACCGCCCTCGTCACGGGGGCTACACGCGGAATAGGACTCGCCATTGCGCGCGCCTTGGCTCTCCAAGGTTGTAATCTGGTTGTGGCAGGCCGTGACGAGTCAGTATTGCGACGAGTCGGCAGGGAACTGGCTTCTGCTCAGATTCGCCTCCTCGCACAGCCTTGCGACATTCGTGACCCGCAATCGGTTGACGATCTGTTTCGTTTTGTGCGGCGGTACTTCAAGAGGCTTGACATCCTTGTCAACAATGCCGGCATCGGCCAGCCTCATCTTCCTGTTAACAAGCTGCCCGTGCCAGTATGGCAAGACATAATCGAGACTAATCTAACCGGGATGTTCCTCGTCACGCAGGCCGCGCTTGCCCTCATGAAGCGCGGAGGGACAATTGTGAATAACCTTTCGACGGCGGCTAATCGCGTCTTTGCTGGATCAGCTGCCTATAACGCCTCCAAACATGGCGCCCTTGGATTCACGAATACGCTGCGTGAAGAATTGCGCCCTCTGGGGATTCGCGTGATCGGCCTCTTACCTGGTGCGACCGATACTGCAATCTGGAATACACTGTGGCCGCAGGCCCCGCGAAAAAAGATGATGTCGCCGGCGGCCGTCGCAGAGGCAGTTATGGGCGCGATCTTGTTACCGGCGAATGCGGTCGTGGAAACGCTGGAAATATTGCCCATCGCCGGCTCTCTTTAAACTCAGCCAACAAGTGCTGAACCGTTTCATGCTGCCATGTCCAGGGGAATTGGGTGTGCCTGAGGGGGAAAATGGACGGTTGCACCGGTTTTTTCGACGATGCTCCGCTTGAACATTGGCTCGCACTTTGTCTAAGATTACGACCGCTCTCGAGACAAATAACGGAGGAGTTTCCTATGAAATCTCTGTTTGGTGCAGCCGTGTTTCTTGCTCTGCTCGCAGTCGCTTTGCCGGTGCGCACGCAGGACGCGATGAGAAAAGAAACCGCCGTGAAGCCGGCGGACAGTCCGTCGCAGGCCGTACTGGAGCAGTGGAATGATATCGGCCGCAAGCTCACCGCCATGGCCGAAGATTTTCCAGAAGACAAGTACGATTTCAAACCCAATCCCGCGGAGCGAACATTCGCCGAGCAACTGATCCACGCCGCCGGCGTGAATTATTTCTTCACGGACCTGGCACTGGGCAAGCCGCTGCCGAAAGAAGAAAATCCCAAACGCTCGGAATTCAAGTCCAAAGCTGAAATCGCCGCCTATGTGAAGAAAGCGTTTGCCGATGGCGCCGATGCCATCAAAGCCAAAGGCGATAAAGGAATGAGCGAACTGGTCGTCGACCCTTTCGAACACCAGCAGGCGCGCATCTCCGATCTAGCCTACGGATTTATCGAACACTCGGGCGAGCACTATGGCCAGCTCGCGGTCTATTATCGCGTGGCCGGGATGGTGCCTCCCGAATCAAGGCCAAAGAAGTAAGAACAGGACCAGGGATTGAAAATCAAACGACCTGGGTGCCCCGCTTCTCATCAATTTCCGAGAAGCGGTTTTTTATTCTACGGGCTCATTTCTACAGAAGCGGCACGTTACAATCCCTCCATGTCGCGCAAGATTGACGGCCACGAAACCCGCTACCACAAAATGCAAAAGAACTACTGCTTCGTCTGCGGACGGAACAACCCCGAAGGCATGAAGCTCAAGTTCGCGCTCGAGGAAGAGAGGCAAACCTTCGTCTGCCACTTTCGCCTGGGCAAGCGATACACCGGACCGCCGGGCCACTGCCACGGCGGCATCATTGCCTGTATCCTCGACGACGCCATGGGCAAGGTAAACAAGCTGCATCATGTCGTCGCGCTGACTCGAGAAATGACGGTCGAGTACCTTAGACCGGTGCCGCTGCACAAGGCGCTGTGCGTTGAAGGCCGCGAAATCGAAGTGCGCGGCGGCAAGCACATCAACGCGGCGCAAATCCTCGACGAAAAAGGTGAGGTACTGGCCCGCAGCCGCGGCGTCTTCATTGCGATTGATCCGGAAACGATGTTTGCGAAGTATGCGGAGAGATGAACAGGCCGCGAAACCTGGGAGATTACGGAATATCAGGAAATATATTCGCGGATGTATTCATCCTTTGTCCCTGCCAGCTCCTGCAGGTCCCCATCGAAAATGACTTTTCCATCACGCAGAACGAGAAAGCTCATGGGCACGTCGCAAGCTTGCCCGGGAGGCAGCGGCGCCATATGGTTCAACTTCCTGTCGAACTGATGCGTGGCCATGGTGAACGCATCCTGTAAACGGTGCGTCACCAATAGAGCACTGGTCTTATAGACATCGCGCTGCTTTACGATCAGCTCGATGATCGTGTTCGAGGTCACGGGATCGAGTCCGCCGGTCGGCGAATCGTAAAGTAGCAGCTCGGGCTGGGTGATAATGGCGCGCGCAATCGCTACCCGACGACGCATTCCTCCCGACAGCTCGGAGGGATAGAGATCAAGAGTGTTTTCCAATTCGACAAAGCGCAGCGCCTCGCGCACCTTAAGATCGATTTCCTGATCATAAATTCCATGTTGCTCCATGAGCCGGTACGCTACGTTTTCGGCGACTGTTTGCGAATCGAATAATGCGCTTTCCTGAAAAATCATGCCGATGCGCTCGCGCAGGGCGAACAACTCCTCCTCGCGCATCGAGGTTACTTCCTGCCCCAGCACTACAATGCGCCCTGAATCCGGCCGGATCAGTCCCAACACCAGTTTCAGAATCAAACTCTTTCCAGATCCCGCGACTCCAAACAGCGCCTTCGTTTCGCCTCGACCGAGATGAAAAGAAACTCCTCGCAGCACTTCGTTGCTTCCGAACGCAAGGGCTACGTCTTCGAAGACGATAGCGGGCGCAGACTGCTGGTCAGCGGTCAACTGAGTGGCATCGAGTGGGAGGGTCGGCGCAGACATGGTCAACGGTAGGTAAGCGTGGCCATCAGCAATCGCGTAACCAGCAAATCCGTGGCCAGGATAAGAACGGAAGCTGCTACGACGGCCTGGGTGGTCGCCCGCCCTACGCCTTGGGTGCCTCCGCGGGCGGTCATGCCATAAAAACAGCCTATCGTCGCTATGATAAAGCCGAACAGCACTGGCTTTAACAGGCCCATGAATAGGTCCTGAAACACGAGCGTCTGCCAGGCGTTGGACCAGTATTGGCGTGCATCAAGGCGAAGCAAAAGCTTAGCGATCAACAAGCCACCGGCCAGGCCGACCAGATCGGAAATAATGGTGAGAAAAAAAAGCATGAACACCGACGCCGCTACGCGGGGTGTGACCAGCTTTTTCATCGGGTCGGTCCCCAGCGCCCGCATAGCGTCGATTTGTTCGGTAACAATCATCGACCCCAACTCGCTCGCCATCCCCGAAGAGTTTCGCCCCGCCATCATCAGACTCGTCAACACCGGCCCCAGCTCACGCACCATAGAGATCGACACTAGCTGGCCCACAAGCGTAATCGATCCGAAGCGCTCCAGGGTGTTTGCGGTATTCAGCGCCAGCACAGCGCCGGTGAAAAAGCCGGTAAGCACCACAATGGGCAGTGAACCCACGCCGATGAAATCCGCTTGTTGCACCATGTCGGCGAGGTAGAACGGTTTACGGAACAGGTTGGCGATCGCCTGAAAGGAAAAAAGAACGAAATCCTGAACTGATTGGACTTTTTCCTTGGCGATGTATGTGGGAGAAATCAGTTCCATTCAGTTCAGAAGAGCGCACAAAGGAAAAGCGCGCTTTCCCGAAACTATAGCAGAGATACTGGAGTGAATATGCCGTTATTGAGGATAATGAAGCGAATACCTGTGGTCCTGTGCCTTTGAAGAAAAGGCAAGCAGGAGCCCCGCTACTAGCGCTATGCTCCGCGCTTCTTCCTGATTTCTATATTCAGCCGCCGGATCTTCTGGTTCAGCGTGGACAGCGGAACCTTGAAATGCTCAGCGGCCTCCGTCTGGTTCCAGCTGCACTTTTCCAGCATGTCGGTGATGATGCGATGCTCAAAATCTTCCACGATCTGAAAAAGAGAGGCATTCGCCGGGGGATCGTGCAATGAATAAATCGAACCCCGTCCCAAGATATTGTCGGGCAATAAATCGATTCCGATCTCTGAACCAGAGGAGAGCACTACTGCGCGCTCGATTACATTTTCCAGTTCCCGTACATTTCCCGGCCAGGAGTATGACATCAAGGGCCGCAATGCCTCCGGCGTAACTCGCCGAGCCGGACGGTCGTTTTCCTCGGCGTATTTCTTGAGAAAGAAATCAACCAGTAAGGGGATGTCTTCTCTGCGTTGCCGCAACGGGGGCAACTCAATCGTGATCACATTCAGCCGGTAGAACAGATCTTCGCGAAAGCGCCCTTCCCGCACGGACTGGCGCAGGTCCACATTGGTGGCCGCTATGATGCGCACATCGACCTGCACTTCCTGCACTCCGCCAAGATGCATGAACTTGCGGTCTTGCAGCACACGCAGAATCTTCGCCTGGGTGTCCAGCCCCATGGTGGCAATCTCGTCAAGAAAGAGCGTTCCGCGGTCGGCGATCTCGAACAGCCCTTTTTTGGAAGTGATGGCGCTGGTAAACGCCCCCTTCACGTGGCCAAAAAGAGTGGATTCCAGCAGATCGGTTGGCATGGAACCGGTATTGACGGGAACGAACGGCCGGTCCCGCCGTGGCGAGTTGAGATGCAGCGCCTTGGCGATGACTTCTTTGCCTGTTCCGCTCTCACCTTGCAAGAGCACCGTCGAGCGGCTGTTGGCAACCTGCGCAACGAGGTCGAAAATCTTCAGCATCGCCTCGCTTTTTCCGACGATATTCTCGAAGTTGTAGCGCTGCTTGAGGGCGCGTTTCAGTTGAACATTTTCTTCTTCGGCGCGCCGCCAGCCGATGGCCGCGCGCACGTCGGCAAGAAGCTTTTCGTTGTCCCAGGGTTTCTGAATAAAGTTCGCCGCACCCGATTGCATGGCCCGCACCGCGTTTTCGACGGTGCCGTAGGCGGTAATCATAATCACCGGCAGCCTGGTTTCGTGAGCGCGAATGTCGCCAAGAACATCCATGCCGTTGCGCCCGGGCAGGGCGAGATCTAGCAGCACCAGATCGAATGGATGCTCGCCGATACGCTGCAAGCCCGCTTCGCCGCTGCTCGCAGCCTCCACAACGAAGCCTTCCAGTTCGAGCAACGTCTGCAGCGACTCCCGAATTTCGGCTTCATCGTCGATGATGAGCACAGCTCCACCTACAGCCGGCGCGCCATTGAGAAGGTTGCGCGAGATGACAGCAGCATCAGACATGTCGGGACCGTTCAGTTCAGGCATGGACTCTCTTTCTGCTCAGAGGGAAATCCAGGATGAAAGTCGTTCCTTCGCCGGGACGACTCTCTACACGAATCTTGCCCGCATGTTCCTGAATAATGCCGTAAGTAACCGAAAGCCCCAGACCAGTGCCGCGCGACTGCCCGTCGCGCGGAGAAGTCTTGGTGGTGAAGAAGGGATCGTAAATGCGCTGGACGTGCTCCGGTGCGATGCCCGACCCGGTATCAGACACGCTCACACTCACACTTTCGCCATTCATCGTGGCAACGCGCAGGGCTCCACCATTGGGCATGGCGTCTTTAGCGTTTAAGAACAAATTCAGAAACACCTGCTGCAGCCTTCCGGCGTTCCCTTTGATGGGCGATAACTCCTGCGCCGGCGAGCTCTCCACTTGCACCTTGGCAACCTTGAACTGATGTTCCAGTAGCGCCAGCGTATCCGCAATCACTTTATTCACATCGACATCGCCGATTTCTGTGCCGCTGGTGCGGGAGAAATTCAGCAGATTATTTACTATCTCTGATGCGCGGAAGGTTTGCCGCGTGATTTTTTCCAGCAGCCCCGATTTTTGCGCATCTCCTTGCAGTTGCTTGGCAAGTATTTGCGTATAGGAGGAAATCACAGCCAGTGGCGTGTTCACCTCGTGCGCTACACCCGCGGCGAGTAAGCCGATCGACGAAAGCTTGTCGGCCTGCGAAAGCTGCGCCTCCAGATCCACCCGCTGTGTGATGTCATCCATGATCAGCAGCCGCCCGATCACTTCAAACTTGCGTGTGACCAAGGGCGCGAGAGCAACATTTACAGTGCGAACTTCGTTCGCCGGAGTCTTCAACCGGAATTTATACAGGTTGCGAATACCTGGCTCCTCGCGCATGCGGTTGAACTCGTCAACAAACTCGGGCGGAAAAATCGTTTGCAGTGGCTGCGTGAGCGTCTGCCACCGCGGCATGGCGTACATCACTTCCATCTGCGCGTTCCAACTCTCGATGCGGTCTTGCATGTCGAGCGCCATCACCCCCACGTTGATCGACTCGACAATGTTCTCGTTGAAGTCTTTCAGTCGTTCGTACTCGGCCGCTTTCTTTTGCAGCGAGGCATAGAGCTGGCCATTCTGAATCGCGATCCCCAAATAACCACCGAGCGTTTCCAGCAGCTCCATGTCCTCGCTCGAGAGAAAATCACCCTGGCGCGTCTTGCCAAGGCCAAGCACAGCAATCGTCTTCTGCTGTGCGCGGCAGGGGATGTAGTAGTTCAAATCCAGCCGCACGATGGCCTGCTGCGCCTGAGGCGTCTCGCGCGGCACCTGGTGCGTGTTCTCGAAGAAAAGATGACCCGCTTGCTCGGGCCGGGGTTCGCTCAAGAATGAGAGATCAATATTCTCGGGAACATTGAGGCCGAACGATTGGGCGAGAGTGATCTTCCCCACTGGTTCACCCGCTAGAAAAATAGCGATGCGATCAACAGCAAGAGTCCGTGACAAGCGGTCGATGAGGGTGGAAAGCAGAGTGTCCAGATTCGTTTCCGACCCCAACTCGCGACCGAACTCGAGGAGAGTCCGCCGGTAGTCGTAGACGCTACGATAGAAGTATTGGTCGACGCGGTCTTGAATCCACTTGCGAACAGGATCGAACAGCAAGGCCGTGACCACGACCGCCAGGATGAGGCCCACCGGTCCCGAACTCGGCCGCCAATTCTGCACCAACAGCGCCACGCTGGTCACCAGGCCGAAATACAAACCTACGACGATTGCTGCGGCCAGCGTGTACACCACTCCGCGCTTGAAGATCAAATCCACATCCATCAAGCGGTAACGGAAGATTGCGTATCCAAAAGTCAAGGGCAATATCGCGAGCGATAATGCCGAGACTTTCATACCCACGCCAGGCAGCGAGCCCAGGAGGTACGGCACCACGTAAAACAGCGTGTAGGGAACAATTGCCAGGATCGTCCCGCGTGTCACCCATTTCAACTGCTGGCGCAGAATGGTGGTGTTTGCCCGGCGATAGCTGTCCCACAGGATGACCGCGGCCGCCAGAAAGAATATCGAGCCATAGGACATCTCGACGCGGTCGAGGTTCCAGCGCAGCCGCTCGCTCGCCTGAAGCCAACGCAGGGCCAACACATGCAGTGTCAGCAGCAACGTCGCTGGCACGTAGACCAGAGTCAATAGCCGCGGACGATTACGGATGGTCTGCCGCTTTTCGGGAAAAGTAAGAGCGAAGTGCAAAAACAGGGCTGGTTGTAAAATACCGGCGACGATATTGCCCCAATAGATGATCCAGTCGAAGTCGTTCAGCTTACCGGTGTACTTGAACGAGTAAGCTACGAACGAAACCAGGCAAAAAATATAGAAATGCGTGGAGCCGGGAGCGGTCCAGCGCCGCAGCAGAACATAAAGCCCAATGCCGAGGTAAATCAGTGCAATCAGCCGCAGCCAGTTGTTGAGAGACCGTTCCGCGGGAACCAGGATCACGCTGGACTCGAGCGGCACCGAGCGCCGAACCAGCGAGTATTCCGCCTTCGACCATACTCCGTCGCGGTAAAGCTGCCGCTCCAATCCGGAAATGCTGCGGATCTCTTGTCCGTTTATCCCTACCAGCTGGTCGCCAGCTTTGATGCCGCCCTTGGCCCCGGGGCCGTTGGATTCCACCCGGTCGGCGGTCAGAAGGCCGCCAGACTCCACCCACCAGACGCCATCGCTAGGAACCTGGAATTTCCACTCGGCATTAAAGTTGAAGCCAGCAAAAACCACGGCCGCGACGGTCAGCAGGAACAACACGACCGCAACGGATCGGACCTGGGTTTCGCGATTCATGGCTCTTGGGCGTGAACCCCCGGGGCTTCCAATCGGGCATAAACCTCCCTGGCGCCCCCCGGCGACCGGCAAATCTGTCTCCGGCTCACGATGAATGAGCAACTTCGGTGCCATGACTCTTCCCCACTCGGAAACGTGTAAGTCTCGTCTCTAAAGCAACTTCCAGAATTATAGATGCGATCGCGGAAGACGGATACGTTTATGCGGAACTTTGTGTGAATTATTGTATGTGACTGGCGGGGAAGATGTTAGCGAACTGTCATCCAGCGGGGAGGATCGGAGGGATCCTAAATCCGGGAAGGGGGTGGCATCGGATGCGTTCGAGGGCCGGAACAAGGACCCGCGACAGATCGCTGCTAGAAAAAAGGAAACCGGCCCATTTCTCCGCGCGAGAAATGGAGGCCCAATCAGGCTCCTACCGCCATCGCCGAGCGACCGTCAAATGTAATGCGCCGCGGCAGTAACTCCGCTTACGAGGGCCACGGCGCCCGTTGCGACCCTCCTGGTCCCAGGCTGACGCGAATAACATTGAGCAACTCATCATTATCCGCCGGTTTCTGAAAGAACGCTGCCGCGCCCGCCTTCAGCGCCCGCTCTTCGTTGGTCTGGGGATCGCGCGCACTTAACACAATCACCGGAATTCCCGACAAGGCATCGCTGTTTTGCAACCGGTCCAGGACCACGAAGCCGTCGCCAACCGGCAAGCCCAGATCGAGAATAATCAATGACGGCTTTTCCCTCTGCGCTGAAGCAATCGCCGCATACCCGTCGGAGGCGGTAGCGACGTCATAATTATTGGCCCGCAGCCGCAATCGCAAGGCTCGAAGCAAATCGGGATCGTCATCGACGATCAGTATTTTCTGTTTCAGCATTTGGGTTCTCCTTACCTCCATCCATTGAAGTTTATGATTTCGAATCAGTCGGTGATCTGCCGCGCCACTTGCCTTCGCTCCACCCCAGCGATAACCAGTTCGGTGACACGGGCGGCCAGTCCCTGCACCTGCAGTTGGGTCGACGAGCCAGCCTGCTCGGAAGGAAGATCGATGGCGAGCGCTGAAACGGTGAGCCTGTGCTTTGCCTTGGCGTCAACCCGCTCCAGTTGCTCCCGAATGCGCTTCATCATGATTCCCGAGCGTTGCAGGTCCGTGGCAGCCACGATGAAGAAAGTTTCTGACGTGTGTTCGTTACCCATTGGCGGCAGTACCAGATCTTTATCGAGATACACGCAGCGCCGCACGATCTCCAAGGCCTGCTGCCAAGTTTCTTTCCAGTTTCCCAGCGCAGGGTTCGAAAACGGAGTCAGATCAACTCGCACCAGAACAAACGAAGGCCGCATGCGATTCTCATAGATCGCAATTGGGGAGAGCAGTTTGGCCAGCGAGTAGACCGGCAGGGTGAAAGTAAACGTGCTGCCGCTGCCCGGCTCACTTGTTACCCAGATTCGCCCGCCGTGCAGGCGGACGATCTCCCGGCTGATAAACAAGCCCAATCCCAACCCGTTTCGGCTGGAATCACTAGCATTGGGATCCTGAAACAGCCGTTCGAAGATCAGATTCTTCGACTCGGGAGTGATCCCCACACCCGTATCGCTGACTGAGATGTAAACCCAGTCCGGATCAGTCTCCACCATGAAAGCCTTCACAACTACTGACCCCGTTTCAGGAGTGAACTTGATCGCGTTGTCCAGGAGATTAATCAGTACTTCGAGCGCGCGGTCGGGATCGGCATGAACCAGCGGCGCCCTCTGGTCGACGGCAATCTCGAGACCGATTTTCTTCGCCTCGGCCGTCGGTTTTAGCATCGCCGCCGCCTGTTGAACCAACTCGCGCAGCGAAACACAGCGCGGCTCAACCCGAATCTTGCCGCTCTCGGCCCGCGTGGCTTCCAACAGATCGCGAATCATGGCGTGCAACTGGTTCACGCTCTTGAGCACGGTTTTAAGATGATCCCCCTGCTCTGTGGATATTGGGCCGATCAAGCCATCCAGCAGCAGCGTCACATACTGGTGAATGCAGGTAAGCGGCGTGCGCAGCTCATGCGATACATGAGAAAGAAACTGATTCTTGAACTCCAGTTGTTGCTTTTGGCTGATCTCGACCGCGCGCAGAAGCGCCTGCCGCTCGATCGCGTAGCGCATGGCGCGATCCAGATCCTTGGCGTTGAAGCTGCCTTTTACCAGATAATCCTGAGCTCCATGATGCAGTGCTTTGCTGGCCAGGGCCTCATCATCCTGGCCGGAGAGAATCACCACCGGAATTCCCGGAGCGTTATCCAGAATGCTGCGATAGGTAGCCGCGCCGCGGCTGTCAGGCAGATTCAAATCCAGCAGAATCAGCGCAGGTTTTTCTTCCAGGCACGGTAGCGCTGCCGAAAGCCTGTCGACGCACTTCACCTGGATGTCGGCATTAGCTTCGACCAGCCGCAAGCGGGTCAAATCGGCGTCGCCGGGGTTGTCTTCAATTAACAGCACTTGGTCACCGTTTCTCATTCGCAGTCCTTATAGAGGTTCGTGGTTGCAGTGGGGAAGATAGGCTCTCCGAAACCAGAAATTGCCGAATTCCGTCACCGCCGCCACGAACTCCGGCAAAGTTCCCGGCTTGTTGATATAGCAGTTGGCGCCCAGCTCATAGCTGCGGGTGATGTCGCGCGGAGACTGCGAGGTTGTAAATACGATCACAGGAATCTTCCGCAACGCCGGGTCCGACTTGACTTCCGCCAAGACTGCGCGCCCATCTTTGCGGGGCATGTTCAAATCCAAGAGCACCAGTTGCGGAGCAGGTCCACCTGCGTACTTGCCCTGCCCGCGCAAAAACGCGAGCGCCTCCACTCCGTCGCGCACGGTATGAATTTCGCCGCGGCACCCGTGGCGCGACAACACTTCCGAAGTGAGGTCCGTATCCGCCGGATTGTCATCCACCAGCAGAATGTCGAATGCCGATTGCGTCGCGTTCATTTCAATTCCCGGCGCCAGCCGTTCTTGCCGATTCTTCCGTCCCCGCCGCTAAGGTGAACTTAAACGTCGAGCCCTGGCCCTCTTTCGACTCCACCCAAATCCGCCCGCCGTGGCGTTCGATGATCTTCTTGCAAATCGCCAATCCAATCCCATTGCCCGGATATTCGCTTCGCGTATGCAGTCGCTGGAAAATGGCGAAAATGATCTCCGAGTACTCGACCGCTATGCCAATGCCGTTGTCCTTCGCGGAAAAAATCCACTCCCCATTTTTTTGTTCGGCACCAATTTGAATCAGCGGCGGCTGGTTGCCGCGAAACTTAATGGCATTGCCGATCAGGTTCTGAAACAGCTGCACCATCTGAATCCGGTGTGCCTTTAGCATCGGCAGCGAATCGCATTTCACCACTGCTCCGCTCTCTTTTATCGCCGGCTGAAGATTTTCTAATGCCAGCTTCACTGCGGCGTTCAGATCGATCTCTTGGAATCCGCTTTCTGCCCGCCCAACGCGGCTGAAGGCGAGCAGATCCTGAATCATGGCCTGCATGCGCGTCGCGCCGTCTACGGCGTAGTGAATATATTTTTCCGCTTGCTCATCGAGCTTGCCGCGGTATTGTTCAGCGAACAGTTGCGTATAATTTGCTACCATGCGAAGCGGCTCCTGGAGATCGTGCGACGCGACATAGGCGAACTGCTCGAGTTCAGCATTGGACCGCGCCAGTTCATTCACTTTCCGCGACAGGTTCCGCTCCGCCTGCCGCCGCATGTCGCGCTCTTTTTTTTCCCGTAACGCTCTACGCACCGCTTCCGGCAGCCGCGGCAGGGAATCTTTGAGCACGTAATCGGTCGCCCCCTGCCGGATGCATTCCACTGCCAGCGTGTCTCCCAGCGCTCCCGTCACCATGATCACGGGTATATCCAAACCCTCCCGGCATAGGAGATCGACGGCTTCCAGCCCGCGCCACTGTCCCAGGTTGTAGTCAGCCAGCACCACGTCGGGAGGATTCTTTTTGACCATGGCCAGGAACTCCTCGGCCGTCTGCGCAACCGCAGATGAAACCTCGAATCCATTCTTCTTCAGTGCCCGCAGCACCAGCTCGGCGTCGGAGGCGCTGTCCTCGACCAGCAACACCTGCAACCTGGTCTTAAATTCAGCCGAAGCTTCCGCCATGGGGTCCGGCATGGTCGTAGCGCCGCTCATGACGAGGCCTGCCCCCTGGCTTTCTGTGCGGCGATCACCGGTGGCTGGTTGATCACAAGCCAGTAAAGACCTACAGTTTTTACCGTTTCCAGAAAACGCTGAAAATCAACCGGCTTCTGGATATAGCTGTTGGCGCCCAGGTTATAGCTGCGCAGCAGGTCCCGCTCCTCGCGCGACGAAGTCATCATGACCACGGGGATCGTGCAGGTTCGCGCGTCACCCTTGACGCGCTTCAGCACCTCGGTGCCGTCGACCTTGGGTAGTTTCAAGTCCAGCAAGATCAGCTTCGGGGGATGCTCGAATGAGCGATGCACAAACGCGCCTGCGCAGAACAAAAACTCTAACGCTTCTTCGCCATCGCGGACGTGCAGCAGGGTGTTCGCCAAATTGCCCCGCCGCAGCGCGTGTACGGTCAGCTCCGCATCTTCCTGATTGTCTTCCACCAGCAGAATGTCCACATCGTTCTGGCTCATGATGCCGCTCCCGCTCCGGCTGCCTGTCTCCCGTTCCCCGCCATGCGCAGTGTCAAATAAAAAGTTGCTCCTTTGTCCAGTTCTGCCTCTGCCCAAATCCTGCCGCCATGTTTTTGAACGATTCGCTGCACGGTCGCCAGCCCCACGCCCGTTCCCTCAAAATCTTCCTGGCGATGCAGGCGCTGAAATACGCCGAATAACCTATCGGCATATTTCATGCTGAACCCCACCCCGTTATCGCGCACAAAAATCGTGAGTTGGCCATCGACAAATGTCTGGCCGATCTCGATGATCGCCCGCGACCGCGGCCGGGTGTACTTCAGGGCGTTCGATAGCAGGTTTTCAAATACCTGCTTCAACAGTCCCGCATCCCCTTCCACCTGTGGCAGCTCGCCCAGTTTCCATTCCACTAAGCGGGCTTCGATGTCCGGCTCCAGCTCGCGAATCACATCTTTCACCATCAGGTCGAGGTGCGTGGGTTGCAACTTCAGCTCGCGCCGGCCCACCTGCGCCAGCTTCAGCAGATCGTCAACAAGAGCGCCCATGTGGTGCGTGCCATCCTGAATGCGCTGCAGATAGCGCCGAGCCTCTTTGTCCATTTTGTCGGCAAATTCTTCCAGTAGAATGCCCGAGAATCCCGCAATGTGCCGCAACGGCGCTCGCAGATCGTGAGAAACCGAGTAAGTGAAGGCTTCCAGTTCCTTGTTGGCAGCCTCCAGTTGCGCAGTGCGCTCGACCACACGATCTTCCAATTCTTCGTTGAGCTCGCGGATTTTGCGCTCATCGAGGAGGCGGCGAGTAATATCGCGAAATGCGGTTACGCCGCCACATAGTTTTCCGTCCTTATCCCGCAGAGGACTGGCGCTCACCTCGATCCACGCCCCATGTTCGAGTTCGGCATTGCGCAAGAACATCACGGCGGCGCCGGACTCGCCCCGTAGCGCTCGCACCGAGGGATTCAGTTCGTCGGGAAGGGGGGTGACCGTGTCTTCCATGAACACGCCGTAATGTTTCGACCATCCGGCCGGGGGCACGTTTGCCGCTCCCATGCCGACGATGTTGGTCGCCGCCCTGTTCCATATCAAGAACCTGCCCTCCGAATCGGTCGCCACCAAGCCCTCCGTCATGCTGTCGAGCACCGACTGGAGCATCCGTTGCTGGGCAGAGAGTTCGTGTTGTGAGCGCAGGAGCTCGTCGGCTTTGGCAGCAAGTTGTTCCTCGGTGCGCTTGCGCGCGGTGGTATCGTGCGCGATCGAGGCAGCGCCGATGACCTTCCCGCCTTCATTACTCACGGGCGACAAGCTCAACGAAACGTGGACCTCGCGGCCGTCCTTGCACCGGCGCGTCGTTTCGTGGCGCGTCACGTGCCGGCCCTCGGCGATCTCCTCCAGCAGCCGTGCTTCTTCTGCCTGCCGCTGTTCCGGTACAAGCAGGCGCACGTTCTTGCCCACAACTTCGGCTTCGCTATAGCCGAACAGCTGCTCGGCGCCGCGATTCCAGCTCGTAATCGTGCCCGCCAGATCTTTGCTGAGAATCGCATCGTCGGAGGAATCTACGATCGCGGCCAGCCGCAGGTTGCGCAGGTGCACCCGCGCCTGCTCGGAGACATCGCGTAGAATCACCGTGAAAAGTTTCCTGCCCGTAGCTTGTGTCTGCGAGATGGATGCTTCGATCTGGAATTCCTCGCCGTCCGCACGCACCGCCCATAATGCCTGCCTCGGGCCCATAATGCGGTTGGTGACTCCGGTTTCGGCGAACTTGCGGACGTGCCAAGCGTGGGCAGCGTGGAAGCGTTTCGGGATGAAGCGCTCAATCGACCCTCCGATGGCATCCATGGCGGCGCAGCGGAACATTTTCTCTGCCGCCGCATTGAACAAAACAATGCGCTGATCCTCGTCCATGGTCAGAATGGCATCCATGGCCGAGTGAATGATGGCGTCCAACCGCCCCCGGCTTTCCGTCAGCGCGGCCCGCGCCAGTTCCAGTTCTTCGATGGTGCACTTGCGATCGTCCAGCTCAGTGAGCGTTTTTTCACGCGCACGCAGCGTCTCGCGGAGTTGTTGCTCCATGCGCTCGCGCTCGACGATCTGCGTCCGCAGCTCGCGATTGATCGCATGCAACTGCTCCGGGCTGGGAAGCGCAATCGCCTTGGGGACCAGAGGAATCAGCGCGATCGCGGTCGCGATCGAAACTCCCGCCGTCAAGGCTTTGACGATCCCGGAGGTCACGTACGAGGCGTGCCACACAGTCCAGATTTCCATCAGGTGAGTCGTGCCGCAGCCCAGAATGAACAGCCCGAACATGCCGAAAATCCAGTTAAAGGGCAGATCGTGCCGCTTTTTGATCAGGTAAATCAGTGCGAGGGGAATGCAATAATAGGCGAGCGTAATCAATGCGTCGGAGATCACATGCAGCCAAACGAGCGCCGGATTCCACAAATAGCAGTAGCCGTGGGGCATGAGGGAATGAACGAGGCTTGATGGCAGCGAGAGGCAGCCTCGTCAGAAGGGTTATCGGCGGAGAAAAAGTTCAGCTTTACAATTCTGTAGAGTGCGGGAAAGACTAAAGGGCGGGCGGCAGACTGAACCCCTGGAAGCTCATTCTTTGACCCGCCGAGATCGACAATTAGGGGCAGCTATCGAATCTGTGCTGACGAAAACACATGCGCCCCAGTTTCCCGCGCACGCATTATTAAGGTAATTTCACTCTCCCCCCATAAAGGCTGGCGCTGCTCCGGCCGATGCAAGTGTCAAACCCGAATAACAGGCCGGGCCGACGATCCCTCAAGCCCGGTTGCTTCCTTGTCGCGTGGCACGCTCCTTGGAAGCACCGGGTACCTGGCCAGTCTAAGCGTAGGCGACAGAACGAACTGACGGTGTTTTCAAAGTGAAGGTTCACGAACATGCAACTCAACCACACTCAGGCGGGGAACGCGCGCCATCGAACTCCACGGCTGCCTTGCCCGAGCGCCGGCGGCAGCCCCGCTATCGGCTATGTCTGCCGATTTCCCTTGTTTCCCCTGGTGTGAGTGGGGGCAAAGTCGTGCGCGGACTGACGATCGAAATGAGCGTGCTGGGATTTTCAGCGGCGGTTGGCGCCCAACTGGAATTAGGAGAGGCCGTTTACGTGAGCCCCATCGCCGGGGGCGAAGCAAGGGCCAGAGTACGCCGCAGAATCGGCAAAATACATGGGTTCGAGTTCGTAGATCTTTCGCCGCAGCAGTGGGATAAACTCCGGAGATTCCTTCCCACGCTTCAGCGATATCCCGACAACCGGCTTGGGTTCTGAGTGCAGTTTATCCCTGCGGACCGGCGGCACCGCGGCTTTTCTCATTCGCGTCCCCGTCGATCAAATGGGCCTCATCCTGCTCCCAATCGAATGACAATTCGCGCGCCGTGGTTTCAATGGGTTCAAGTTCCGGAATATCTTCGGCAACGGAAGCTCCCAGTTCAGCAAACTTGCGCGCCGAAACCAGGACACGGCTTTCCAGCGATCCCACGGCTTTGTTATAGGACTCGACGGCCCGATCCAACCCGGATCCGACCGCTGCAACATGGGAGGCTAACAGCCGCAGGCGCTCATGCAGTTCTTTTCCGAGGTCACTTATTCGCTGCGCATTGCGGGCCAGCTTCTCCTGGTTCCATCCGTAATTGATGGCTTTGAGCAGGGCGATCAGCGTTGTCGGCGAGGCCGGAATCACGCGGCTCAGAACGCCGTGCTCGATTAAGCCTGAATCCTGCTCGAGCGCCGCGCTGAAAAAAGTTTCGCCGGGAAGAAACATCACCACGAACTCGGGAGTCGACTCGAACTGTTCCCAGTATTTCTTCCCGCTGAGTGTATTCATGTGGTCGCGTACCTGCCGAGCATGAGCCGCGAGGCAGGCGCGCCTTGCGTTTTCATCGTCGGTTTCAAACGCATCCAGAAAGGCCTGGAGCGGAGTCTTGGCATCGACAACAACGTTCTTTCCGCCCGGCAGTTTCACCACCAGATCGGGACGCAATCTTCCGCTCTCGGTAGTCACGGTTTCCTGCTCGGCAAAATCGCAGTAGGGAAGCATCCCAGCAATCTCAACCACGCGCCGCAACTGAATTTCGCCCCAGCGTCCGCGAACATTAGGAGTGCGCAGGGCCCGAACCAGATTGCCGGTTTCTTCCTGCAATTCCTTCTGCGTCGTAATCAGAGACTGCACCTGAGTATGCAGGGCGCTGTAAGCTTTGCCGCGCTCGATTTCCAGTTGTTGAATCTGCGCATCGACCTTATTCAGGGAATCGCGTACCGGCGTGACCAACTCAGCCACAGCCTTCTGCCGGGTTTCCAGATCGCCCTGAGCTTGAACCTGAAACCGCTCCAGACTTTCTTTTGCCAGCGTCAGAAACGATAAGTTATTGCTTTTCAACGCGTCAGCTGCCATGGCCTTGAAGGCGTTGCGTAATTCCTCGCCGGCGCGAGTCACAAGTTCGATCTTTTCGTTGCTGGCCTTCCGTTCCAATTCCAGGGTCGATTCTAGCCTCGCCTTGCCTGCCACCAGCGCCGTGTATTCCTGCTGAAGCCGCGCCAGACGGGCGTTTTCGGCGGCTAATTCCTTCTCCATCAAAGACAACCGGACCCTTAGTGCCGCCGCGCGCGCACGAAGGGCTAGCCCAGCAATCAAGCCTCCAAACAACAGGCCGATGACCCCTATGACAACAGGTTCCATAGCGAAGGTAACTTCTCCCGCTGTAGTGAAGCTTCTAGCGTAGCACCAGCGGCAAGTTTGAGCCTTGCGTTTGGATCAGGTCCCCCAGGGTCGGAATGGGTAGGCACAAGCGATGCCAAGAGCCCAAAGCAAGTCGAATAGGGAAATCTTTAGTAACGCCGGCGGAATCGTCAGACTCAGCTCCGCCCGGCCGGTAGATAGCAGGCTTGCCGTAACGCTGCTTCTACTGCTTGGCGTGGCCGCGCTACGACCCTCGGCCCGGTTGATGGCCGCGTCAGGCCATAACGACGGAGGGCCTCAGAAACCGGCACAGCAGGCGACTTTACAACCCGCAGCCGCATCTTCGCCCGACATCCCGTTTGCCGAGTTCGATCCCGCAGCCGAGCAAGTGCTGCTCGACCTCGCCAACCAGGCCAGAAAGCAGATTGGACTATCGCAGCTAACGCTCGATGCCAGCCTTTCTCAAGCTGCCCGGAAGCACGCGCGAGCCATGGTCCAGGCGCGGCAGCTTTCCCATCAGTTCGAAGAGGAGCCCTCCCTGCCGCAACGCCTGGCGGCCGCAACCGCCACGCTTCTCGATCAGGAAGGCGAAAACGTCGCTTTCGACTTCGACGCCCAAAACGGCCACGAACATCTCATGCAGTCGCCGCCGCACCGCGCCAACCTGCTTAATCCGAATTACAACGTAATCGGATT
>JASHQM010000151.1 GCA_030039165.1 Candidatus Sulfotelmatobacter sp. | reverse complement strand
AACAAGGGCGGAAACGATCGCATTCTGACTTACATGCTGCGCGAGTACCGCGAGCCGAAAGATTTCGAGTCTTTCATCTATCTCAGCCAAGTGCAGCAAGCCGAGATCATCAAGAGCGGCGCCGAGCACCTGCGCCGCCAGCGGCCCCGCACCATGGGAGCGCTGTATTGGCAGCTGAATGACTGCTGGCCGGTCGCATCATGGTCGAGCATCGATTACTACGGCCGCTGGAAGGCCTTGCAATATTATGCGCGCCGTTTTTATGAGGACGTACTCGTCTCGCCTTTTCTGCACGATGACAAAGTCGATGTCTACGTAGTTTCGGACAAGCTTCAGCCGCTGGCAGGTACCATCCACGTGCGACTGCTCGATTTTTTGGGCAATGTTTTGCTCGAGCAAACCAAAGAAATTCAGATCCCGGCGCAATCGAGTGCAATCTACTTCGCCTTAGACAAGGCCGCCCTGGCGGCGAAGGGAGATCCTCTACACACTTTTCTGGCTTTCGACCTCGATGTTGAAGGAAAACCAATTTCGCGGAACCTTGTTTTCTTCGGCGTTAGCCACAACCTGAAATTGCCGATCGCGCCAAAAATCGAAGCTGCCGTCAGCCAAACCGGCGATGGCTTCACGCTCACGCTCAAATCGGCAAAGCTGGCGCGAAGCGTCGATGTCTCATTCGGCAACCTCGATGCCCAAGCTTCGGACAATTACTTCGACCTGCTCCCCGGCGAGGATGTAACCATACAGATCAAATCCTCGGCCACTCTCGAGCAGTTGAGAGCCGCGCTCAAAACTATTTCTCTGACTGATGCGTATAGCTCGAATTAGTCTCGTAGCGCTTCATTGACTTCTCCCGCCCCACCCCATAAGATTTTTTTCGCACCGGGCGACCGGGCAACGACGATCCATAAAATGATCGGCCAGACCATTTCGCATTACCGTATCCTCGAAAAAATTGGCGGCGGCGGCATGGGTGTGGTCTACAAGGCCGAAGACACCGACCTCGGCCGCTTCGTCGCGCTCAAGTTCCTCCCCGACGACGTGGCCTCCGACCCCCAGGCACTGGAACGCTTTCGCCGCGAGGCACGCGCCGCTTCCGTGCTCAACCATCCCAATATTTGCACGATTTATGAGATCGGCAAGAGCGGCGAGCAGTCGTTCATCGCCATGGAGTTTCTTGAGGGCGGAACGCTGAGGCATCGCATTGCCGGCAAGCCGATGGATGTCGAATCCGTGCTTTCGCTGGCCATCGAAATCGCCGACGGGCTCGCTGCGGCGCACGGAAAAGGTGTGGTCCATCGCGACATCAAGCCGGCAAATATTTTTGTCACCAGCGCGGGCCATGCCAAGATTCTCGACTTCGGCCTGGCCAAACTCGCGCCGTCTACCAGCCAGTCTCACGCAGCCACGCTCACCCAGGCGACGGCCGATGCCAATGCTGAAAATCTCACCAGCCCGGGCACTGCGATCGGAACCGTCGCGTATATGTCGCCGGAGCAGGTGCGCGGCAAGGAATTGGATGCCCGCACCGACCTGTTCTCTTTCGGCGTCGTGCTCTACGAGATGGCGACGGGGACGCTGCCATTTCGCGGCGAGACTTCGGCTACGATTTTCGAATCGATTCTTAACAAACCTCCCACCTCGCCGGTGCGCCTGAATCCCGACGTGCATTCGGAACTTGAGCGCATCATCGACAAGGCGTTGGAGAAAGACCGCGACACGCGCTACCAGCACGCCACTGATCTGCTCGCCGATTTGAAGCGCCTGAAGCGCCAGACGGAATCGACTCGTACCGCACCCGTTGCGGCTGAGCCGGCGAAGAAAGCCAACCGGCGTGGCCTATGGATCGCGGCGGCCAGCGTGGCCTTGATTGCTATCCTCGCGGCTGCCACCTGGTACATGCGCTTCGGAAAAACCCACGAGATCGATTCTGTCGCGGTGCTGCCGTTCACCAATGTCGGTGGCGATGCCAACACCGACTACCTCAGCGATGGCGTCACCGAATCGCTCATCTCCAGCCTCACCCATGTTCCCGACCTCAAGGTGAAATCGCGCAACTCTGTCTTCCACTACAAAGGAAAAGATGTCGACTTCCAGAAGGCCGGCAGCGAGCTGGGCGTTTCCGCGCTGGTCAGCGGGCGCATCATGCCGCGCGGCGACAATGTCGAGGTTAGCGCCGAGCTGACTGACGTTCGCGACAATACCGAGCTCTGGGGCCAGCATTACAGCGGCAAGAGCACGGAGATTCTTTCACTCGAGCAGCAGATCGCCGCCGACCTTGCCGCCCGCCTGCGCTCCGGCATGAGTCGCGCGCAGAAGCAGCAAGTCACGAAACAGGGCACCCAGGATCCCGAAGCCTATGCGCTCTACACCAAGGGCCGGTACGCCTGGTCACGGCGAACCAATGCCGATATAAACGCCGCCGTCGACGATTTCAACCAGGCCATCGCTAAAGATCCCAATTACGCTCTTGCCTACGCCGCCCTTGCCGATGCCTACAGCACTCTGCCGAATTACGGCGGGTACGCCAGCGAAGACCTTCCCAAGGCCGATGCCGCGGCGCGGAAGGCGTTGGAAATGGACCCCACTCTCGCGCGACCCCATATTGTGCTGGGCGCAGATGAAATAGAACACGACTGGGACTTCGCAGGCGGCGAGACGGAATACAAGAAAGGCTTCGCGCTCGATCCCAATGACGCCATGGCCCACATGTGGTACGGCGAGGATATTGCGTGGCTGGGAAGATTCGACGAAGCCATCGTTGAAACCGACCGCGCCCATCAGCTCGACCCGCTCTCTCCCATCACGGCCAATGATGTCGGACTCACCAGAATCTGGACACACAAATACGACGACGGAATTGCCGCCTGCCAGAAGTATGCGAAGGAAGATCCATCGTTCGCGCCGGTTCACCACTGTCTCACGCTCGGCTATTGGGCCAAGAGCATGTACCCGCAGATGCTGGCGGAGTACAAAATCTTCGGGGATCTATCCGGCGACAAGAACGAAGCCGCGGTTGCTTCAGCCATGGCGGAAGGTTATCGCTCGGGAAGCTGGAAGGCGGCGCTGGAAAAGGCTCTGCCGGTCCGGCTGCAGCAATACAAATCCGGCCACACCGAAGCCGGCAGCATAGCCGTTCTCTACGCCGGCCTGGGCGACAAAGACAACGCCTTCCAGTGGCTGAACGCCGCGTATAAGGATCGCGAGGTTATCATGATACGTCTGAAAACCGACCCCTGGCTCGATCCCCTGCGCTCCGATCCACGATTCACCGAGCTGATCAAAAAGGTCGGCCTGCCATAGCGGCGGATAGTCCGCACATGCATTTTTCCAGTTAACAACCAGGTACCGCCGCCCGGAATCGAACCTCAACCGGTGTGCTGCCGTCCGCGCCGGTCGGGATTGCAATTATATCGTGTAACGATACAACGCCTTTTCCCTTTACTTCATCTATTTAACTAGGGGCTCATTGTTAACCCCGTCGTTCATGTACTTTTCTCGTGTGAGCAGACCGCCCGCGCCCGTTTCGCACAAAGGGGGAAGCAAATGTTGGCGATGAAACTCATCCGCCTGATTGAAGAGCACTCGGAAGAACTGGCCTCCGGTTTGGCGCGAAAACTTCAGTTGGAGGAGCGTACTGCCGACTTCCGCAAGATTCCCGCCCAGGAACTGAAACTGGCGGCAGCTGAGGTTTACCGCAATCTGGGCGAATGGTTGTTGCGCCGCACAGAGGCTGACATCGAGAAACGTTTTCGGACGATTGGGGCGCGCCGCGCGGTCGAAGGTGTACGACTTCATCAACTAACCTGGGCACTGATCGTCAGCCGTTACCACTTAGAACACTTCCTGCAGGCGCGGGCCTTTGCTGACGACATCGTGGCGCTCTATGGCGAAATGGAGCTGTGGCGGATTCTCAACCAATTCTTCGATCGTGCTCTCTACTATGCCGTACTGGGATTCGAGGAAACCAGAGAGCAAAGCGACGCTGACCGGACTTTGAAGACAGTGCGGACTGGAACGAAAAACTGGCGCCATCGGGTATTAGTCAGGGCGGAAAACGAGAAGTAGATATCTGCCAGGAATGGCACCTAGGACGCTCCCGGCGGGGGGAGATCTCTTGACAAAGCTTGCGGCGAACTGGCGCAAGTCATTGAAAAGCTGGTGAGCGCGGCAGTCTGGCGCTAACCTCTCTCCCGCAAATTTCCTGCTAACAGGGAAAAATACAGGGAATTTCGCAAATTCTGACCAGAAAATTGGGCCCACAACCTGTAAGTTGCACGATCGACTGGAGAAAGTTCGGAGTTCCGCTGAAATCGGAACAGGGGAATAACAGGGGCGTATCAGGGAACGCTATTCCTTGTTAAAGGGCTAGAACAGGGAATTCATTTGGAGTTGTTGCGCCGCGCCACTACCGCACCACCGTCGGGTGACCCACAGCGCCAAAATCACACTATCGCCCGCAACTGGCGAGTGGGGAATCCAAGCTGTGTTCGTTGCTCTGTCCAATCGAGCGGGAGGTGGCGGAGGGCCAGCTTCCTGACCGTCAGGTCAGAAGGGTGCCGCCCGTCGAGAATAGCCTCGAGAATATCCGGAGCGAGAAAAGCACAGCCAAAAATCGGACGAAAATACTCCTCCTTAAGATTCAGTCTTTTCGCAGCTAGCTTCCGATTCGCACTGTCACCAGCCAGCACTCCTTCTCGCCACTTATGAGTTCGTACGATGGCCGTGAGTATTGGCGTGATAATCTCTGGCTTGGAAGAATCCGGACTGACGACGAGACGCATTTCTTTGCCGCAACGCTTAAGCCGTGCCTCGACCGAAAGGTGAATTAAATCATCCGAGGCCGCTTCCAGGTGCTGCGATGAGGTCCGGCCGGACGCACCGGATTGGTTGGCAAAGTCAACCAAGCTGCGCGTTAGACGATCTACCTTGTAGACAACAATGGTATCGACCTTGTCAGCTGCGACGTCCTCCAGCAGCTGCCTCTGAGCCGGCCTCTCCATGTTGCCGCCGGAATACCCGCCGTCGTCGTAAAGCATAGAAATGACGCGCCAGCCTTCATGACGCTGACTGGCGATAAAAGCTGCACAGGCTTCCCGCTGAGCGTCGAGAGAATTGAAAGACTGCTCCAGACCCTCCTCGGAAGATTTCCGCGTGTAGATTGCACACCGTATGACCGCTTTTTGTCGGGTGCTCATGCAGCCCCCTTTAAGTTCTTAGTTTGTTTTACTTTCAAACCGAAAAACAGTGGCCCCGACCACCGGTACCGGTAATCAGGCGAGCGATCTCGGAAAGGCTCTGGTACCGAGCACCCCGGTATTCATATTTCCCTTCTTCGACGTTCACGACGTGTACTTCGTCTTTCCACTGTCTTATAAGCCGAGTTCCCGGTTTGATCGCCGCCCT
>JASHQM010000150.1 GCA_030039165.1 Candidatus Sulfotelmatobacter sp. | reverse complement strand
CTCGTGGGTGATTTCGGCGGGTATGACGTTATCTCGGGCTCGCTTGCGGGCCTGACGGGCGAGACTTACATGTTCGGCCCGCGCCTTTCCTACCGCAAGATCGACAGGCTTGTTCCGTTTGCGCAGGCTCTTCTTGGCGGAGGGCATGCTTCGTCGGCGCAATCAGGCTTTACCGGGGCGACCAACAGTTTTGCGTTCGGCACCGGCGGGGGCGCTGACTTTGGGCTCGACAAAAGAGGCAAATTCGCGGTCCGGCCGCAACTGGAGTACCTCGTTTTCCGGGGTAGTGGAAACACCACGGGCGTCATTCGCTTATCGGCTGGTATCGTGTTCCGGATAGGCAAAAAGGGATAGTTGTTGACAACGCCTGCGCTGAGCTGACAAATGAAAAACGCACGACACCTTCATCGTTCCAGGACCCCACATCGATGATCGTAATGAAATTCGGCGGGACTTCGGTCGAGGACGCCAAGGCCATTAGCCGCGTCGCGGAAATCGTCAAAGACCGCGTCGACCAAAAGCCGGTCGTGGTGGTCAGCGCCATGGCCAAGGCTACCGACACGCTGCTTACGATGGCCCGTGCCGCCGGCGCTGGAGACCGCAAAGCCGCGCTCAAACTCTGCCGCTCTCTGCAAGAACGACACTACAATACCGCCAGCGAACTGCTCGGCACTGCCCGCTTCACCGATTTCCACTCCGAACTTGGCTGCGACTTCGAATTGCTCGACGAACTGTTGCGCGGCATCTGTGCCGTGGGCGAAATCACGCCCCGCACCACTGACCACGTCGCCGCCTTCGGCGAAATGCTCTCCAGCAAAATTGTCGCGGCGGCATTTTCAGTGCACGGCATCGAAGGCGCCCACGTTGACTCGCGCGAAGTCCTCGTCACCGACAGCAACTACATGTCGGCGACGCCCCAGACGGAAGAAACCAATGAGCGATTGCTCTCAAAAGTGAAGCCGCTCGTCGAGTCTGGCCAAGTGCCGGTGATGGGCGGATTCATCGGCGCGAATCGCGCCGGAATCACCACTACCATTGGGCGCGGTGGCTCCGATTACTCGGCAGCAATTGTGGGCGCGGGCTTAGGCGCCGGCCGCATCGATATATGGACCGACGTCGACGGCATCCTCACCACTGATCCACGCATCTGCCCGCAGGCTCGCCGGATTAAAGTCATCAGCTTCGATGAAGCTGCCGAACTCGCCTACTTCGGAGCCAAAGTTCTCCATCCGGCTACCGTTCTTCCCGCGATTCAGAAAAACATTCCCGTCTATGTTCTGAACTCGCGAAACCCGAGTTGTGAGGGCACGAAAATTACCACCCGCGCCCCGCAAGGCAAAAACATTTTCAAAGCCATCGCGGCCAAAAAACGCATTACCATCATCGACGTGGCCGCCCCCCGCATGCTGCTCGCACACGGATTCCTGCGCGCCATCTTTGAAGCCTTCGACCGCCATAAAGTCGCCGTCGATGTGGTTTCCACTTCTGAAGTCAGTGTGTCGCTCACCGTCGATTCCAATCAGGCGATCCCCGCACTGGCGGCCGATCTCGCCAAGTTGGCCGATGTGAAATACGAAGGCCGCAAAGCCATTGTCTGCCTGGTCGGCGAAAGCCTGCGCGAAAAACCCGGCATCGCCGCCCTGGTTTTTCGCGAACTGAGCGACAAAAAGATCCGCATGATCTCCCAAGGTGCGTCGGAAATTAATTTGACCTTTGTCATCGAAGAAGACGAAGTCCCTGAGGTTATCCAGCGTCTGCACAGCGTGTTTTTCGCCGACCCAGATCCGGAAGTGTACGCGTAACCTACCCTGTGCTCCTCTGTGTCCTCTGTGTTTAAATCTTCTTGGGCAGTCCCATGAAAATCCTTCTCCTTGGCCGCGGCAAAACCGGATCGCTCGTCGCCGAGGACGCGCGTCGCCGCCGCCATGCGATCCAAGTCGTCGGCTCAAAAGAAAACCCCGCCTGCGCCGCACTCACTCCGGATAAGCTGCAATCCATCGACGCCGTCATCGACTTCACGACCCCGCACGTTGTCCCCACCCACATCGAAGCCTGCGTCCGTGCCGGAAAGAACATGGTCGTCGGCACCACCGGCTGGTACGCAGAACTCGACCGCATTCGCAAAATGGTTGAAGAACACAACACGGGGTTCATTTACGGTCCAAATTTTTCCATCGGAGTGAATCTCTTCCTCGATATCGCCCGCGCTTCCGCCACTGCGCTGCAACATGGCTATGTTGGGCAAATCTTCGAACGTCACCACGCTCACAAAAAAGACGCTCCCTCGGGAACGGCAATGGCGATCCAGCGCGTGATCCGGGACGCACATCAAGCTGCGGACGCGGCTCCCGCCGGCCATAACAAAGCCGCACCCGAACTCGAAATCATTTCTTTTCGTGAGGGTGAAGTCGTCGGCATGCACGAAATCGTCTACGAAACCGAGGCCGACAGCATCTATCTCTGCCACAACGCCAACTCCCGCCAGGGCTTTGCCGAAGGTGCAATCCGCGCCACCGAATGGCTCCAGGGCAAGAAGGGCTTCTACGATTTCAAAGACATCTGGCGGGAGCTGTAACACTTGCCGACCCGCATCGGACGCGTCATTCCGGAGTCCGGCGCTTTCACCGGCCGGGCGAGGAAACTCGCGCGGACCCTTCGCTATGGGTACGCGAAAGCCATCGCTCTGCCGTGCTCCGCCCGCTCCGTTTAAGTCCGCGATCGACCAGAGCGGCATCCCACAAGATGACAACGCTCCGAACTGACACCGGTTGCCAAGGCCGCCATTTTCCCATCCTCGCCCATTCGCGCTATCCTGTTGCCATGCAACTGCGCGGCTGTGGCACCGCCCTCGTCACTCCGTTTCATCTGGACGGCTCCATCGACGAGTCGGCCTTCCGCAATCTGGTCGCCTGGCAGATTGACTCCGGCATTGACTTCCTGCTTCCCTGCGGCAGCACCGGCGAAACGCCCACCCTCACGCACGACGAGTGGCTGCATGTTATCGACACGACTATAGAAGTCGCTGCCGGACGCGTGCCCATCCTGGCCGGAGCCACTTCCAACTCGACTCGCGATGCTGTGGAAAAAGCCCGCGAAGTCGCGGCACGACCCGGCGTCGACGCGATCCTCACCGCTTCGCCTTACTACAACAAGCCCACGCAAGAGGGCCAGTACCGCCATTTCAAAGCCATCGCCGAAGCCGTGCCGGAGAAGCCGGTCATCCTCTATAACGTCCCAGGCCGCACGGCCGCGAATATCGAGCCGCAAACTGTCGCACGCCTCGCCGAAGTTCCCAACATCATCGGCATCAAAGAAGCCAGTGGCAACATGACGCAAATTGCCGAAACCATCAATGCAGTGCCGGAAACATTTTTGGTTTTTTCGGGAGATGATGCCGTTACCCTGCCCGTAATAGCGCTGGGTGGAATGGGCATTATTTCCGTCGCCTCCAACGAAATTCCGCAAGAAATGGTTCAACTCACTCACGCCGCGCTCGATAACGACTGGGCGGCCGCCCGCGCAATACAGCGCAAGTATCTTGCCCTGATGCAGGCGAACTTCATCGAATCGAATCCGCTCCCCGTGAAAGCAGTGCTGGCGATGATGGGCAAGATCGAAGAAAGTTACCGGCTGCCGCTGCTACCCATGCGCCGCGACACGCGGTCGAAGCTGCAAAAGATCGCAACCGAAGCGGGGTTAATTGCGAAATCCGAACATGCCACGCCGCAGGCCGCCGAATTTTATATCTACGAGAACTGGGCCGCAGGCCCGCACAAAATCGTCCTGCACCGCTCCACCTGTGGCCAGTGCAATCAGGGCAAAGGACGCCCCGCCGGCCACGACGCCAACCACTCCCGTTGGCACGGCCCTTACGCTACGCTCTCCGCCGGCCGCGAAGCCGCCCACGCCATGGCTGGCATCCTGATACGCAGCGAGTGCAAGTGCGTATAAGGCAATTGCTGATTGGTGATTTCCGATTGCTGATTGAATGTCGGGCGCGACACTATCTCCTTAAGCGAAATTCCTGTCATCCCCGGACACAGTCGAGGGACCAGCTGTCTCCTCGATATCGTCTCAATCACGCTCTTCGCACCAGAACCATTCCCGCTTTGACAAATCCACAATCAGCAATCAACAATCAACAAACCCATGTCTCTCCAATCCTCCATCCAACGTCTAGCCGCGCAAAGCGAACTCGAGAACAATCCCGACGCGTGGCCCGTGTTTCTGGAATTTCGCGACGCACTCACCCAGGGCAGGATCCGTGCCGCTGAAAAGGTCGACGGACACTGGCAGGTCAACGCCTGGGTAAAACAAGGCATTCTGCTCGGCTTCCGCATAGGCGCGCTAGTTGAGACAAAGTCCGGCCCGCTCGCCTTCGTCGACAAAGGGACCTTCCCTGCCCGCCAATTTTCTCTTCCGGACCGTGTGCGCATCGTACCCGGCGGTTCTTCCGTTCGCGTCGGCGCTTATGTGGCGCCTTCGGTCATTTGCATGCCGCCCATGTTCATTAATGTCGGCGCCTACGTTGACGAAGGCACCATGATCGACTCGCACGCACTTGTCGGGTCTTGCGCGCAAATCGGCAAGCGTGTTCACCTCAGCGCCGCTGCTCAGGTCGGGGGCGTCCTCGAGCCAGTGAACGCTGCGCCCGTTATTATTGAAGATGATGTTCTGGTCGGGGGAAACTGCGGCATCTATGAAGGAACACTAGTTCGCTCGCGCGCGGTGCTAGGTGCGGGAACAATTCTCACACGATCGACTCCACTTTGTGATCTAATTCGCGACGAAGTTTACCGTGCCACGCCGGATTCGCCGCTCGAAGTGCCCGAAGGTGCCGTTGTGGTTCCCGGCTCGCGCGCCGTAAAAAAGGGTGCAGCCGCAGAACAGGGCATTTCGCTCTATACGCCCGTTATCGTGAAATACCGCGATGAAAAGACCGATCGTGGAATTGAGTTGGAAGAGTGGCTGAGATAGTGCTTGATTGCCGTCTTCACAGCTCCTTCGACATCACAATGCAATGGCATTCAATCCCCTCCCTTAGCGGTCGGGACGGGCGGAACTCCTCGGTGCCGGTTTCCATATAGCGGACCTTCGAGAAAACTCTCGACCGCGAATGCCGCGTTGATCAGAGGGAGCTATACCGCCCGGTCATTTGGCGCGGCAAGGCGAACAAGAGAGAATTCAGCCGCCATATTCCTCACTCGCCAGCGACATTGACCCGCAGACCAACTTTTTCATGCATCACTGATAATTCATCAAAGCGCTGGACTACCGCGTCCGCATCTCCCAGCGCTTCCCGGGCATACGTGCTGGCCAATCCTATAACCTTCATCCCCGCCGCATGAGCCGACTGAATGCCCGCCGGTGCGTCTTCAATCACTAGGCACTCCGAAGGCGGCACACCCAGCAACTCAGCTCCCTTCAAATATGGCTCTGGATCGGGCTTGCCATTCGTCACGTCTTCCGCCGTGACCAGCACCTTGGGCAACGGTATACCCGCCAGCCTAAGCCGCGCTTCCGCCAGCCTCCGCGTGCCCGATGTCACCACACACCATCGTCCCTCAGGAATCGACCGCACCAGTTCAACTGCGCCCGGCATCACGCTGACATCGTCGTGGTCGGCAGCCTCTCGTGCCTCTAACCTGCGCACTTCCACCTCCGCGTCCAGATGCGGGGCAACTCCTCGAATCACCTCGATGGTACGTACACCATGGGCGACAGCAATTACACTGTCTTCGTTGATTCCCTGCTCCCGCGCCCAAAGCCGCCATTGGCGATCGACCGATCGCGTGGAGTCAACCAGTACCCCGTCAAGATCAAAAAGGATGGCGGCGCAAGAGAAGGTGGACATGACTTCGATTTAATCATAGGGTCACACAGCCAAAGAGCCCCGCAGATCCTGGCACTATCCCGGGACAGTACCGAATTCTTTGTGGCTTTGGAGTGAACCCGTGGTTGCTGACTCATCCCTCCAGCGGCACTGGCGGCAAACCACGCTGCGCTTCCAGCGTGGCCTCATGCGCTCTCTGCCGCAATAGCAGATGCCGCTCCCGGAAGTGCGCCTTTGCGCGCTCGCCCCAGGCCCGCACGAACCAGTAATTTAACCCTGCGCCGATCGCCGAGCTCACCAGCGGAATCATTCGTCCCGCCCACTTCTCCACAACTTCCGCGCTGGCCCGCGCTGCGATAGCCTGAATCACGCGCGGCACAAACTTGTTCACCACCTCTTTCTCCAGCAGCTCGCGGCTGATGTCCACGCCAGCCGCGCTCGCCGCAGCAATCCAGAGTTCTGCAATCTCGCCGTCCGTGTTGAATTGAAATCCATACACCAGGCTGAGTTTCTGAATCGTGCGCATCGTGATGGCCGCCAAAATCCCGAGATCGGGAAAAATCGTGATCAGCCCGCCCAGTCCCAAGCCTGCCCCCTCCGCCGCCGCCAGTTTCATCCCGCCGCGAATCACGTCATCAGCCACTGAATCGATCTCGCCAATCTCCAGCGAATACACTCCATGGTATCCGCTGATCGGCATGCGGTAAGCCGTGCGAAGCTGTATCAAGAACTTCTGCGGATCCACCTGCACCGTCGAATAAGCGCGCGTCAAGCCTTTGATAAGCGCCGTCTCAACCCGTCCCCGCACCCAAGATTTGCCCAGCTTTGCCATGAAATTCACCTTAACTCACTGAGGCGCAGAACGCCATCCCGCTGGGGCAGTAGGAATTGCATGTCCCACCGGGCAGTCCAATACGGCTTTCGACTCGCAACGTGCTAGCATCATCTGTAAGCAATGCCAGGAAAACTGCAAGTTATACCCCTCGGAGGACTCGGCGAGTTCGGCATGAACTGCATGGTCATGCGCTGGGGTGACGACATCATCGTCATCGACGCCGGACTTATGTTCCCCGAAGCTGAGTTGCTCGGGGTCGATATCGTCGTCCCCGATATTTCGTATCTGCTCGAGAACCGCCAGAAAGTTCGCGGGATTGTTCTTACCCACGGCCACGAGGACCACATCGGCGGCCTTCCCTGGATTCTCTCCGAACTCAACGTCCCTGTTTGGGGCACCGAATTCACCCTCGCTTATGTCGAAGACAAACTGGACGAGCACGGCCTGCTTGACGAGGCCGACCTCCGCGAAATCCACGCCGGCGAAAGCTTCAAAGTGGGTGCCTTCACCATTGATCCCATTCGTGTGACCCACAGCCTCGTCGACTGCGTCGCGCTGGCCATCCACACTCCATTAGGCGTGGTCATTCACACAGGGGACTTCAAGGTCGATCCCACGCCTACCGACAACCATCTTTTCGATCTGCACTCGTTCGCCGAATATGGCAAGCAGAACGTTCTGGCGTTGTTTCAGGATTCAACCAACGTAGAGCGCAAGGGCTACACGCCTAGCGAGCGCGCCGTACGCCGCAAGTTTGATGAAGTCTTTGCCCACACCCGGCGCCGGCTTTTCATTTCATGTTTTTCGTCGTCCATCCATCGCATCAAGCTGGCCGTCGAACTCGCTCAGGAGCACGGGCGGAAGGTCACATTCGTGGGCCGCTCCATGAACAACTCGGCGGAAATCGCCGAAGACCTGGGCTATCTTGAAATTCCTGAAGGACTGGTCATCAATCCCGGCGAGATGAAGAACTTCCCGCCAGAAAAAGTCTGCGTGCTGATCAGCGGCACGCAGGGCGAGCCCATGTCCGCGCTCTCCCGTGCCGCGGTTGATAATCACAAGCATGCCAAAATCGAAAAAGGCGACACCGTGGTTTTGTCGAGCCGCATCATCCCGGGCAACGAAAAAACCATCTACCGCATGATCGACCACTTGTTCCGGCGCGAAGCCTACGTCATCTACGAAGATGGTACTTCGCCTCCAGTCCACGTCAGCGGTCACGCTAGCCAGGAAGAGCTCAAACTCATCATCAATCTGGTCAAACCACGTTACTTCATTCCCATCCACGGCGAATATCGGCAGCTCAAGCTGCACGCTGAAATGGCCGCCGCTATGCGGAGTTCGGTGGGGAAAGTCATGCTGATCGAAAGCGGCGACGTTCTCGAGTTCGACGAACTCGGCGCGCGCAAGGCGGCGCGCATTAATGTTGGCCGCGTCTGCATCGACTCTGGCAATCGCACTGACGTGGTCGAGGATCTGATTATCAAAGATCGTCGCCACTTGAGCGAAGACGGTATCGTACTGCCCATCATTGCCATCAATAAATTGTCAGGCGAAGTCGAAACCATCCCTGAAATCGTTACCCGTGGCTTCAACCCGGGTGAAAACGGCCTGCTCGATGGCGCCCGCCGCATCGTCGAAGATACGCTGGCCTTTTCTAGCGAAGAAGAAAAAGCCGATTACGGCGTGATCAAGGAAAAAATCCGCGCCGATTTGAAGCGTTATATTTCCAAGCAGACGCAGAGAAGGCCTCTGATTATGCCGGTGATATTGGAGATTTGATCACCACCAGCGTCCAACCTGACTAGACCTTCTCGCACCGCAGCTTATCCATGTGCTCTCGCGGATCCAGACACGTCCCTCCTACTTCGCATCCAACTCCACTCCCTTAACCGGCAGATCCCAATGCGCATCCAGAATTTCAAACCGCCGCTGCTCCTCTTGCCGGAACGTCTCCTGATCCGGATACATCTGCTTCTGTAGCGCCGCCTCATCGAACGGCTCGTTGGCCACGGTCGCGTTCTTAAACACAATTGTCACGCGATAATCCCAGCGTCCGTCTTCGGTCGTGTGATAGCGTGGCTGATCCATCCAGACTTTCGCAATGCGTCCCATCTCCACTTCTTTCTTCAGCACCGGGTAATGGTTCTTCCTAAATAGCTTGAGAAATTCGTCGGCGTGTCCCCACTTGGTTTTGTAGTAATACTCAACCACGAAAGGCTTGTCAGTGTCTGACGGCGAAGCTTGCGCAGAGCCAATTATCGGGACAACAGCTGCTAAGAACAACGAAAAGACGAAAAATCGAAGAGGATCGGCCACGTTGAGCCTCCTGTGGGGTAGAAATGGGTTGCAGTGGTAACACTACATCAAGGCAAAGTGCGAATTGAAGCGCCCGGCGGTGAGGAACTCGAACAGTTCTCCGGATCGGGCTGGCAGATTGTGGATTGGAAACCCTCTAGGTCCATTCACGCCGAGGTTCCGGCTGCGCAGCGCTGTTTTCGCAACTCCTGAAGAAATGCTTCGGCAGGCAGCGCCGCCTGGGTGCGAAACAGCCCCACCAGAGCATCGTGTGCCGCTGCGGCAGCAGAAGAGGTGGGGTTCGCCGGTTCGGCTTGCAGTTCCTCCGGTTCGATCAACAACTCCGGCAGTAGATTGCGGTTTTCGTTCAGCACGTTCAGAAACCTTTCGAGGCTGGCTTGCTGGTCGGCATTTGTACGGATAAACTCGACGCCCATGCCCCGATCCGCGTGCATCACGCGAACGACGCCTTCCGTGCTCAATTGCATCTCCCCGGCCCGCATGGAAAGCGTTACGCGGGTTGAAACTGGAAACGGCGATGAGTTCTCAAGATAACAGCCGCCCAAGCTCAAATCCGTGAGCCTGCAGGGCACCGGAGGGTCGTCCTTCTCAGCTTGCAAAGAAGTTGAGTCCAGCCAGGCTCGCAAGTGGCGAATCACTTCCACTGATTGATTTTCAAAGCGCAGGCCTACCTGGCCTCCTGGCCCTTCCCACGCGAATTCCGCCTCGGTTTTCAAAATCACGGCCGAGCCTGGCAACGCGAATTTCAGCTGCCATCTGCCACGCAGTTTCGTGCGGCGCGGCAGGTTCACCGCCAGCCCTCCCTCACCGAGATCGCTCGTATGAACCTTGAAGTGTGCGCTCGATTCTACGCTCGAAATCTCGACCGGAATTTTCACCGACACGCGCGCGTTGCGCCGACGCTCTTTTTTCATCAACGCGCGAGCGGCGCGAAAGCTGGATTTGGCCCGTTCCGCCGAAATCGGCTTGTAAAGGATGAAATGCGCCCCCAGATCGAAAGCTGACCGCAGGTTCGAGTCCGCATCTAAAATAGCGACGGCGATCGCCCGCTTGTTGCATGGCGCCGACCTGGCGCTGCGTAGCACCGCTTCTGCGCCCTCCACCGAGCAGTCGACGACGATCGCTTCGAAACGCTCGCGCGTGAGTTTACGCACGGCGCTTTCCCCGCTGGAACAGGCTTCCACCGCGATTTCGAGGTCGCCCAGCGTCCGCCGCAGCACGCGCACGATTTTTTCGTCCGAACACAGCAACAGCGACTTCAGATCCATACCGTCTCAGGGAACCATGGCAAAATCAACAAAGTCTCAAGACATTCAAGTCGTTCTCAACTCTAAGCTCCCGGCAACATCCGATCAATCAAGGCTTTGCGTGTGGAATTACGTTCGTAACCCCCAATCCGGCAGATCTCACTACCACTTTTAAGTTTCGCAACAACTATATGTTATTTAATTGGGTGTCCTTGAGGCCTCGGCAATGGAGTCTTGCTAGGAGCAAAGCGTTACCTGGATGGGGTGGTCCATCGTTAATCCTTTGCGATTCAACAACTTAATGCTAGTAGACTCAAGTGATACACTGTACTTTATAATTGACTTTCGCCGCGAACTGCCCTACCATACTGTGTCTCCGTTCAGGTTTTTGGATCATGCGAAGGCGCCCCCGCTTTGCGGGTTCTTTTTCCGTGAATCCCAAAAACCGTGCGAAGAATCATATAGATAGAGCAATCTATTCCGTTTAGAGCGATCTATCGAATAATTCCCCCATTTGTAGGAAAGGCAAGTTTCATGGCCAAGCGACGCGGAAATCCAAACTGGGGCAAGCCCGAGCCAATAGGGCCGATAGTCCCTACCATTACCGAGTTCGAGCAAGTCGT
>JASHQM010000149.1 GCA_030039165.1 Candidatus Sulfotelmatobacter sp. | reverse complement strand
TATTTCCAAGGATTTGAACTATTACATTTTGGAAATTCCAAGTGCACATGTGGTTGATGTAGCTGTGGGGGACATTTGGCTCGCTTTTCCCGTAGGCGGATTCCCAATGATAGCGATGTTTGCCCACAGGAACATTTCGCTTCGCAATCCAAACCTGTACTCCGGCGGGAATGGCGAAACCGCGCCGAAAAGCCGCTCTCTCCGCAACGGTAAAAAACGCGGGGAGTCTTAAGTCCTTATGAATGGCCATTACCAATGTTTTGAAGGCGTAGAGCGAAATCGAAACTGTATCTTTCAAGGTTAGGACCCGAGTGGAGTTATCGAAAAATAGCTTTTCCATCGCCGGTTTGGCGTAGTTGTTTTCAAGGACACTCATCCAGTTGTTGTTGCATTTCCAGCACACAACTTTGGCTTTTACCTTCGGCCTGTTCCGAATGCGAGTAAAATACACGTCCTTGGCTGGCACCCGTTCGATAGCGTGGAAGGGTTCTTTGCGCGGGATAAGAGCCAACATCCAGCGAGCGAATACGTCTTCATCGGTATCGGCTACGCGAGTACAAAAGGCGCATTTCTTCACACACCAAAGTTAAGGTGTTTGGTTAGCCAAGTCAATTAGTGCCAAAGAACACTCTTGATTTGCCCGCAATCCTCCGATAGAATTTGTGAGTATGCTCAAGCAATAGCTTTGAGCGGACTGGGGAAAAGAAACAACATGCAGTGGACAGCGCCCGCTTTTGAAGAAGTTTGCTTGAATTGCGAAATCAACTCCTACGTCAGCGCCAGACTTTAACCGTCAGCCCTCCCTGACTATCCTGTACCTCAAGCGCACGAGGAGTGCCCGTTCTTTTCACCCATGAGATCCATTTAAGTCTCCGGCATTCCCCGACTATGTTGGGCAACTAAGCGAGATATTCACGTGGGTACGCTTATCTACGCACCCTACCCGGCTTGTGCGGCCACGAAATCGCTTTCTTGCCCCGGAAGCGCAATCACCTGCACTGAGCCTTCTAGTACGCGATCCAGCGCATCGGCGAGAGCAGCGGGAAAGATGGTGGTCAGAAGGTTGATATCGAGCTGGAGATTGGGCTGCGAATAGAGGCGATGCAGCTGCATGGCGCCACGGCGCCTGTTCGACGAGCTCACCAGTTCGAGAGAGAGAGTCCACGCTGCGAGGCCATCAAGCGAACGAGGGCCACACGCCTTGGACCAGGCGAAGGATACTTCCGCCAGTCGCGGCGAGGTTGAGTCCACGCTATCGGGCCGGGATTCGCCGGGAAATAACCTGAACTTGACGTTGAAGCCGTCGAAGTCGTTGCAACCGAATGCGGCTTCGAGCACGTTTTGAATCTGTTCGTAGTCACGGGCGGCCTTGAGTTCTTCGGTGGCACGGCGAATCGCGAGGTTATTGATAAATGCCTGGCGTTGCTGCAGCGTGCGTTGCGCAACGCGGCCCAGTTCGCCAAGTTCGAGATAGCCGAGGCGCTGCACCCCGATCCAGATACCGACACCGAGAACGGCCAGCACCAATCCCAGCGAACTGCCGGTAGGCCACAGCAAGAACAAGCTAAGCAGCGCAAACACGGCCGAAACCGCGTAAAGCACGATCACAACCTGGCGATGACTCAACCCGTGTTGAAGCAGTTTGTGGTGGATGTGTTCGCGGTCGGCAGTGAAAACAGGGCGGCCGCTGATTAGGCGACGCAGAATCGAGAGCGACGTTTCCAGTATCGGCAAACCGAATGAGACAACCGGAATGGCAACAGCAACGATGGTCGGGGCTTTCTGCGCACCCTCGAGCGCGAGGGCGCTCAACAGAAATCCGATAAAGAGGCTGCCTGAATCTCCCAAAAAGATGGTTGCAGGATTAAAGTTATAACGAAGGAAACCCAGGATCGCGCCCGCCAACGCGATAGCCATCACCGTGACCAGCGGGAATCCGTTCAGCAACGCCACAACGAATACAACCAGAGTCGAAAACAGGGCCGAGCCCGCGGCCAGGCCATCGAGGCCGTCGATAAGGTTAAAAGCGTTGGTGATTCCCAGGACCCAAAGAATCGTGAATGACAATCCCACGAACCAGGGCAGGCGATAATTCCCGAACAATACCGGGATGTTGACAATGCGCAGACCGCCCATAAAGAGCATGGTGGCGGCAACCGCCTGCACGCTGAACTTGAGATACGGACCCGCGCCATAGAGATCGTCGTAAACCCCGAGAAGGAAAACCAGCGACGCAGGAATGAGGATGGTCAGCAGCGTCTTGCCCGAAAACGCCGAGTGCAGCCTGGGATTGTAGGATGCCACCAGCGCAGTCGCGACGATACTCAGGGAAAACGAAATGAAGATGGCCACGCCGCCCAGTCGCGGCAGCGGCGTGGAATGTAGATGCCGTTCCTGGGAAGGAGCCGTTACCCATCCGTGGCGGGAAGCGAAATCGCGAACATACCGGGTGAAGACAAACGAGAACACTAGCGACAGGAAAAAAATCGCAAAGAAGACTTGCGTCAATCCTCCCCCCTCGGGCTCAATGAGCTGCATCGGGGCGACACCTATACTCCGACATACGAGTATTCAGCAACACACCGCCGGCTGGAAGTGAGTTAGTGGATACCGCCTGTCCTTTTTGAGTTTTGAGGGTTGCTCGAAATCTATCAGTCGCCAGCAGCGGTTTCAATTCCCTGCATGATAAAAATCTGTGGAAAAATGAATGGCCGGCGGACCTACTGACGCCGGATTAGCGATCGGTGTCGCCGCGCATCGATGACCGCGCCTCTGAGCGAGCTTACCTGGAAATAGGGGTCGCCTGCAGCCTGCGCAGCCCTGAAACCCACCCTAGGCTCCTACCAGCGCCGGCTCGACCCCGTAGATGGGGAACCATGAGGTCGCCGCTTTCAGCCTATCGTTAACATTATTAATGTTCTTTACGCCTTCAGTTTCCAGCCACTTGCGGAAAGCCGCTGCACCCTGCTTGGCGTAGACCGGGATGCCATCTTTCCATGTCGCCCTTCCGCACAGCACGCCATTGAACTTCACACCCGATTCGCCCGCTAACTCCAGCGTCTCGCTGAATTCAGCATTGCTGACTCCCGCCGAAAGATAAATAAACGGCTTGGTCGCAGCCGCCGCCGCTGTATGGAACAGATCGATCGCTTCTTTTTTCGTATATGCCTTTTGCCCCGCAAACGATCTCGTTCCCTCGACAAATTTCATATTCACCGGTACTTCAACTTTCAATACATCCACGCCATAGCGGTCTTTGCTGAACTCGCGCATCGACTGTGTCACGATCTGCGGCTTCTTCTTCGCGTATTCGAGTCCTTTTTCGTCTGCTCCGTCTTCATAGCCGACGAATTCCAGGAAGAACGGGATATCGTTGGCCCGGCACTCGTCGCCGATCCGTTCCACCCATGCGTGCTTGGTTTCGTTTATGTTCCTGGGATCATAAGGCGTGTAATAAAGCAGGATCTTCACGCAATCCGCTCCCGCTTCTTTCAAGCGTCGCGCCGACCAGTGATCGAGCAGATCGGGCAACCGCCCAGGCCCGGTTTTGTCATATCCAGTTTTTTCGTATGCCAGCAGCAGGCCCGCATTTTTTGCGCGCTTTTTTGAAGCCGGCAATCCCCATTCGGGGTCGAGCAGAATCGCGCTGGCATGCGGCGTCAGCACCTCCGTGACCAGCGACTTGAATTCTTCCATCATCGCGCTCGAAACCTCCCCGCCCTTTTCCTTTCCCAACGACTTCTGTAGCGAGCCGCGCTGGTCCATGGCGGCGGCGGCAATGACTCCACGATCGTTTGAAACCTTCTTAAGACCCGCAAGTTTGCCGGGGGTGAGCTTCATAGGAGATCCTCCGAGTAGTGCTGGAAAGGTAAGTGCCGCAACGCCATTGTAAACCACAGCGGCGCAGAAGGAGCCAAGCGGCTGCGCATAGGGCGAGCTGAAGTGGCCCGTTTTGAACTCGCGTAAGAAAAGAGAAAACCTCCGGGCCGTACTTTGAGTTGTCAGAACGCGGCAACTGCAGCAACCGCCGTAGGATGCAGCGGTACTATTTGATCCACGCTCGTCATTTTCAAAGTCTGTTCCACATGTTTGTTGGCGCCGGCCACGCGCAGCTTGCCGCCTGCCTCTTTCATTTTGCCCGCCACCATGACGATGATCCCGATGCCGGTACTGTCGACGTAACTGATGTTGGTAAGATCGAAGACGACTTTGGTCCGGCGCTCGTTGACCAGTTTCTCCGTCGTCCACTCGACCTGGTGGCAATCGTTGCCCAGGGTGATTTTTCCGCTCATTTCAAGTACGGCAATGTCGGAATCCATATTCTTGATCTCGATTGTTAGAGGCATTGTCGGGCTCCTTTCAACGTTGGCCTGAAATCGTAAGGCCAGAGTCAGGGCAAGTCAATTCGCTTGTGGTTTCGACTCAGAGTTATCGCAGCCCCTCACGCAGCCCAGTTCTCCACCTTCAGCCCGCGAACCCGCCGAAACTCGCTCTCATTATTGGTAAC
>JASHQM010000148.1 GCA_030039165.1 Candidatus Sulfotelmatobacter sp. | reverse complement strand
TGCCGAGGGCGCGATCCAGAAACCGCTGCTCGACGTCGCACAGCACGACCGAAAAACCGCTGCGGGCAAAGACATGGGCGATGCCGTTGCCCATGGTGCCCGCACCGATGACGCCTACGCGTTGAATGTCCATGAAGGCCTCACTTTGCATCTGGGAAAACGTCTGAGTCTATCATTCCCTTCGCTTCTCTCCGGCCTCGGCTTGGCGGGTTATTCACGGATAGCGGGAGCATTCGGCCTGACACCCAGTCGGGCTTGCTTTGCAAAGGATGGAATCCACTCAGCGAAAGGAAGCGACTGCCTTGGCCAGATACTTTCGCTGTTGAAAATCTCTCCACATGAGATCCGGGAACCAGCACATTTGTCACTCCCGAGGAATTCGTGAATACCTCCGCGGAGGCGACGCAGCTGGGTTCTTCAGAATTGACAGCGACAGTCGGGAACACTTCCCCGGGTCATCTTTGGCGCTAGCCATCGAAGTGCCTTTAATGGCTAGCAAACCCAGTTGCGCGGAGCATGGGCTGGGAAGGACGGCCGTGATGTTGATTTGCAACGTTTGCGCCCGCGTAACCGATGGGGTCCGGTTTCACGCTTTTCGAAAGCTGTCACGGACATCGCTTTCCAGTCCTAGCTGCGCAACTCCGACAGGCCTTCAGCCCTACTTTCTGCCCCCTTTTTGCAACGCCATTCACGGCCTCGCCTTCGATTTAGCGGCGGTCGCTGCTCCCCTCCCACCGACCTGGTAGGCTAAAATGTAATGTTCTGCGTTTTCGCAAAAGAACGAGTTTTCCTCCCGAGGTGCAACCATGGCTGTAGCCGAAATTCCAGTTCGTCCGCGTCCGTCATCCCACCAAGCTCCGTTCGTCAATGAACCGTTTTTCGATTTCACCAAAGCAGAGAATGCACGCAAGATGCGCGCCGCCATCGAGCGCGTCCGTGGTCAACTTGGCCGCGAATATGATCTCATCATCGGCGGCAAGCGGGTTAGGACTACCGACAAGATCAAGTCGCTGAATCCCTCGCGCCCATCACAAGTTGTCGGCACGCATCAGAAAGCGGGCAAGGAACAAGTTGAGCCTGCCATGCAGGCAGCCTTGAAAGCATTCGAGTCGTGGAAGAATACGACCGTCGAACAGCGCACCAATCTTCTTTTCCGCGTCGGCGATCTTCTCCGCGAACGCAAAATGGAACTCATGGCATGGCTGGTCTTCGAAGTCAGCAAGAACTGGGGCGAGGCGGATGCCGATATTTCGGAAACCATCGATTTCGCTGAGTTTTATGCTCGCGAAGCGTTGCGCCTGGCCAAGGCCGAAACGCCGGTACAGCTTCCCGGCGAGCGCGACTCGCTGTTCTACATTCCGCTGGGTGTGGGCGCGGTGATCCCGCCATGGAATTTCCCCTGCGCCATCATGGCGGGCATGACGATGGCCTCGATTGTCAGCGGCAATACGGTAATCCTCAAGCCTTCGAGCGACTCGCCGACGATCGCGGCAAAGTTTGTGGAATTGCTGGAAGAAGCTGGCATGCCCGAAGGCGTGGTCAACTTCTGCCCTGGCTCGGGCGCTACGTTTGGTGATGCCATCGTGGCCCATCCCAAAACGCGCTATATCGCCTTCACCGGCTCACGTGAAGTCGGGTTGCACATCAACAAGTCTGCCGCGACTCAAGCCCCGGGCCAGATCTGGATCAAGCGCACCATTCTTGAGATGGGCGGGAAGGACGCCATCATCGTCGACGCCGACGCGGATATCGATTCCGCCGTAGAAGGCGTCGCGCAGGCGGCATTCGGTTTCCAGGGACAGAAGTGCTCGGCCTGCTCCCGTGCGATTGTCGATGAGCGCATTTATGACAAGTTTCTGGATCAGCTCAAAAGGAGAGTGGAAAAAATCACCGTCGGAGATCCAGTCGAAAATCCCAACATGGGCGCGGTGATCAACGAAGGGTCGATGAAGACGATTCTCGGCTACATCGAGCAGGGCAAGAAGGATGGGCGGATCATCACCGGCGGCGAGAGCACCTCACAGGCGGGCGAAGGCTATTACATCAAGCCGACCGTGATTGCCGACATCGCGCCGAAATCAAAGCTGGAGCAGGAAGAAATCTTTGGGCCGGTACTGGCGGTGATCAAATCGCGAGGCTTCGATCACGCGCTCGACATAGCCAACGACACTGAATTCGGCTTGACTGGCGCGGTTTACACAAAGTCGCGAGACAAAATCGACCGCGCCATTCGCGACTTTCACGTCGGCAATCTGTATATCAATCGCAAGTGCACCGGAGCGATGGTCGGCGCGCATCCCTTTGGCGGTTTCAACATGTCGGGAACGGATTCTAAATCCGGCGGACCAGATTATCTTTATCTCTTTACCCAGGCGAAGTCGGTTGGAGAAAAGGTCGAATAGAGCAACCGGGATCTTCTTCAACGCTGCAAATTCTGATTGGTGGCGGCTGGGTGGGGCCGGCCGCCGCAATATTTCTCCAGTTATCTTTTTAGTTCCAGTTACCTCTTTAGTTATCTAGACTTATATCCTTTTCGTGCTAGCATATTTCATCCTGAAATCTTCTGGGGACCGAATCCGGTTTGGGAAAGTAACTACTTCCAAGGCCGAGGGCCCATGTTGTATATCTTGCGCCTTAGCAGCGGCAACTGCATCGTCGTAATCGCCTCTAACGCCCAGAAGGCGCGCTCGTCTGTTCGCCAACTGGATAGCCTGCACGGCGAAAGCGTCGTGAGCATCCGCCGACTGGAAGGCTTTGAAATCAAGCTCTCTCCCACGGCAGAGGGCAGTCTGGAAATCATTGGATGGAACGACACAGCTCTGGATTCCATTCTGGCTAACGAATACCCGGTGCTCTACGATGCGTATCGCCGCGCCAACGCCCAACCGTTCGCTGCGGCAGCCCCCGGCACACCGCCTCTGCAGCACTTGCGTATCGAATTCCAACGCAATACCGAGATAATTCGTGCGGCATTGGGTGAGGAGCAACGGCGTCTGGCTAAAGGGCGGCATGTCACGAAGGACCGGCGATTTACGAAAGAGCAATGCGTGGCTGAAGAGGAGGTGCAGCCGGTCGCTCGCCCCAGCCGAACGCAAAGATAGCTTCACAGGATGACGATTGCCCGTCTTCTGAAAAGCCTCGCTTGCGAACGCGGGTCAATCTTTAAGGAGTGAAGCACAAAAAGGCCGCCTTTTCGGGCGGCCTTGGCTTTGCAATCGGAGAACTTTACGGCATCACACCCGCCGGCGGCTGAGGCGCCTGTTGCATGGTTGTCGCCGCGGCGGCTTCATTCAGAATGCGGTGATGGATGGTGAACAGGGCCAGCTCGAGCCGGTCGGATACGCCGATCTTGTCATATACATTGCGCAGATAGTTCTTGATTACCTGCTCGGTTGTGCCGAGCTGGGTCGCGATCTCTTTATTCTTATAGCCTTGCACGATCAAAGCTACGATGCGCAGTTCCTTTGCGGTGAGCCGGTCGCGAACGCGCAGCCCAACCATATCGTTTTCGGTAAGCTCGCTGGGCACTGCGACATCCTGCACCCAGGTTTCGCCACGCGCTACCTTGCGCACACAATCGACCAGCGCCGCGCTGGTCACATTGCGATAGACCACGCCGTGCGCGCCATTGCCCATATGCCGCTGTGCGCTTTCGCCAGTGTCCGCGAGCACCACGACACGCGTCTTGGCGCGATTCGCCCCCTGGACGATGGCCGCAAAATCATTGTGAAATCCTGCCGCCACTACCAACACCGCAGCACGGAATTTATCCAGAGCCATGAACATCTGCTCCGGCGTCTGAGCCTGCGCCACAATACGCATCTCATCTTCCACCGCCAACACCTTGGCGATTCCGGCGCGGAAGATTGCCTGGTTATCCGCTAATATCAGTTTGAGCATGTGCGCTCCAAAGTACCCACGAAGTCAGTACTTTCACCATCTTGTGCATCCGCAAAAATTCGCGGATTGTTGATCGCTGATTTCTGATTGAAAAGCGCGTTGCGGGTTTTCAATCAACAATCGAAAATCAAGAACCGTTCTTACTTCCTCACAAACTCATAAGAATCGATGACACAAGCCACGCCCTTTCCGTCCGGGCTGCTTCCAGTGGGATCGGTTCGAACCACCCTGCCTTTGCACTGGATGGTCACGTTCTCCTGCCCGCCAGTCACGTCGGGTGGAAGCGTGATTTCGAATTCCACCGGTGAGCCGACTTCCAACGAGGCCTCAGCGCGAATGTACACTCCCGCCGCGCTCAAATTTCCCGTTGTGCCCTTGGAGTCCGCACTCGTTCCCTCATTATGAATTTTGATCGGCAGTTCCAGGGGAAATCTTTTTCCAGTCCGTGCTTCGGCCACAATGCCTCCTCGTGACGCGGCTTGGTCTTGGGTGCCTCGATTTTGCTGAGTTTCAGCGGTCGAAGCCCACGCCATTGCAATACGCTCCTCGCGGGCACATTGCCCGCAGCTGTTGCTTTTTTGGTCCTTAGCGGCGGTTATACCACGGATGCCATCGGGATAAAAGCCTAATTACTAATTAGTTAAGGGTAGGAACTAGATTCCCCCTGGCGGAAGGGCATGGCGCGAGTGAGTTCGGCGTTTGCTCCTTGGTGGTCAGCTCGGAGGGCCGTAGATGTTAAAGGTCCCCTTACAGATGACGATATTACTGTTGGTGCCTGCCCTTGATGAAGCCAGTGAAACGGGCACTCGAGGGAACTGAACCCATGAGAGAATCCCCGCTCGCTCTAGGGTGGACCATATCGACGGTTGGAATACTGTGCCTTCTATTCCCGGCCATCGCCCGGGCGCAAGATGCGGGTCCTGTGCCCGACCAGTCGGAAATTAACCGGCGGCTGATGGAGCGCATCGACCAGCTGGAGAAGGAGGTGCAGGCACTGAAGGCGCAGCCAGCAGCGCCTGCCTCGCCGCCATCAAGCCCGGGGCCCGCTCCCGCGCCCACGCCCCAGACTGTTCCTGTAGTGGAGGAAGCCCCTGAAGTAAATGAAGTTGCCCCGCGGCTGAAATTGAATATTTTTGGCGACGTGGGATTGCAAGGCTACAACGGTTCCGACACTACTTTCTTTCTCGGGTCCTTCGATTTGTTAACGACTGCTCGCCTGTCCGACAAAGTTGCGGTTTTGGGCGAGCTCTTGTTCTTGCCGGAGATCACCGATAACGCCATCGGCGTCGATGTCGAAAGGTTGCTACTTACTTATCGCCCAAGCGACTATTTTCATATCTCGATCGGCCGCTATCACACCTGGGTCGGTTACTACAACACGGCGTTCAACCGGGGTGAATTTTTTGAGACTTCAACGGACCGGCCCTTTGTCTTTGCCTTCGACGACTTTGGCGGGGTGCTGCCCATGCAGGATGTTGGCGCTACTGCCACTGGAAAGATTCCAACCGGCAAGCTGGGTCTGAATTGGATCGCGGAAGTTGGCAACGGCCGGGCCTGGGGAATCAACGTCGAACCCGCTCAGAACCGGCAGGACTCGAACACAAGCAAGGCCGTCAACCTCGGCCTGTTCATGCGGCCGGAGAAATTCTCCGGTTTACAACTGGGATTTTCGGTCCGGCATGACAATCTCTCGATTCCCGGCCCAGCCATTCACGAGCTGATTACCGCGGCCCACGTTGTGTTCACAAACACGAAATACGAGATCTTGAATGAAGTTGCGCTCGATCAGCACCTCGTGGCGGGAGGACCAATTTTCAACACCACCGGCGGTTATACCCAATGGTCGCGGCGATTCGGTAATGTTCGGCCCTACGTCCGCTACCAGTTCTTCAACGCTCCCAACAATGATCCCGTGTTCGTTTATGCCCCCCCGAATGACCTCGCGCCTCAGAATTACACAGCATTCGTGAGCGGGCTCAGCGGTCCTTCAGCGGGAATTCGTTATAACTTCACCGCGCACTCGGCGTTGAAGTTCCAGTATGACCGTTTCTATCTTCGTGGTCTGCCGGATGAAAACGGTCTGACGGGCCAAGTTGCATTTACCTTCTGACGGAGACCACGATGAAAAATCCTACTGCCGCATTCTTGCCTATTGTGGTGGCGATAGCAGTAGTCTTCATGTTGTGGGCCGTTGGCCATGGCCGCCCTGTACACGCCGCCGGGGACCCGATTGTGGTCATCGTCAATGTATCGAATCCTGTCGAAAATCTCAGCCTCAGCGAACTGAAAAAGATGTTTCTTTCCGAACGAAGCCGTTGGGACACGGGAAAATCCGTCGCTCCAGTCATTGTTACTGCGGGAGCGCCTGAGCGAAAGGCATTTCTCAAGATTGTTTTCGGCATGAGCGATGCCGATTTCAGCAACTATTTCATGCAGGCCGCCTTCACCGGCAAATCCGCGACTCCGCCGAAGGAAGTTAATAATCCGTCTGCGTTAAAGAGCTTCGTAGCATCATCTGCGGGCGCCATCGGCTTTGTAAAAGCCCTCGATTTTCACGGTGACGGCAGCGATGGTGGAGTCAAAGCCGTCAAGATCGATGGCCTGTCGGCAGCCGATGCGGGCTACAAACTTAGGATGTGACCGCAAAAGGCCGAAACGTGCAGATGACGATTAAGGCGAAACTATTCGGCCTGACCCTCAGCGGATTGTTGTTTGTGGCCGCTGTAAGTGTCACCGGCTACTTGGGCATAAGTGCGGTGGATAAAACCGCGTCCGATGTCGCCGCTACCGGCTCGGCCATTCGCAATCATATTGAAGCCGGGGTCTACAACGATCTCACGCGCTCGGACGTTTCCGCCGTCTTCACGCAGAAGGGCGACGAGCAGCAGAACAAAGTCGAGGAGTTTACCCAGCATTGCAAACTACTTGCAGATCGCATCACCAAAGCGCATGACTTTGCCGTCGATCCTGCCAGCCGGGCTGCTCTCGAGGAAGAGTCGCATATGGTCGATCAGTATGTGAAAGCCGGCGACGCGCTTGTTGCCGCCATCGTGCACAATCCCGCCTCCGCCCCTCCCTTGCTTGGTCCTTATCTTCAGCTCTACAAAGATCTTCAGGGAAAAATCGAAACCACCAGCGACCAGCTCTCAAAGAGTGCGAAAGACGCCCAGGCTGCGGCGAACGCTCGGGCGGCAAGGGCAACCCGCGCCATGCTGCTGATGTGCGGGCTGTCCCTGGTGCTGGTGCTGGTCGTCGCCCTCCGCACAAGCGCCAGTATCAACGGCGGACTTGATGCCTTCTCTTCGCGCTTCAAAGCCATGGAGGAGCACAACGATTTGACGGCCCGAGTAGATCAGGACCGCAAGGACGAAATGGGCGACCTGGGTATCCATCTAAACATGTTTGTGGAAAAGGTCCACGACATTCTGATCCGAATTTCCGGGGCTGCGGGAGCGGTGAATGCTGCAGGGGACACCCTCTCCAGTGTGAGCGAACGGATCAGCGCTAATTCCGGGAAAACTTCAACGCAGGCAAAGGCCGTCTCCATCGCCGCCGAGCAGATCACCCAGACTCTTCAGACCCTCGCTACCGGGGCGGAAGAAATGAGCGCGAGCATCCGGGAGATCGCCAAGAATGCGACCGAAGCTGCAAAGGTCGCCACATCAGCGGTTACTGTTGCCGAAAACACTACGGCCACCGTTTCCAAACTGGGCGAATCTTCCACAGAAATTGGACAGGTCATCAAAGTGATCACTTCCATTGCTGAGCAAACCAACCTGCTCGCACTGAACGCCACCATCGAGGCTGCTCGCGCAGGGGAAGCCGGCAAAGGTTTCGCTGTGGTGGCCAGTGAGGTTAAAGATCTGGCCAAAGAAACCGCCAAAGCCACAGAAGACATAAGCCGCAAAATCGAAGAGATACAGGGCAACACCCGAGCGGCAGTCGAGGCGATCGGATCGATCAGCCAGGTGATCGGAAAAATCAACGATATCTCCAATACCATCGCGACCGCGGTGGAGGAACAGAACGCCACCACTAACGAAATGAGGCGTAACGTCAGCGAGGCGGCGCGTGGCAGCGGAGAGATCAACACCAACATTAATGTACTGGCGCAGGCAGCGGAGAGCACTTCGCGCAGCTCTGTCGATACTCAACAGGCGGTGCAGCAACTTGTGGAAACTTCACGTGAGCTCCACGACCTCGTGTCCCAATTCAAAATCGACACGAGTACCGCCGGTGCCTCTTTGGCTGAGCCGCTCCGCAGCAAAGCTGCATCTGCCTGAATCGCCAGTAACCGGCGCGCTCGCCTGCGGCACCGGAGACTTTCGTCCTCTGTTGACAGTTCCGCGGCGCCGCGCCATACTTTTGCGCTGGTGCCACTCATCTGCTTCCACTCCCCGTTGTCAGCACTGGCGCGATTTCGCCACTTTCCCAGGAGGATTTCTGTGCCCCGTCTCCCGCTCTGTAGGTTGTTTCCATTTTTTCTGATCTGCTTAATCCTCGTTCCCTCCGCCTTCGCCTCTGGCCCTTACGTTCTTGGCTCGTCCAATACCGTAAGTGCCGACCCTAACATCACGCGGCCTACGACGACACCCTGCGTGGTGCAGCTTTTTTCGGACGCCTCGTTCTACGATTTCAACGTGGAAAACTATACCTACACTCCGCCCGCCGCTTGTCCGGGACCGTGGGCGAAAGTCATTCTCGAATCAGATATCAACGTCAGCGCCGGCATACAATATGACCGTACAGCTAACTACTGGCTTGGGCCGGTGAATATCTACTTCGGAACTACGGCCGAACCTTCGCCCAATCTCGGCCCCTCGTGGCACATCGAAAACGATCTCACGGATTACAGTTCGATCTTCTATACAGCGCAATCGGGCGTGGCCAGCATCGGCAACACTCTGTGCTGTGGGCTCACTTCGACGATCTACGCCTCCGCCTCGCTTGAGTTCTATCCGCTCGAACCGGGCCAAACCGCGCCCGCGGCTGCGAATCAGGTTTACGCGCTTTCCGCTGGACCCACCGGAGGCACAGTCCCGCTGAATGATTCTTCGAGCACGCTCTCAGGTACCTTCACTCTGCCGACCAACATTGTGGGCGCTTATCTCGACGTCTACTCGCAAAGCCAGTCGGACGACGAATTCTGGTACACCTGCTCACCCAACGACGTCGAAACTGAGCTGCAAACCGGCTGCGGGAACACCGGCTTCCGTGAGACCGAGATCACTATCGACGGGCAGCCTGCGGGCGTCGCCCCGGTGTTTCCATGGATATTCACCGGCGGTATCGATCCCTATTTATGGTTTCCGATTCCCGGCATTCAGACTTTGAATTTCATCCCTTATCGGGTAAACCTCACGCCCTTTGCCGGACTGCTCAGCAATGGCCAGCAGCACACGGTCTCGCTGAGCGTTTACAATGCCGACGATTATTTTTCGGCAACCGCGTCGTTGCTCGTCTATCAGGATTCGAACTCGACACAAGTGACCGGTGCAGTCACGAAGAATACTCTGACCACGCCGAATCCCGCGGTGACGGAAAACCTGAATGTTCAGGCGGCATACATAAGAGGTACGGTGGACGTCGACTCGAAACGCAGCTTTAGCATCTCCGGCTACGCAAACACTTCAAAGGGGAAAGTCACCACTACCGTGTCGCAGAGCGTGAACTTCTTCAACAATCAGTATTTCGACATTACCGCCTCGGTTTACAAGGAGTACATCACTTTAGGCTCAAGCGTCTCTTCAACAACGACCACCTCGGGTGGCGGCGCGGCCACCACCGTCGAGAGCCAGACTTTCAATTTCCCCATGACTCTCAATCTTTACGAATTCTTCGCGTCCAACGGTGACGTCGACCTGACTACGACTGCCGATCAGAACTACACGGCCACCGTGAGCACTAAGACCGGCGGCGCTGTCACTTACACCAGCAGCCTGATCAACACTGGACAGCACCAGGACACGGTCGACTTCAACACGGGCCTGAACTCGAATCAGTCCAGTGCGCAGCAATACAACTACTGGGATTCAACTTCCGCGGGCTACGCCTGCGATCTCGCTGCCGTGGCCAATGTGCTGACCGCCTTCAGCCCCAGCTGCAACCAGTAGCTGAATTTGCGGTAGAAGTTAGCGGAGAAACCGAAGGAAGAGAACAGATTCGGGCCACTTCTTGCGTTATCTGCAAGGCGTGGGGATCTCAGGCGTAATTTCACGGATGCGAACCAGGAAATCTCGTCACGGCTCCCTGCGATGCCGATGACACCAGTGCAGCGTATTTTGCGAATACCCCGGTCGGATAGCGAGGTTGCGGCGGCTTCCACTCCTTCATACGCCCGCACAAAACATCATCGCTGATTTCGATTTCTAACCGACGCCGGGTTACGTCGAAGCGGATCACATCTCCATCCCGTACTACTGCGATTGGGCCGCCCAGCGCCGCCTCCGGGGAAACGTGCCCGGCCATCAATCCATGTGTCGCCCCGCTGAATCGGCCGTCGGTCAGCAAAGCAACCGATGATCCGAGATCCTCGCCGACAATCGCTCCGGTCACGCTCAACATCTCGCGCATTCCCGGGCCACCTTTTGGCCCTTCATTGCGAATTACCACGACATCGCCAGCTTTAATTTTCTTACCGGTGACCGCAGCCATGGCGTCTTCTTCCGACTCAAAAACGCGCGCCGGCCCGCGGTGCTCCAGCCGCTCATGGCCGCTGATCTTCGTTACGCACCCCTCCGGAGCAAGATTGCCTTTGAGAATGACCAACCCCCCCGTCCTTTTCAGCGGATGCTCCAGCGGCGCAATCACTTGCTGATTGGGAGCCTCGACGGCGGTCTGGCTCTCCTCTCCAATCGAAAGTCCAGTAACCGTTTTTGCCTTTCCATGTAAGAGATTCCCGCGCAGCAGACGGAGGGCCATCAACCGTACTCCTCCCGCACGATGCATATCGGCTGCGACGAACCGCCCCGACGGCTTGAGATCCGCTAATAGAGGTGTGCGCTCGCTCACTGTCTGGAAATCGTCGATCTGCAAATCAACTCCCGCCTCGCGTGCTATCGCCAGCAAATGCAATACAGCATTGGTCGAGCCTCCCGTGGCCGCCACGGAAGCAATCGCATTCTCAAACGCATTGCGCGTCAGGATTTCTCTCGGTCGCGGTCCCTGCGTCAAGAGGTTCATCACCACTTTGCCGGAGTCAAACGCAACTTGATCTTTCGCCGAATCGATTGCTGGAACGCTGTTGAATCCCATGGGCGAAAGACCGATCATTTCCATCACAGTCGACATCGTGTTTGCCGTATACTGCCCGCCGCATGCGCCGGCTCCAGGACAAGCGACATTCTCGAGTTCGCGCAACTCCTGATCGGTAATCTTTCCGGCAGCGTTGGCGCCCACGGCTTCGAACACATCCTGAATGGTTACGTCTTTTCCGCGATAGCTTCCGGCAGCGATCGTGCCGCCATAAAGCACCATCCCCGGCAGATCCATGCGCGCCAGTGCCATGGCCGCTGCCGGAATCGTCTTGTCGCATCCCACGACGCACACCACGGCGTCAAACAACTGCCCACGGCATACCAGTTCGATGGAATCAGCGATCAACTCACGGCTGACGAGCGAAGCCCGCATTCCCTCGGTGCCCATGGTTTCGCCGTCCGAGATGGCGATCGTGTTGAATTCCATGGGCGTGCCACCGGCGGCGCGAATGCCTTCTTTCACCTTCGCCGAAAGCCGCCGCAAATGAAAATTGCACGGCATGGTTTCGATCCAGGTGTTGGCCACACCGATCAGCGGCTTGCGCAGATCGTCATCGGTGAAGCCAATCGCCTTGAACATGGCACGCGAAGGTGCACGGTCGCGACCGTCGGTAATTGCTCGACTGCGATGTTTGAGATCCATGGTTTAAGAGATTACATCAGGAGCAAAAAATGCAGGCGGCGCGTTTATCGAAGCGTTATCCTTCGGGATCACTCCTCAACCCAAGCAGGGCGGCATTCGATGGCGCTCTCACCATCCGGCCGAGCGGCCTCGCAACAGGAGTAACCGGAAGTCATGCAGCAAAAATCGGGGAACTTGCGACAGCTTTGTGCCGCAAGTCCCCCATCTGCATGACGCTTACCCAGGGAGACATCATGCGTCTGACAAAATCGATTTCGTTTCTTATGACCTGTGGCCCCAGTGCCTAATCTTTGCAGGTACCCATTTGCTCGGGTGGTTTGCCAAAAATGGGAACCCATCACGCCATCGCTACCCGCGAAGCCTGCTCGGTCACTGACAGCGGCGGATGCGCCGCCCAAACAGGCGCATCAGGCTCGCGCATCGCCGGACTCGAATGCACCGTGACGACGTCCGCGATCGAATGCCACTCGCGATAAAGCTGTCCAATTTGTTTCTGCGAAACATGCAGCAGCATGGTTACCGCATGCTCTTGCCCGGCATATTCCGCGTGAACCGAGGTGAGATCCAGTCCTCGGCGCGAAACCGCGGTCAGAATACGCATCAATGTCCCCTGCGAATTGCGATAACGGATGTGGAATAGCTGCATGATCGTTCCTCAGATTTCTTAATTTTGTAATCGGGTAATTTAGTAACTTGAATCGAAAACAATACGAATGTTCAAATCGCCCGATTACGAAATTGCTCAATTAGCAAATTTCCCAGTCGCTCAATCCTCATAAACCATCTCTGACAATGCCGCTCCCGCCGGGACCATCGGATAAACGTTCGCCTCGGGATGGCACTCAAACACGAGTAACTCCGGCTCCGGCGAACGCAAGAACTTTTCGATCACATCTGCAGTGTCAGCCGGCAGCGGAAACTCCGCCATGGCATTCTCATTCAGCTGCGACCCATGAATCCTGTAAGCCTTTGCGATTTCGACAAAGTCCGGATTGTCGCTTAGATCCGTCTCGGCATAATTGCGTTCGTAAAAAAGCTGCTGCCACTGGCGCACCATGCCCAGATACTTGTTATCGATGATCACCATCTTGATGGGCAGCCCGAGCCGGTGCACGGTAGCGAGTTCCTGAATGTTCATCTGGAACCCGCCATCACCGGAAATGCAGAGGACGCATGTATTGGGTTTAGCCAACTGGACTCCCACTGCCGCCGGCAGAGCGAAACCCATGGCTCCCAATCCGCCAGAAGTAATGAACCCTCGGGGCGAAGCCGAACGATAACGCTGCGCCGCCCACATCTGGTGTTGCCCTACATCGGCGATTACCACGCTGTCCTTCGGCAGGCGGAGGAAGATCTCGTCCAAAAAGCGAATTGTCGGCTGCGCCAGTCCGCGTGCATCCGGGTCAGCCCGGTCCGCACGGCAGGCAATGTCGCGCCACGCGCCCCAATCGGGCAGGTGAGCGCGGTTGCCCCACCCTTGGCGCGCATTGTGTGATTTGGTGGGGATTTTGATTTTCCGTAATTCCGCATGGAAACTTGGTACCGTCTCCGCCAAATCGCCAATCACTGCTACATCGCAGGTTCTCACGCGATCCAACTGCCCAGGATCGATCTCGAAGTGCACAATCCTGGCGTGCGGCGCAAACCGTGTCGGATCGCCGGTCACCCGGTCGTCAAGCCGCGCTCCAAACACCAGCAGCAAATCCGTCTCATGCAGCGCCGTGTTCGCGGCGCGCGTGCCATGCATGCCAACCATGCCCAGGTAATAAGGGTGCTCAGGCCGAACAGCGCCTAACCCATGCACAGTACAGAAAGTGGGGATGTTGAGGTCATCGAGGAGCGCCCGCAGTTCTTCGACCGCACCTGACAGCTTCGCGCCTGCTCCAACCAAAGCCACTGGCCGCTCGGCCCGTTCCAGCATCGCGACAATCGTGTCGCTGAATGCGCCGTCAGCGTGAGCATCCGCGGGCCGCACATGCGGCGTAAACTTCGCGGGACCCGAAAATTCCTTTTTTGCTTTCAAAATATCGGTGGGAATATCAATCACAACCGGCCCCGGCCTGCCGCTTCGCGCCCAGTGGAATCCCTCCGCAATTACCTCCGGGATTTCGTCCACAGTGCGCACCAGACGGCTCCATTTCGTCAGCGACAGCGTCATGCCGAATACGTCGGTTTCCTGGAAGGCATCGGTGCCAAGCATCGGCGTCCGCACCTGGCCAGTGATGCACACAAGCGGCACCGAGTCCATCTTCGCGTCCGCGATGCCGGTCACCAGGTTCGTTGCTCCCGGCCCGCTGGTCGCGATCGCCACGCCAACTTTTCCAGTTACGCGCGCATATCCTGACGCGGCAAACGCGGCTCCCTGCTCATGCCGGGTGAGCACATGGCGTACGCCGCTGCCCTCGAGCGCGTCATAAAGCGGCATGATTGCTCCGCCCGGATAGCCGAACACCAGTTCGATTTCCTCTGCGCGCAAGCATCGCAACACGATCTCGCCGCCCTTAAGCGTTTCTTGCTTGCTTTCGGTCATCAAGGTCTCAAGAAGGCTGCCGGCCTTACGCCCCTACGGCCTGCGGCACTTCTTTCTTTGCCGCCTCGCTCGTCTTCGAGCGTGCGGGCAGCCAGCTCATCATCCCGCGAAGCTGCTCGCCCACAATCTCAATCGGATGTTTCTTCTCGCTCTCACGCAGCGCGGCAAATCGCTGCCCACCTGCCGCGTTCTCGGCAATCCATTCGCGCGCAAACGTTCCGCTCTGAATGTCGGCCAAAACCTTCTTCATTGCCGTCCGTGTCTCATCGCCCACAACTTTTTCGCCGCGCGTCAAATCGCCATACTCGGCGGTATTCGAGATCGAGTACCGCATGCGCCCGAGGCCGCCTTCGTAAATCAGGTCGACGATGAGCTTCATCTCGTGCAGGCATTCGAAGTAAGCAATCTCGGGCGCGTAGCCGGCCGCGACCAGCGTTTCGAATCCCTTCTTGATCAGCGACGTCAACCCACCGCATAGCACGGCTTGCTCGCCGAACAGATCGCTTTCGGTCTCTTCGCGGAACGTCGTCTGTAGCACGCCTGCCCGTGTCGAGCCGATGCCGTGCGCATACGCTAACGCGTATTCGTGCGCATGCCCGCCGGCATCCTGATTCACCGCCAACAAGGACGGCACGCCGCGGCCCTCGGCATACACGCGGCGCAGCAAATGCCCCGGCGACTTGGGAGCAATCATGACCACGTCCACATCGTTCGGCGGCACGATCGTCTTGAAGTGAATGCTGAAACCGTGCGAGAACCCCAGAATCTTCCCGGGATGCAGATAGGGCCTGATGCAGTTCTCATAAACCGCGGCCTGGGTTTCGTCGGGCGTGAGCACCTGAATCCACTCGGCACGCTTGGCGGCCTCGTCCGGAGCCACGACGACCATTCCATCGGCACGCGCCTGCTGCGCGCTGGCGCGGGTCGGTTCGAGGCCGACAATCACTTTGTATCCGCTGTCGCGCAGATTCTGGGCCTGCGCGTGTCCCTGGCTGCCGTATCCGAGAATGGC
>JASHQM010000147.1 GCA_030039165.1 Candidatus Sulfotelmatobacter sp. | reverse complement strand
GGAATCGTTTCTTCCTCGGTTTCTTTTGCTAGAGCCCGGTCGTGACTCATCCTCAGCAGTAGTGTGATCCCACCGGCGACGACTAATACGGCCAGGACGAGGGCAACGATGGCGAGGGCTTTGCGCGGGGATGAAGGAGGCAGCTCCGGCGGACTCTGAATTGCTGGAGGTTGATGCTTTGCCCGCCGCTCGATTTCTTCAATCTCCTCATCGCGCTGAGCCTGAGCACTGTGGGGATGATCTCCATTGGCCGGTTCCGCGGACGGTCCGGCGGCCGCATGCCCGGGTGAGTCCACAGGACTGCTCGTTTTGGGTTCGCTCTCTGCCATCTGATCGATTCTTCCTTCAACGATACTTTACGGCGAACAATCTATCTAGACTTTCCTCCCCGCCCGGCGCGCTTCCCGACGACTATGAAATATGGCGAATACGCTGGGTACAAAAAACAACGTTGCCCCGGTCGCAAACAGCAGGCCGCCGATTACGGCCCGGCCCAAGGGCGCATTTTGCTCGCCACCCTCTCCGAGTCCCAATGCCATGGGTACCATGCCAATGATCATAGCCAGCGCTGTCATCAACACCGGCCGGATGCGGGTATATCCGGCGGCCACTGCGGCACGCACAGCAGGCACACCCTCATCCATCTGCTCGCGCGCGAAGCTGACCATCAGAATGGAGTTTGCCGTGGCCACGCCCATGCACATCACCGCCCCGGTGAGCGAAGGTACGCTCATCGTCGTATGGGTCAGCAGCAGGAACCAGCAGATTCCCGCCAGAGCCCCCGGAAGCGCCGCAATAATAATGAAGGGATCGAGCCACGACTGAAAGTTGATGACGATCAGCAAGTACACCAGAACGATGGCCCCGATCAGGCCCAGACCTAAGCCGATGAACGAGGAGCGCATGGTGCTTACTTGTCCGCGCATGACGATTCGGGTGCCGCGCGGCAGTTTGCTGTCGAAGCTGTCTATAACTTCCCTTGTGTCAGCGGCGACTGCGCCGAGGTCGCGCTCCTGTGTGCTGGCATAGACGTCGATTACGGGCTGCACGTTGTAATGGTTCACCGACGCTGGCCGCACCACTGGCTGCAACTGCACCAGGTTACTCAGCAACTGGTTGCCCTGCTGCGAAGTCACGGGGATGGCCATCAAGTCTTGTAAATCGGTCATTTTGTATTGCGGAGACTGCACAGCCACCTGATAGGTAACTTCGTTCCGGGGATTCATCCAGAAGTTGGGCGTAGTCTGAAAACTGCCGCTCAATGAAACCAGGACGCTCTGCGCCACATCGCGCGCCGTAAGCCCAACCTGGGTCACGCGGGTGCGGTCGATGTCGAGGTATAACGTAGGCAACGAAAGCAACTGTTGCACGTGAACATCGGCTGCGCCGGGAATATGCCGCATGCGATTCGCAATCTGCTGCGCGATCTCGTAGCTGTTCATCATGTCGGTACCTACGATCTGCACGTCAATAGGCGCCGGCAGGCCGAAGTTAAGAATCTGGGTGACGATATCGGCAGGCTGAAAGAAAAACTCAACTCCGGGAAAGCGCCTCGGCAGCACTTCACGCAACCGTTTGATATGTTGCGCTGTCGGTTGATGATGCTCGGGATCGAGCGCGATCAGAATCTCGGCATCGCTGGTACCGATGGTTCCATTCGCACTGTAAGACTGATTGATGCCGGAGTTGGGCAGACCGATGTTGTCGAGGATGGTTTGCAGTTCCTTGCCCGGAATCTGCTCATGCAGCACGGCTTCGATCTCATCGCACAGCTTCGCGGTTTCCTCTACGCGCAAACCCGGGCGGGCGCGTATGTGCAGCTTTAACAACCCGGCGTCGACTTGCGGGAAGAAATCTTCGCCCAGGAACATAAACAGGCCGAGCGAAAGCACGCAGAAAACGAGAAAACCTGCGACAAAAAGGCCTCGATGCTCGAGCGTGGTTTCGAGCAGGGCCTCATAGCTGCGGCGAAAATCTTCGAACTTTCGCTCGAATCCGCGCTGAAAGCGCCCGAGGAAACTCTTGGGACCACCGGCGCGATGCTCGTGGCCGCGCATGATGAACATGACCAGTGTCGGAATCAGAGTTCGGGAGAGCAGATAACTGGCGAGCATCGCGAAGCTGACAGCTTCAGCGAGGGGAACGAACAGAAATTTGGCCACGCCCGACAGGAAATACATGGGCACGAACACGATGCAGATGCTCAGCGTGGAAACGAACGCTGGCACGGCAATCTGTTGCGCGCCATCGAGAATCGCCTGCCGCATTTCCTTGCCCATGGCAAGGTTGCGCTCGATGTTTTCGATTTCGACGGTGGCGTCATCGACCAGAATGCCGACCGCAAGCGCCAGGCCGCCGAGGGTCATGATGTTGATGGTTTCGCCGATCGCCCCCAGCACGATGATGGAAACAAAGATCGACAAGGGGATGGAAATGGAAATGACGATCGTCGGACGCCAGTCGCCTAGAAAAATGAGGATCATGAGCGCCGTCAAAGCCGCAGCGATGATGGCCTCGCGGATAACCCCGTAAATCGACGCACGCACGAACAGCGACTGATCGAACAAAGAGGTGATCTTCAGCTCCGGCGGCAGAGTTTGGGCAGCCTGCTGAACGATATTTTTGATTCCTTTAACGATGTCGAGCGTCGAGGCGTTGCCATTTTTGTACATCGACATCAACACGCCGCGATTGCCGTTGCTGCGGACAATATTGGTTTGCGGCGCGAAAGCATTGCGGATATGGGCGACATCGCGCATGTAGAGAGTTGCGCCATTGACGGTTTTAACCGGCAGATCGTTGAGCTCGGCGATAGTCTGCGGGGTGCCGTTCATTTCCACGCTGTACTCGAGCGGCCCCATCTTGATGGTGCCCATGGGCAAAATGATGTTCTGCGCGTTCACTGCATTGACGATGTCGTTGGGCCCAAGACCGTAGGCCTGCAACTTGGGCAAATCCAGATCGACTTGAATTTGAGGGATCTTGCCGCCATAGGGATATGGCGTGGCTGCCCCGGGCACCGTCGCCAGATAATTCCGGAGAAAGTTCTGTCCGAGATCGAAAAGTTGCTGCTCGGCCAGCGTCTTGCTGCTTAATCCGAGTTGAAGGATGGGCGTGGTCGAAGCGCTGTAAGAGATGATTAGGGGCGGAGTCGTGCCGGGGGGCAGA
>JASHQM010000146.1 GCA_030039165.1 Candidatus Sulfotelmatobacter sp. | reverse complement strand
AACCGAGCGCTCGCGAATACGAAGTACAGTATTGGGTCGGAGCCGATCCCATGAACTGGGAAGAACCTGCCATGGACTCTACAAACCAGGGCGGCGAGTATCTTCCCGTCGCCAATCAGGCCATGGGCAACTGGATTCGTTTCCCCAATGGTGCGGTTCACGACGGCAAAGGTGGCAGCGTAACGCGAAAACTGGCGAACAATCTGATCACAACTCGATGGGTTCGGGTAGTGATGACGCAATCAACCAATCAGGCGGGACCGCACGGAAACGATGACGTTCGGCATCGAGTGGGATACGCGATTTATGAAATTCACGTGGGCAGATTGGAGGCAGATGGTAAGTTTGCGGATTTCGTGAGACACACACCAGACGGTCGCAAACAGACTGCCACGTATTGCTCTTCCACAGACCCATGGCACACCAACGAAGACTTGAGTCCACACGGAGACCAGACCGGCTGGGATCTTTTCTATACCAGCGGCATCACCAACGGTCTGCCGGCGCTGATAACCGTCCCGCTGATTTACAGCATTCCCGAGGACGCCGCTGCGATGATTGCGTACCTGAAAAAAAGGAAATATCCCATCAGCTGGGTTGAAATGGACGAAGAAGCCGATGGCCAGTACTACATGCCTGAGGACTATGCCGCGCTCTATATTCAATTTGCCGACGCCATTCACAAGGTCGATCCCACGCTCAAGTTGGGCGGGCCGGTGTTTCAGGGAATCAACCAAGACGTCTCAGTCTGGCCGGATGCGCGCGGAAACAAATCCTGGTTCGGCCGCTTCTACGATCACCTGAAAGCGCACAATCATGAGGGGGATTTAACGTTTGCTTCTTTTGAAATTTATCCCTACGACGCTTGCGCCATGAAGTGGGACGATCTGTACCGTAACCGCGAACTGACGCGGAAGACCCTGCAGGCTTTTCGGGACCACGGTTTGCCTGCGGCGATTCCACTCATGAACACGGAAAGCAATCTCTGCGGTTCACTCTCGGTTTACATGTCCGATATTTTTTCCGCCTTATGGCTGGCTGACAATGTCGGCAGCTTCTTTGAGGAGGGTGGCGGGCTATACGTTCATTCCCCCATCGAACCCAGCGTAATCGAGCATGGCTGCCAAGGCTGGGCAATCTGGGGCAACGCGCTTTGGGATCGCGATGCCAGGAATATTTCCTATACCGCTTTCTACCACGCCAGCCGGATGATTAACGAGGAGTGGGTGACGCACGGCAGCGGCGCCCATCACCTCTATTCTGTCGAGGTGGGAATCGAAGATGCTGCCGGGAATGCTTTGGTCACGAGCTATGCTGTTCGCCGCCCGGACGGCCAATGGGCGTTGCTGCTGATCAACAAAGATAGGGATAATCCGCATTCGATTCGAATCGTCTTTGAAAGCGGCAGTGGGAGGGGGCATTTTTCGGGCACAATTCGCATGGTCACATTTGGCAGCGAACAATATGTTTGGCACGGCGAGGATGCTAGCGCACACGCCGATCCAAACCTGCCGCCGGTGATCTCGTCAGTCGACACTTCCGCAAGTGCTGTATTTACGCTGCCCAAAGCTTCCATCACGGTTTTGCGGGGCGAAGTTGCAGGACTCGTGACCTAAAGGGGATTCAGCTCGGGGTTCTTTGAGGCCGCAGAAACTATCTTGCGATTAACTACCGAGGGTGTTTTAGGGGGCTCAAGGAGCCATCCGCACTTTTTTCTCTTCAACTAGGCCCGGGAAGGACCGCGACGGCCATGCGTGCCTTCACGCCTGACGCTTTCTGCAATGGTTAAATTATTGAAAGATATGGTGGCCAGGGACGGAGTTGAACCGCCGACGCCAGCCTTTTCAGGGCTGCGCTCTACCACCTGAGCTACCTGGCCACATCGGAAATCCACGCGCCGGAGACGAGAGTCGTTAGCGGTTGTGGGCGGGATTACCGGGCGAATCAAACTGCTCGACGTAAGCTTCGCGTACTGGACATCCAGATTATAGCAATGCGCGGGGAGCTGGCTCAATCGGGAAGAAAAGCAGGCCAGCTCTGTTCAATGCCTATTTCTTGTCGGGACTTCCTGCTCTCTTCAGATAGTCGGAGAGCTGGCGTACGACGTTGATGAAAGCCTTCGCCGCCACGGAATGTGTGCGGTCGCGACGGAAGGCGAGGCCAAGTTCGCGCCATTGTTCGACCCCTTGAAGTTCCACAAGCCTCACGCGTCCGGCGGCGACCTCGTCGCGGGCAAACGATCCGCTGATGAGCGAGATTCCCAGATCGGCGGCGACGAAACTCTTGATCATGCCCAGGCTGGGCAGCTCCATCCGAACTTTGAGTTCAGAATTGTATTCGCGGAACATTTTGTCGAGCAGGCGGCGAGTGTGGCCGGTTTTTGGAAGCAGCAGCGGCTGCTTGACCACATCACTGATATGAGCTGTCTTCAGCTTCGCCAACGGATTTTGCGGACTCACCATCAGCATCAGCCGGTCGCGATAGATGGCCTGGACCTTCAAACTCGGCGACTGAACGGGCAAGCTCACGATGCCGACGTCAAGCGTATTGTTCTCGAGCTTCTCGACGATCTTATAGGTGAAATTGCGATAGATACTGATCTGTACGTCAGGGAATCGGCGGCAATATTCGCCGAAAACTTCGGGCAGAACGTAAAGGCAAGTGGCTTCATTAGCGCCGACGAGCAAGGTGCCGCGACCTCAAGAAATGTGATGAGCTGATCGAAGTCCATGAGATGCCGGAGAAATTATAGTCAAGCCGGAGCGCTCATGAGTATGGCGTGCAATCAGTACACTCGTCACTGTTAATGCGGCGCATGGATTTTTCCGCAGGAGGGCGGAGTCATATTCGCCACGGACATCTGGTGCAGGTTTTGAGGCCGCACGCCAGAAGATTCTCCTTTGCTTTAGTGCGACGTAGTATGCTCACGAGGATCGGAGTCGTTTTTTTGGTGAGGGAGAGTACCCGTCGGATGGCAGGCAACCCAAAGACGCGCTACAACCGATTTTTACTGCTGGTGGCGGGGATGGGAGGATTGCTGTACGGGGTCGACGTAGGCATCATTGCCGGTGCTCTGCCGTATCTGGAGGCAACTTCAGGGCTGAACGCAGGCCAGCTTTCGATTGTGGCCGCTGCGGTGCTTCTCGGCAGCGTCATTTCGACCTTGTTTGCCGGGACGCTTTCCGACTGGATGGGGCGGAAGCTGCTGATGGCAGTCAGCGGAGCGCTGTTCGTGGTGAGCATTCCGGTGATTGCCCTGGCGCAGGGATACGAACCGCTGGTATTGGGACGCCTGCTGCAGGGTATCAGTGCAGGATTGATCGGAGTGGTTGTGCCGCTGTATTTGGCGGAGTGCCTGGCCGCTACTGATCGCGGGAAGGGAACTGGCATCTTCCAGTGGCTGCTGACGCTGGGAATCGTGGCAGCGGCATTGGTCGGCATGTTCTTCAGCATTCGAGTGGATCAGGTGGCAAAGCTGGGCGATGCTGCCCGCCTGTTTGCCTTCAAGGATCGAGCATGGCGAAGTATTTTCTGGGTTTCGCTGCCGCCGGGAGTTTTGTTCGTCATCGGCAGTTTCATGGTGGCTGAGTCGCCGCGCTGGCTGTTCCGGCGCGGCAAAAAAGATGAGGCGCGGGCGGCTCTGCTTCGCTCGCGGACAGAGCACCAGGCCAATCTGGAATTGAGGGAAATGGAAGAGGCTGCGGCCGCGGAGAAAGCTAAGACGTCGGCGGGAGGGAAAATCAAAGAATCACTGCTGCGCAGAAAATACGTGATTCCCTTCGTGCTGGCATGCGTGATTCTGGCGTTCAATCAGGCGACAGGAGTGAACTCGATTATTCTCTACAACGCCAACATCCTTTTGCAAAGCGGGCTTTCGGATGTGCAGGCGCATTGGGGCTACGTCATTTTTACCATCGTGAATTTTCTGGCAACTATAGGCGGCGTGGTGCTGGTGGACCGGAAGGGACGCAAGTTTTTGCTAACCGCGGGCACGGGCGGAATCATCGTATCGCTGGTGTGCACAGGTTTTTTGTTCCACCAGCGAGAGAGCTTGCGAGTGGATGCGAGGAATGCAGTTCAGGCAATCGTCAACTCTGAACAAATGGTTCGGCTTACCTATGATGGAAACACGGCAGAGAAGTTGCTGAGTGAGGTTAAATCCGGCACTCAGCCAGGCGGCGGGCCTACGTCCTTAGTAGTGATCTATTCCTATGGCGATTTTCGCGCGGCTACCAAGGCGGTGCGTTCGGACGATAGAGGATCTACTCCGATCGACATCACGCGGGAAAGCTGCGTGCCGGCGAACAGAGTGGTGGCGTTTTTTTCCAACCCCTTTGGTGATCTCGAAGCGGCACAGCGAGCTCCGCTGAGAATTGAGAATGCACTGATTACGCCTGTGCCCGGGCAGAGCGTCGGCTGGGTAGTCGCGCTCACGTTGTTTGTGTTCATGGCGTTCTACGCAGTCGGGCCCGGTGTGTGCGTGTGGCTAGCGCTTTCGGAACTGATGCCCACGCGCATTCGCTCCAACGGCATGAGCATTGCATTGCTGTTGAATCAGGCGGTGGCTACTGGAATCGCCGGGATTTTTCTTCCCACGGTTGGGAAGTACGGGTACGCCACCATGTTCTGGGCTTTTGCCGGATGCACAGTAATCTATTTCCTTACGGCCGCGGTTTTCCTGCCGGAAACCAGGGGGAAAACACTGGAGGAGATCGAGGCGCATTTTGAGGGCCGGGAAGACTCCCATCTTGCGCCAGCGTAAGGCCAGGATCATCGAAACGGTGTACACTATTGCCGCGCTTTACGCCAAGCCCACGTGCAAAGCAAAGTGGGCTTTCAGCCTGAGCTGCCCCTGCCTCGCCGGGCGACGCGTGGAGTTCTATGAGCAGTCCTGCGGAACCCGTTTTACGTCGTGGCAGGCAAGATAGTTATTGCTTTGCATGGGCTCCCATTCTTGCCTTTGTCTGTCTAGTTTGTAGTCTGGCGTTTCATGCGCTCGCGCAAGATAACGCTCCCGCGAACTCCGCCTCCAAGACTTCTCAGAGCGACAGTGCCACAAAGCCTACGCAAACTGAAAACAAGGACAGCAATGCAGAAATCGCCTCCCGCGACGAACCGACGCGATTCCGGGTAAATGTGAAACTCGTCGTAGTCCGAGCGGTGGTTCGAGATGCGCAAGGCCATGCAGTGGGGACGTTACGCAGAGAGGATTTTCAAGTCCTGGATAAGGGCAAGCCGCAAGTCATCACGCAATTCGAGGCTGAGCAGCCGGGAATGCTGGCGGCGAAGGCGGAGCAAACATCGGAGAAAGATTCAGGGAATAAAGCCCTGGCCAATGCCGCGTCAGACGTACTCTCTAAGCCCGCGAGTGTAGCTTCGATGCCTGAGCGGTACGTGGCGTATGTGTTCGACGACGTTCACCTGGAGTTCGGCGACCTGGCGCAGGTGCGGCAGGCGGCGGAGCGGCATTTTGCCACTTTGCGGCCTACTGACCGCGCCGCCATCTTTACAACCTCGGGTGTGATGCCGCTGGATTTTACCGACGATCGAGCCAAGCTGCAGGAGGCTTTGAATCGCCTGCAACCGCGGCCGATTGTGGGCAGCGACGTTCAGGAGTGCCCGGATATCAGTTATTACCAGGCCGATCTGATCGTGAATAAGAATGATCCGAACGCGCAACAGGTAGCGCTTCAGGAAACGGCGGCATGCCAGGCCATCAATACCGGGGCGTCGCTCTCGAGTTCGGGATTGGCGGCGATGGTCAATGCCCTGAGTACGCAAGTGTTGAATCTTGGTGAACATGAGAGCCGCATCTCGCTTGGCGTTCTCGAAGATGTGGTTAAACGGCTTTCAAGGATGCCCGGGCAGCGGAGCCTCGTGCTGGTTTCCCCGGGGTTTATCGCTCCCGATCTGCAGTATGAATACACAGGAATCGTTGATCGGGCGGTTCGTACTCAGGTAGTCATCAGCGCACTGGATGCTCGCGGATTGTACGTGCCTAGCGCGTTTGCCGATGCGAGCAAGCCCAATATCGGCGTGACGGCAGCAGGCACCGGGGTGCAGGGTCTAAAGAGCTTAATCGAGGCACAAGCCGATTCGGCACAGGCGGACTTGCTCGCGCTGTTCGCGGACAGCACCGGAGGAACGTTTTTTCACAACAGCAACGATTTTGATGAGGGATTTCGACGCGTGGCTGATACTCCGGAATATTCCTATGTGCTCGCCTTTGTCCCGCAGAATCTGAAGCCGGATGGCAGTTTTCATAACCTGACGGTCAAACTCACCACTCCGCAGAAGTTAAGTGTGCAGGCGCGGCGCGGCTATTATGCGCCCAGGAGCTTCAGCGATCCGGTGGAGCAAGCCAAAGAAGAAATGGAAGACGAAACGTTTTCGCAGGAGGAGTTGCATCAACTTCCTGTCGATCTGCATACGCAGTTTTTCAAAACTAACGAGGAAGAGGCCAAGCTCATCGTGCTGGCCCATGTTGATGTACAGCATCTACATTTTCGCAAGGCGGAAGGCAGAAATAACAACGTGCTGACTTGCGTTTCGGCGTTGTTTAACCGCGATGGAAGTTTTGTTCAGGGCACGCAGAAGATCGTTACCATGCACTGGAAAGACGAGACGCTGGAACACAAGCTTGGTTCGGGCATCACCCTGAAGACGAGTTTTGATGTGAAGCCGGGCAGCTACCTGGTGAGGTTGGTGGTGAGAGACGACGAAACACAAATGATGTCGGCGGAAAACGGGACGGTCGAGATTCGATAAATGGTCGTAAGAGGTGAAGTATGCGCGTTCGCCGATTGGTTTTTTTAACGGGCTTGAGTTATGTGGCTGGCGTGTGGATATTGTGCCAGTTGGCGGGCACGGTTGCCGACGCGCAGCAGGCCGCGGCTACTCCCAGCGCCAGCCCGGATACGATTCGGGTTGAAGCTCGGCAGGTTCTGGTGGACGCGATCGTTACCGACAAGAAGGGCAACTACGTCCGCGATCTGGAACAGAAAGATTTCAAGGTCTGGGAAGACGGCAAGGAGCAGGCTCTGAACAGCTTCTCATACGAGGAGAGCACGGGGTCGCCCACGGATTCGAAGCGCCGCTACATGGTTTTGTTTTTCGACAACTCCACGATGAGCGCCGCGGATCAACAACAGGCGCGGCTGGCTGCGGCTAAGTTTATCGATGCAAACGCCGGGCCGGACCGGCTCATGGCGATCGCCGAGTTTGGCGGGACGATCCACATCTCGCAGGATTTTACCGCTGACGCGGAACGGTTGAAGAAAGTGGTTGCGGGCCTGCAGGGATCCTCGGTTTCGCCGAACGCGCAACCTGAGATTGCATCGCTGGCCCCGCCGAGTCCTCTGGGATTGTCTCTGAGCAACGCCGAAGCCGATTTCGGAATCCACACTGTGCTGCTTGCGCTGCGCAGCCTGGCAAAGAGTTTGTCTGCCGTGCCGGGCCGCAAAACGCTCGTGATGTTGACTTCCGGGTTCGTGATGAATCCGGAATACGAGTCGGAACTGACAGCGGTGATCGATACATGTAACAAGGCGAATGTGGCGATTTACCCGATTGATACGCGCGGGTTGGTGGCACCGAACATTGGATCGCCGCAGGGCGCTGCCCAGTGGCCGTCAATTTATTCCGGAAACGGATCGCTTGTCCTAACTGCTTTTCATTACTCAGGGTCGGAGGCGCATGGGCTGACATTGGCCGCATTTGCCGAACCGGCGGTGATGTTAGATCCGCAGCATGGAGGAGGAGGGGGCGGTGGTGGTGGAGGAGGGCATGGCGGAGGTGGAGGTGGAGGGGGTGGCGGCGGCCACGGAGGTGGAACCGGAGGAGGCGGGAGCGGCGGAAGTCATGGGGGTGGCGGAACCGGCGGCACTGGAAACCCCGGAGTTGCGAATACCGGAATCTACAATCCTTATAATCAGCCGCGGCAGATAGTCCCGCCATTTCCTTCTAGCGCGGCCGACAAACAGCAGGTTCTGTATCAACTCGCCGATGGCACCGGCGGATTCGTCATCGTCAATACGAACGACTTGCTGGGCGGGCTCGAGCGTATCGCCAAAGATCAGAATCAGTATTACCTGCTCGGCTACCGGCCTGCAGTTTCAGCCGACGGCAGTTGCCATACGTTGAAGGTGAAAGTTGAGCGATCGGGGACGTCTGTCCGCGCGCGCAGCGGTTACTGCAACACGCGGCCGACGGATTTGCTGGCCGGGAATGCGATCGAAAAGGATCTGGAGAACCGCGCAGCCGGCGAAATGAAAGGGAACGTAACTGCCTCCATGGAGGCGCCCTTCTTCTATAGCGCTGCAAACACGGCGCAGGTTCACCTTGCGCTGGATATTCCTTCTACGGCTTTGAAATTCGAAAAAGAGAAAGGGAAGCAGCATGCGGCGCTCAATGTTTTGGGAATCGCTTATAAAGGTGATTCGATTGCAGCGCGCTTCAGCGACACCGTCAGCATCGATCTTGAGGGAAAAAAAGAGGTCGAAGAATTTCAAAAGCAGCCTTACCACTACGAAAATCAGTTCGGCATAGCTTCGGGCGAGTATAAGCTGCGCGTGGTGTTTAGCTCGGGCAACGACACGTTTGGCAAGCTGGAGATGCCGCTATCAATCGATCCCTACCGCGACCAGGATTTCAGTCTCAGCGGCGTAGCTTTGAGCAACAATATTCATGCCGCGGCGGCTCTTGCATCCGATCTGGACGCTCAGTTGCTGGAAGACAAAACGCCGCTGGTGGTGCAAGGTATACAGGTTGCACCTTCGGCCTCAAATCGTTTCAAGAAAACGGACGGCGCCGGTGTCTATGCCGAAATCTACGAACCGCTGTTGAAGGGACCGAATCCTCCGGGAGTAGCCTTCGAGATGAAAGTGATCGAAGTCAAAACGGGGCAGGAAAAGACCAAGATTCGTGAAAGGATACCTCCTGCGCAACCCGGGAGCCCGGTAATTCCGCTCGGGCTGAAGCTGCCGGTGGCCACGCTTGATCCTGGCTCGTACCGCTTGACCTTGCAGGCGGGGGATGCTGTAGGCCATATGAGCAAGGTGCGTACAGTGGAGTTTGAAGTGGAGTGAGGCAGCGTTGATTGCGAGCGCACAATCCCCGGGACCATTGGGCTCGCGTTGACTCGCTCAGGGCAAGCTGCCGCGTCCGCGGCCGCATGCGTCCTGTTCGCCATACGGGGGCACTCGACCCGCACTCAGGCCTTCGCTTATGATTTCAGCATGATGCCTGCACATGGCGGCGGGTCCAATCGATGATCATCACGCGCAGCCCGCTGAGAATTTGTCTCGGCGGTGGGGGCACCGATCTTCCCTCCTATTACCGGCAACACACCGGATTCGTCATTTCGGCGGCGATCAACCGCTATGTCTACATCACGATTAACGAGGCGTTTCGGCCGCGCATCATTGTTAAATATTCCAGATTCGAGGAAGTCGACCGGGTGGAGGAGATTCAGCATCCCATCATTCGCGAAGCGCTGAAGCTGACGGGTGTGGCGGGGCCCTACCTTGAGATCGTGAGCTTGTCGGATATTCCTGCCGGTACGGGGATGGGATCATCAGGCAGTTTCACGACCGCGCTGTTGAGCGCCTTGCATACTTTAAAACGGGATTTCGTGTTGCCGCAGGATCTGGCCGAGCAGGCGTGTCACATTGAGCTGAAACTGCTGAACGAGCCGATCGGCAAGCAGGACCAATATATTGCTGCATTTGGCGGCATTACGTGCTTCCAGTTTCTTCCGGACGACCGCGTGGTGGTCGAGCCATTGAAAATTCCAGCGGAAACCCTGGCCAATCTGGAGGACAATTTACTTTTATTCTTTACCGGCAGTTCGCGCAACGCGTCGGATATTCTGCGCGACCAGGACTCGAAGACGAAACAGAACAACTCGCAGATGATCGAGAACCTGCACTTTACCAAGCAACTGGGCATGGAGAGCCGCGATGCGCTTGTAAGGGGTGATTTGAAGCGATTCGCCGAGTTGATGAACGTGCATTGGGAGCACAAAAGGAATCGCTCTCCGGGCATGAGCAGCGGTGAGATCGACCGCTTGTATCAACTGGCTCGCGCCAATGGGGCGCTGGGAGGCAAGTTGATTGGGGCCGGCGGCGGAGGATTCCTGATGTTCTATTCGGAAGAGAAAACCCGTTTGCGCTCAGCGATGCGTGGGGCAGGGCTGCGGGAGGTGCGCATGCAATTTGACTTCGCGGGAACGTCGGTGGTGGCGCATTCCTAGCTCAATGCTGGCGGTGGCCATACTTGCCGGCGGCCAGGCAAAGCGGCTGCGGCCGATGACGGAAACAACTCCGAAATCGCTGCTCGAGTTGAATGGGGAGCCGTTTGCGGTTCATCAATTACGGTTGCTCAGATTAAAAGGGATTCGACGGGTTGTGATGTGCGTGGGACACTTGGGTCGGCTGATTCAAAAGGCAATCGGCGACGGCGCAGGTCTCGGCATTGAAGTAGACTATTCGTTCGACGGGCCGACTCTGCTGGGTACAGCCGGGGCGGTAAAGAGTGCGCTGACGAAGCTGGGCGATAGTTTTTTTGTCTTGTATGGCGATTCTTATCTTCCGTGCGACTACGCAGCGATCGCACGCGGCTTCGAAGATTCCGGCGCGATGGCGCTGATGACAGTGTTCCGCAATGAGGGGAAATGGGACGCGAGCAATGTCGAATTCGAAAAAGGAAAGATTCTGGCGTATAGCAAGACCGAGCGCACGCTTGGAATGCGCCACATCGATTATGGCCTGGGAGTTTTTCGAAGCGAGGCGTTTGATCAGGTGCCTGAGGCCAAGACGTACGATCTGGCGGAATTGTATGCTGACTTGCTGGGGCGCAGGCAATTGGCCGCGTATGAAGTGCGTGAACGGTTCTACGAGATTGGCTCGCCAGCAGGACTGCGGGAGACGACCGAGTTCTTAGCAGCACAGAAGGCCGCTCAGTACCCATGACGAGAGAAAACACATTTGCCGAGAAATTTCTGGCGGAGGCCAGGAGCATCATCGATCGGCTTGACCGCACCAGACTTGAAGCTGCGGCTTTGTTGGTTGCGGAAACGCGCGACATTGGCGGACGGCTGTTTATTTTGGGTGTGGGCGGCAGCGCCGCGAACGCCTCTCACGCCGTAAATGATTTCCGGAAAATTGCCGGAATTGAGGCCTACACGCCGATAGATAACGTTTCAGAGCTTACGGCCCGAGTAAACGACGAGGGATGGGCGGGTGTTTTCGAGAGCTGGCTGAAAGTAAGTAGGTTGCATGTGAACGATCTGGTCCTCGTGTTTTCGGTCGGTGGTGGCGATCTGGAAAACAACATCAGCCCCAATCTAGTGTCGGCTCTGCAATACGCAAAAACCACGGGCGCGAAAATTCTCGGTGTTGTGGGGCGTGATGGGGGCTACACGGCGAAGGTAGCGGATGTTTGCGTTATTGTTCCGGCCGTAAATGCCGATCGCATCACACCGCATACCGAGGCCTTTCAGGCGGTGGTATGGCATCTGCTGGTTTCCCATCCCGCGGTGAAGCGGCAGCAGACGAAGTGGGAATCGACCACCTCCCGCGAAAACGCGTTACGAGCAGCGGTATTTCTTGACCGCGATGGGGTTATCAACCGAGCTCAGGTGCGTGAGGGGAAACCGCATCCTCCCATGAGCCTGGAAGATTTTGAGCTGATGCCGGGAATCGCGCTGATATTGCTCGACCTGAAAGCGCGCGGGTTTGCACTCTTCGTAATCACGAATCAGCCGGATATTGCGCGCGGCAAACAGAGCCGCACGGTGGTTGACGCCATGCATGAATCGCTGGCGGATTCGCTGCCCATCGACGATATCTTCGTCTGCTATCATGACGACAAGGATCATTGCGACTGCCGCAAGCCGCTGCCCGGATTGTTGTTCGAGGCGCAGCGCAAGCACAACATCGATCTGGCACGAAGTTTTGTGATTGGGGACCGCTGGCGCGACATCGACGCCGGCCACGCTGCCGGGTGCAAGACAGTTCTTATCGATTATGGGTATAAGGAACAGAAGCCGGCGCGGGCTCCTGACGCGACGGTGAAGTCACTGCGCGAGGCGGCAGATTGGATACTTGCGAGTTTCGAGGACAACGCTCAAAACCTGGCGGCAGAGGACGCGAAAACCGACCGCTAACGGCGCGAACGAGAATTGATGAGATCGGTGAGCCAACTTAGAGTTCAGATATTTGCCGATGGGGCTGACAAGGCCAGCATGTTGGAGTTGTCGCGGCAGCCCTACATTAAAGGTTTCACCACTAATCCAACTTTAATGCGCAACGCGGGCGTGAAAGATTACGAGCGGTTCGCGCGCGAAGTGCTCGAACACATTACCGACCGCCCAATCTCGTTCGAAGTATTTGCCGACGATGAAGCCGAAATGGAGCGGCAGGCTCACAAAATCGCGGGATGGGCGAGAAATCTCTACGTAAAGATTCCCGTGACGAATACGCGAGGCGAGCCGATGGATGGATTGATCCGGCGATTGAGCCTCGACGGCATTCAGGTGAATGCAACGGCGTTGCTGGCGCTGGAGCAGGTGCGTCGTATCTCAAAGGCGCTGCGGGGGGGCGCGCCCTCGTATATTTCTGTGTTTGCCGGACGCGTGGCGGATACGGGCCGCGATCCGGTCCCGCTGATGAGAGCCGCATTAGACATGCTCGCGCCCACAACACAGCTGGTGTGGGCCAGCCCGCGGGAGCTGCTCAATATCATTCAGGCCGACGAGATCGGCTGCCACATCATTACCGTGACTTCCGACGTGCTGAAGAAGATCGATCTCATTGGCAAGGACCTGCTCGAGTTTTCGCTTGAAACAGTGCGCATGTTTCATGATGATGCGGCGCGGTCGGGCTACAAGCTGGAGCTTGCTTCGGAAGAGCGGCCAGTGGAGTCGACGCGCAGGTAATGGCAGGCGGGAAGTTTCGAGACATCCAACATCCTCA
>JASHQM010000145.1 GCA_030039165.1 Candidatus Sulfotelmatobacter sp. | reverse complement strand
TCGCCTCCCGGATATGTCGGCTACGAAGAGGGTGGCCAGCTTACCGAGCGCGTAAAACGCGCGCCCTACTCGGTCGTGCTGCTCGATGAAATCGAGAAGGCGCACCCCGATGTGTTCAACATCCTGCTTCAGGTTTTTGAAGACGGTCAGTTGACCGATGGCCTGGGCAACACCGTCGATTTCAAGAACACAATCCTGATCATGACCTCGAACATCGGCGCGCGCCACTTGCAGAAGCGCGAGGGCTTCGGCTTCCAGTCGACTCAGGATGAAATGGTCGCAACCAAGGTCGAGGAGTTGGTGAAGGGCGAAGTCAAGCGCACTTTCAATCCAGAGTTCCTCAACCGCTTGGACGAGGTCATTCTGTTCCAGGCTTTGAGCGAGAACGATCTGATCCAGATTCTCGAGCTCATGGTGACGCAACTCAACACGAATCTGGCCCAGAAGTCGATCACCGTCACCGTGGCGGACGAAGCCAAGAAGTGGATCCTCAACCAGACGCTGACCGATCGCACCTACGGCGCGCGTCCGCTGCGGCGTGCCTTGCAAAAGTACATTGAAGACCCGCTTTCCGAGGCGCTGATTCAGGGCACCATCACCATGCGGCCGGCGTTCATCGAGGTCTTTCTGGAAGACAACAAGCTGTTCTACCGCCCGGTCGATTCAGAGAAAGCCGAAGGCGTTCTGCTGTACGAGAACAGCTAGGTACAGTTAGCTCATGTGGGGACAGCCGCCCTCGGCTGTCCTGGCCGAGCAAAGCTCGGCAGCGTTTTCAAGCCGCCAGCCAAAACCTGGCGGCTTTTAATTTCGGCGGACCGCTCTCAATATTTCTTTAGTCGGGCGACTGGCCGCACCCCCGTTCGTTAGGCTCGCAGCCTTTTCGGCCTTCCCCCTAACTTTCCGTTAACCCGCGCCGCTTTTTTCTTTGCCATGCTCCTCGCCAGCCCTCCACGCCGCCCAATCTTCGCCATCCATTGCCTGCTGCCGTAGACTCCGCGAAGCAGCGCCGGTACCCACAAGTCCGCATCGAGCTCGGGCCAATGCAGTCCCGTTCCCCCTCCGACGATCTCCACATTTGCGATCTGTTCCTTCGTCCCCGACTCCAGTCCCTGTAGATCCTCGCGCGGAAGCAAATGCCGCCGCCCGTCGCTTAGTTTCAGAATGATCAGATCCAATCCCGGTCCCGGCCTGTACTCCACTTCCGTCACCAGCGGTCCCTCCCGTAATCGGCGAGCACGCTCGACTGCGCGGTCGATCTCTGCATCGCTGGTCGCGATTCTCGCGCGTCTCCTTCTATTCGCCATCAACTCGCTTGCCATGAACGTTCTCCCATAATCCCGTGAGTTCCTCGAAGCACTCCGCCGCAGCTAGCAGAATCCTCTTGACCTCTGACCGTTTCGCATTCGCCGGCCGGACGGCACCGCCTCGTTTTGCCAGAGCGACGCTCCCATCACGCCGCAGGTCGACGATCGCCTCTGTCTCGCCGCAGAATCCCTGCACGTGACGCGGCGGATGGTCGTTCGAATAAGCAACGAAGCGAATCCCGCCGAACCGTACGGAAACCACAAAATCAGTATAACCCAAGCATGCTTAGGTTACGCCAACTTTTTCGCGATTCCCGCATCGAGATGTTCCGCATCCAGGTGCGCCCGCCTCACATCCAACTTCGCATGCAAAAAATCAACATTGCCGAAAAATTCGCCAGGATTTCCGAACCCTGGAAGCCTCGCATTGCCGCCGAGCTTAATGGCCAGATGGTTAAGCTCGGTAAGTTCCAGGGGGAGTTCGTATGGCATCACCACGAACACGAAGATGAGTTGTTCCTCGTGGTCAAAGGCCGCTTCCGCATGGAATATCGCGACCAGACCCTCCACGAGCACCACGAGTGGATAAACGAAGGCGAGTTCATTGTTGTGCCCCGCGGAGTTGAACATCGCCCGGTCGCCGAACAAGAGTGCTGGGTTGTGCTTTTCGAGCCAGCTTCTACCCTGAACACGGGCAACGTCGTGAATGAGCGCACCGTGCCTGAACTCGAACACGTATAAGGCTCACTTAACCCTCGTAACTCCAATCTGATCCTCAGGTGGAAGCATTTTCGTGCCAATCTCAAGGTCACGAATTACCCCTTGTACATCATCTTCCGTACCGTAGAAAGTGCTGCCCCGGCGCAGGAAGATGAATACTCATGCCCGAACCGGAAAGTTCGAGGAACACAGCCGAAGTTTGCGAGAGCTGGCAGCAACTCGTGCAGGCCGTAATCGGAATCGTCATTGTGATCGGCGCTGCGGCCATGTTCCATTACTATTCTCCGGCCGTTGCCCAGCAAACGCGGCCCGATCAGCTTCAGAAACAGGTCACGCAACTCACGCAGGAGGTCGAGCAGATCCAGCGCGAGCAAGCGACACCCGCGTTAGTGCTCAGCCACTACCGCAATTCCATCGGCTACATTTCCGGCATTTACGATGTAGGATTCGCCAGGGAACCGGCAAGAATTCGCGCACGTGTCTCTGGCACTGGATTTCTGGTCGGCCAGGGCTTGCTGGCTACGAATCGCCACGTGGCCGAACCCTGGTTTGGAGACACCGAAGCCGAAGCGCTAATCGGTCGTGGCGCCCAGCCTACGATTGAGAGTCTCGAAGTATTCTTTCCCGGTTCGCCTCTTCCGCTAAGCTTGGCGCCCGGCGCCGTTTCTTCGGCAGATGATCTCGCGGTGCTGCGAATCGAAGACAAAGATGCAGTCAGTGGCGCTGCAGTCTTGCCATTGGCGAAGAATAAACCGCCGGTCGGCGAGCCGGTCACGGTGATCGGTTATCCCATGGGCGTCGCTGGCATGGTAGCGAAGTCGCCTGCTGGTATTTATCGCCGGCTGGCCTACCGCCATGGTGATCTCAACGCCGCCAGCGAACTGGCTGCGCTATCGCTAATTCGTCCCTCAACAACTTGCGGTCACCTCGGAGATATTGTGGGTGGCAAGCTGATCTATGACGCCCCCACCGCCCATGGCGGCAGCGGTGGCCCGGTGTTTAACTCAGATGGAGAAGTAATTGGAGTGAATTCCGCATACATCGATGGATTTTCCGGCGGTACTCTGGGGATTTCGATCGACGCTCTTCGTCCCCTGATCGAAGCGGCCAAGGCAACTCACTAAAAACATCTCCTACACCTGCTCCCGCGCCTCGCCCAACGACACATTCACATCCATTTTTTTCTTGTTGCGGTAAATCGTCACCTTCACCGTGTCACCGGCGCGGTGGCTGTTCATCACTTGCGCAAGATCATCTTCGTCCTGCACCTGTTGGCCGTCGATGGCGATGATCAGGTCGCCGCCCAGCATGATGGGAGTGTTGCCCAGGTAAGCGCGCTCATTGCCCCCATGCAGCCCAGCTTGATCGGCCGCGCCGCCGCGGGTCACCTGAATAATCAGCAGACCGAAATCGGCGGGCAAACCCATTTCGTCGGCCAGTTCCGGGCTGATCGGAATCGTGCTCACGCCCAGCGCTGGCCGCCGCACGCGACCGAGTGTCACCAGATCATTCAGAACCGCCTTCGCCGTATTGATGGGAATGGCAAAGCCGATGCCTGCATTCTGATTCACGCTGGAAAGAATCATGGTATTGATGCCGATCACTTCCCCATGCCAGTTCATCAGCGGTCCGCCCGAATTTCCCGGATTGATCGCCGCATCGGTCTGAATGGCCTCATCAATCACCGCTCCGTTCGGCTCGCGCACCGGACGAATCGAACTCACAATGCCGCGCGTCATCGTTCCCGACAAACCGAATGGGTTGCCGATCGCGTACACCTTCTGCCCAACCTGCAGATTCCGCGAGTCGCCGAGCACCGAAGGAACCAGATCACTGGCTTTTATCTGTATTACTGCCAAATCGTGCGCCGGATCCGTACCAATAATTGTCGCCTTATATTTCTTGCGGTTGTGCAGCGTGACTTCTACCTGCCTTGCATCAGCGACCACGTGATAATTGGTGAGAATGTGCCCGTCCTTGTCAATAACGAATCCCGAGCCTTGCCCCTCCTGCGGCACCAGCCCGTAAAAAAAGTCGAAAGTCATGGCGCGCGAAGTCACATTCACCACTGACGGAATATTCTTCCGGTACACATTAATGTTATTCTGCTCCTCGCTGTCGAGTGATTCCTCGCCCCCGGCTTCCGTAATCTCCACCTCCGCCGGGCGGCTCAACCAATTCACGGGATTCAATCCGGCAAACTTTGCATTCGAACGCCAGGTCGTGAAATAAAAGAACGCGCCGGCCATCACCAGCGCCAATATTGCAGGTCGTAACACTTTCATAAGCACCTCGAACCGGCTCGCTTCGTCTGAAAGACGTCTGGGACGCGCGACCGTAATCAATTGTACGTAATCGTTAGCTACAGGTTCGATTCTAAGTCGATTCAGTGGAGGATCTGGGGTGTTTCCTCGTACGAACGAGCCGAGCATTCGTCTGCCCCGGACTCCAAGCCGGCATCCCGTCACGCGCTGATTTTCCGCACTTACTTCTTTGACTCTTTTTTACAAAAATCCACATGCCCCAACCGGGCTTTGGCAATCCTATCTATGAGACATTTTCAAGGACGAGATTGAATGCAACGGCTTCCTGAACTCGACGCTCTTCGCGGACTCATGCTGGTGTGGATCACTTTCACACATCTGCCCACGGTTCTTAGCACGTATGTGAATCAACCATTTGGGTTCGTTTCCGCGGCGGAAGGATTCATCTTTTTGTCGGCCTTGTTTACCGGCCGCGTCTATTTCCGGCTGGCCCAGCGGGATGGATATGGCCCCATGCGGAAAAAATTGGGCAAGCGCACGTTGCGCCTTTATTTTTACCATGCTTTTTTGCTGGGCTTTGTTTTCCTGATTGCCGTTCCGATTGCGGCCAGCGGCAGCCGTCCCGGCCTGCACAACCTGCTCGATTTTTATTTCAATGTGGGAGCAACGCGGGCAGTTATCGACGGCGCGCTGCTCGTCTATCGCCCTCCATTGCTGGATATCCTACCCATGTACATTATTTTCCTCGCGCTCACGCCTCTCGCGCTGATGGTGGGCGAGAGGTGGGGCTGGAAGCTCGCATTGAGCGGTGGCTTCACTCTCTGGTTGCTCGCGCAATTTGGGCTCCGGCAAGCTTCCTGGCAGGCAATGAATCGCTATTTCGGCCTACAGATTCCGCTGAATGAGATGGGGTCTTTCGATCTCTGGGCCTGGCAATTCCTCTGGCTCGTGGGGATATGGATGGGCGTGCGCTGGGCCAAAGATGAGTTGCCTCTCGTGCGCCTTGCCAGACGGGTCACGCTTCCCGCCTTAGTTGCGGTTGGCGTGCTGCTTGCCATGCGTCACGCCGTTGGCCGGGGCTTTGAGCTGGGCACGTATGAGATTTGTTTCGATAAATGGCACCTGGGAGTTATACGTCTCATCGACTTCAGCGCCGCAGGAGTGCTTCTCGTCCGGGCGCATTCTTATCTGAAGCCGCTCTCCATTCGGCCGCTGGTCCTGATGGGGCAGTCTTCACTTCAGGTCTTCTGCACGCACCTGTTTTTCTGTTTTGCCGGCCTTACTCTCCTGGGCAATGCTTCCATGCTGAGCGGCGGAAAACAATTCGGACTTCTCGCAGCCACGCTTTTTGCTATGTGGCTTACGGCAAAACTCTATGCCAGAGCGGAAGTATCCTCCGTAGCCAAACCGGCGCCCGTAGAAAGAACAACGCGCTCCTATTCTCGCAGGCAGGCTTTGCCAATCCCCGGCACGCAATAACGGAAATTGGTCCAGTACCCCCCGCACAGCACAGGAAAGACCAGGAATGTGCTTTGGAGTGCAGTTACGCTGGAGGCTTGAAGGTCAGTGTGATCGCGCTTTGCACAGAAACTGCTCGTCCATTCAGGGAATAAGGCTTAAAGCGCCATTGTTTTACAGCTTCGAGCGCCGAGCGGGCGAACGCCAGCGATCCCTGGAGAAATTTCGCATCCTGCACAGTTCCGTCTCGACCAATGGTCACCTGCACGGTAACGCTACCCCGCAATCCGCTGGCTTTAGCCGCGGCTGGGTATTCAGGATCGACCGATTGCGCCAGCAACTCCCGCACCGCCGACTCGGGCAGATTCACGGGCTCGATTGACGACATTGCTGCTTCCGGCGGCATGGCACCGCTGGCCTCAGGAGTCGAAGGAGCTAGTTGTGTTTTCAGGCTTGAAGGAATGCCCGGCGCTGTGCTCGCTGAAACCGTATGAAGCGGTGTTTGCGGTGTTGGAGGAGTTGATCGTACGGTCGCCGGAGGCGGCATAACCGCTGGAGGAGCAGCCGCTGCAGACGAAGTTGAGTCTGCTGTGGTTTTCGTTGGTCCCGCCGGTTCCGCATTGGCCGTCACAGCTGCTGGAGTGGCGGCCGTCTGATCCACCGTTTGGCCACTGGCTCCCTGCGCCGATGGTTGACTGGTTGCGCCGTTGTTAACTGCAGCCGGAGCTGAGTTTGAATCCGCGTTCTTGTCCGGTTTGGCCGTAGGATCGACTACCGGCAACACGCGAATCTGCGACGGGTCGGTTGTGGCGTCCGGAATGTTAGTGGGCGTGGGGAGTTTGTATTCGTCGCCAGCCTGGCCAAAGCTGTCATGCTCAGCAACGGTTTGAGCTACTGGCGTCGGCGGAGGATTTAACCAGGTTCTAACGTTTTGTGCAGCAGAGCGGCTCAATATAACGAATTTCAGGCGCGTTTTGGGGACCGCTGCCACGCAGGCGCAAGTTGCCAAAGCGGCAATGATCAGGATTCTTGAAGGCTCCAGGCGCGGGCGCTGTTCATGCGCCGGTTGCGCGTCGTGTTCCGCGGACGGGGATTCGGGAAGCGCGGCTTGTGTGTTCGATTGTTTGTCTTCCTTTGCGGGAGCATTTGCAGATTTTTCTTCCACCGCCAATGCAGGGGAAGAATCGGTTTCGGCTTGCGTGTCGGCGTAAGAAAGCAGCCCCGCGTTGCCAGCGTCGTCGCTCGGCGGTTGCGGTGCAGCTTTGGTGAGCCGCGCCTGCAACGCTGCCCATCCCGAGAGCGGTTCGTTAACTTTGACAGGCTCCGCCGCAGGGTCCGCAGGTTCTCCTGATGATTCCTGAACCGCAGCGGCTGTGGGTTCAAGATCGGTCAGGGCATCGACTTCTGCGACTGCCGCTTCTTCCATCGACTTCTGAACTTCAGCTTCCTTCTCGGTATCAAACTGCGCGCCCGGCGCGGAGTTTGGCGTCTGCAGAAACTCGCCGGCGCGGAAATGTGACTCTGGCGCCTGGGTGACAGAAAGCGGCAGACCGGATGCGGCAGGAGCAGGAGCAGCCGCCGCACTCGCGACTGCAGTGGCCGGAGTTGGCGATGCGGCTGGCGGAGGAGTCGGTGTGACGCTCGATTGCTGCCTGGCGCGCAAGAGCTGGCAGGCGGTGCTGAGAGTATCACGGATCTGCTCGGCGGCAAGCGGCTTGAGCAGAACGGAATTCGCTCCTGCTTGCAAAGCCTGCGGACGGTCATCCTTGCCGATGACTGCTAGCGTCAACGGACGTTGCGCCGCCTTCTGGTCGCGCGCTGTTTTTAGCAGGAACGTGGCCTCAGGCTGATCGTTCCAGTCGGTAATAACAATCTGAAACACATGCGTGGTCACCTTTTCGACGGCATCGACCGCGCTCTCGCAGTATTCTCCCTCGATGTCCAGTTCCGCGAGCACCTTCCAGATTGGCTGGATCGTCTCTTTATTCGAGGAGAACAAGAGGCAACGCAAGGGCATACAGTCCAGACTAGGAAGACACGGTAACCCGTGCAAGTTACCGAGGTGGAATGGGAGCGGGTGGCGCGGAACATTCTGCTGGTACATGTACGTCCGAATGACCGCTGATTTATTGGGCTTCGTGGCACTTTACTTCCCCAGCCCTTGCTGCTTTGGTTGCGCTAAAATGCAGGGTCGCTTACAGAAAATCTATGCAGACCGCGGATGTAGTCATTATCGGCGCCGGCATTGTTGGTTCCAGCATCGCCTATCACCTGACTGCGGCAGGATGCCGGAATATTCTGGTCATCGAGCGCGCATCGGCTCTGGGCAAGGGATCGACAGGCAAGAGCATGGGTGGCGTGCGGGCGCAGTTTTCCATGCCCATCAGCATTCAGATGTCGCTTTATTCCATTCCCTTTTATGCGGATTTCGAACAGCAGCTGGGATTTCCGTGCGACTACCGCCCGCAAGGTTACTTGTTTTGCGCGACCAACAGGAAACAGCTCGCTTATCTGCACACAAATTATCAGCTACAGGTAAAGATGGGTCTGAAAGACGTTCGCCTGCTGGCTGGCGATGAAATCCGCAGCATGTTTCCGCAGTTGCGTGCCGACGATATTCTGGGCGGAAGTTTTTGCTCGACCGATGGTTTCGTCGATCCCTATAGCGCTATGAACGGATTCATGAGTTGGGCAAGTGATCACGGTGCAACCTTGTGGAAGAACACAGTGGTTTGCGGGATTCAACGCGACAATGACGGCGTTGTTTCTGTGGAGACGACGCGTGGCCGCGTGGCAACGCAGAAGGTCGTCAACTGCGCCGGGGCCTGGGCAGCGGAAGTGGCCGCGCTCGCCGGCGTGGATTTGCCGGTTCAACCCCTGCGGCGCATGTTGGTACCAAGCGAGCCTTTCGACGAGTTTCCTCATACCGCCCCAATGATCATCGACATGTCCAACGGATTTCATTTTCGCCCCGAGGCGCGCGGATTTCTTCTGGCATGGAACGATCCGGAGGAAACGACAGGCTTTAAAACCGATTTCGATCCGGGATTTATCGAGAAGGTTTTGACTCGCGCGGCGGATCGTGTGCCCTGTTTTGCCAATCTTCCCGTGAATCCCAAACGTGCCTGGGCGGGTCTGTATGAGATGACGCCGGATCATCATCCAATTCTGGGCCAAGCCCCGGGAGTGCCCGGATTTTTTCTGGCCAACGGTTTCAGTGGCCATGGCGTGATGCACGCGCCGGCAACGGGAAAAATTCTCAGCGACCTGATTCTTGCGGGAAAAACTGACTTGATCGATGCATCGCTGTTGAACCTCAGCCGCTTTGCCGAAGACAGGCTGATTCATGAAACCGCCGTGTTGTGAAGCGCAGCGTGCGCTGGATTGCGTCGGAAACTTTGATTCCGGCGCAAGAATCATTGAGAGCTTGGAATGCGTGCCATGGAAATAGGCAAGCTGCTGGTTTTTCTCGGATTGTTTTTCTTGGCAGCAGGAGTAGTGGTGCTCCTGCTCGGACGGACGCATTTGCCGCTGGGCCGGCTGCCCGGCGATTTTCTCTATCATGGCAAGCGCACGACCGTATATTTTCCGCTGGCGAGCTCGATATTGATCAGTGTTGTGCTTTCCGTAGTGGTCTATGTGATTAGCCGGTGGCGGAGATAGGCTGGGTTGAGAAAGGACGACTCGGTGACCCGATTCTTATCTCGAAGTGTAATGCTTCTGCTTTGCGGCAGCTTGTGTGCCGGCGGTTCGCTGCTTTTTGGGCAGCAAAACTCGCCCGAAAAAATCTTCTACAACGCCAAGGTTTTCACAGCCGATCCGCAGAATCCGTACGCCGAAGCAGTCGCAATTCGCGGAGACAGGATCGTCGCGGTCGGCAATCTCGCCGAGATAGAAAAATCTTCCTCCGCGGATGCGGAGAAGATCGACCTCCACGGCAAGAGTCTGTTTCCCGGCTTCATCGATTCCCACAGCCATTCGATCGATGGCGGTCTGAACCTGATTTCGGCCGACGCCAGCGACGCGGTAACCACTCTCGATGAGCTGCCGCCCTTCGTTGCGGAAGCAAAAAAGACCGGCCGCGGCATGCGCGGCGACATTCTGGAAGTCCTCGGCATGCCGCTCGAGTTCTGGTCGCACACCGACCATCTCAATGCCGAATTCAGCACAGGAGCGTATGGGAAGCAAAGTGTTCTGCTCCGCGGCATGGACGGCCACACCGCCTGGGCCAATCGCGCCCTGTTGCAGCGCGCGGGGATTACGGCGGATTTTCTGAAAACACTTTCGCCCGGCCAGCGCAGCTATTACGGTTACGACAAAGACATGCGGCCGAATGGCTTTCTGGTGGACGCCGGACTGGAGAAGGTTGAGCCGCTATTGCCCAAGCGCACTCCCGCTGAATTGCTGGCGGCCGGCCGCGCCGCACTGCAATACAACTACAGTCTGGGTATCACGGCGTGGCTTGATCCACTGGCCACTGACGATGTTTTGCATGCTTACAAACTGCTTGCCGATCACGGTGAGCTGAACTCCGAAATTGTCGCCTTTCCGCAGGTATTTGCCAAGAATCCGGCGGCAGAGCTCGCAGGCATCCAGAAGACGCGCGAGGAATACAAGAATGTGCCTCATCTCCATGTAACCGGCGTCAAGGTGTTCGCGGATGGAGTCGTGGAATTTCCATCGCAAACAGCCCATATGACCAAACCGTACCGGAACACTGGGCGCAACGGCGATCTCTTGTTCGATCCACAGAAATTTGCCGAGCTTTGTGTGATGGCAGACAAGCAAGGATTGATTGTTCACGTGCACGCCATCGGCGACGGCGCCGTGAAGGCGGCGCTGGATGGAATTGCAGCGGCCCGTAAAGCAAACGGAAATTCCGGCTTGCCGCACACGCTCACTCATGAGCAATTCGTGCGACCGGCCGATTTTCCCCGCTTTCGCGAGCTGGGCGTGGTGAGCGCGCTGCAATTGTTCTGGGCTGATGCGAGCAATGACACGATTGAAATCGTCAAACCCTATCTGGATCCAGAAATTTACAAATGGCAATATCCGGCGCGCTCGATTCTCGACAATGGGGGGATAATTTCCGGCGCCAGCGATTGGCCAGTTTCGACGGCGAACGTATTCAAGGGGATTTATCAGGCGGAAACCCGCAAGGGCCCTGAGGGAGTGCTGGATCCATCGCAAGACATGCCGCGCGAAGCGATGTTTTACGCCTACACGCGCAACTCTGCCCATGCGATGAATATGGAATCGATTGGCACGATCGCCCCGGGCAAGCGCGCCGACCTGGCTCTGCTCGATCGCGACGTCCTGACCGTTTCTCCGGAACGGATGCGGGACACGAAGGTGCTGTGGACGATGGTGGCGGGGAAGACTGTTTATCGCGCGAAGTAATCATTACTCATGTCTCTCAGCGACCAACTCGGCTTCCGCTTCGCGCCTCCCGAGCGGCGGGTGTGGACCGTGCGCGCCCTCGTCGCCGCCGTGCGCACGCATGTGGAGCGAGAATACACCGACGCGTGGGTCGAGGGAGAGATTTCGAACTTCCGTGCGCCCGATTCCGGCCATCTTTATTTCACGCTGAAAGATGGCAACGCGCAGATTCGCGTGGTCATGTTTCGTTCTTCAGCGCGTTTTCTGCGATTTCGTCCGGCCGATGGAATGCAGGTCATCGTGCGCGGACGCGTGACGATTTATGAAGACCGCGGCGAGTTGCAGATTTCCGCCGAGTATGTCGAGCCCAAGGGCGCCGGCGGCCTGCAAGTTGCCTTCGAGCAACTGAAAGCGAAACTGGAAGCGGAAGGACTCTTCGCCGCCGAGCGAAAGAAACCTATTCCGGCGTTGCCCTCGCGAATCGGAATTATCACTTCGCCGCAGGCAGCGGCACTGCAAGACATTCTCAATATTCTGCGCCGCCGCCATCACACGGCCAACGCTCTGATTTATCCAGCGCAGGTGCAAGGTGAGTCGGCTGCGATTGAAGTGGCTGGCGGCATCCGGTATTTCAACAAAAGCCGCAGCGTCGAAGTCATCATCGTCGGCCGCGGCGGAGGCTCAGCCGAAGACCTGGCCGCATTCAATGACGAAGGCCTCGCGCGAACCGTGGCAGCCTCGGAAATTCCTGTGATCTCGGCAGTGGGCCATGAAACTGACTTCACGATTATCGATTTCGTCGCCGACCTCCGCGCCCCCACCCCATCAGCCGCCGCTGAGCTGGTCATCCGTTCGCGGCAGGAAATTGAAACTCAGGCAGATGCTCTGCACGAGCGCCTGGTTCGAGCCATCGAGCGCCATTTGCTCAAGGCGCGTCATGGGCTAACCGAATTGGCTCAACACGGCGCATTCGCCCGCATGATGGATTTGATCCGCCAACGCCAGCAGAAACTGGATGATCTTACCTTCCGCATGGAACGCAGCGAGCGCCAGGCCCTGGAGCTATTGCGCCGACGGCTGGAAACCGTCTCGGCCGCAATTCGACATTACGATCTGCGACGCGTTCTCACCGGAATTCGTCAGGAACTGGAAGCCGGAACCGCAGCTTTGACTTCCGCCATGCGGAATATTCTGCTCGTGCACAAAGTCCGAATCGAACGCATGGGAACGGCGCTCGAGGCATTGTCGCCTCTGGCCATTCTTGATCGCGGGTATGCGCTCGTCTTCGACAGTTCCGGCCAGTTGATCAAAGACGCCGCGAAGCTAACCGCCGGCGAAGAAATCCGGGCACGGCTGGCCAAGGGCGAGATTCAAGCGAATGTAAGCAAGGCGATTCCGGGAACAACCGAAGTCCCGGAATCGTAATAAGATTGCAGGCATTCCTTCGAATCGAGTTTTCCCACTTCTGCTGAGGGAGCCGTCGATGCGAAACCTCACCCACAAGACTTTGTTCCTTGCGCTCGCGTCAGTTTGCGCTCTATTTCTGGCGGGCGCATCGTCGCCAAACGATCGGGAAATCACTGATCCCCGGTCCATCAATTCACTCTCAAATGCAGCCGCCGCCCCGGTCCCGATCGCCGATCTTTATTACACCCGTGGCGTCGACGGGGCGGCATGGTCGCCTGACGACCGCCAGATAGCATTCAGCACCAATCTGACTGGCAGAATGAACATCTGGAAAGTAGCGTCATCGGGAGGATGGCCTATTCAGCTTACGCAATCGGATGATCGCCAGTTCAAGCCGACGTGGTCTCCAGACGGAAAATGGATTGTCTATATGCAGGATTTCGGCGGCGGCGAACTGTGGGACCTGTACGCCATTCCGAGCGGCGGGGGAGACGCGATCAACCTGACGAACACTCCCGATATTTCTGAGGTCGATCCGCGTTGGTCGCCGGATGGAAAGCGGATTCTGTTTGCAATGCGGCCAAAAGACTCTTCCAATTATGACATTGCACTACTCGACTGGAAGTCTCGCCGGGTGCGCAAGCTGACGCATGAGCACACAAACAATCGAGAGTGGGGAGAAGCGATCTGGAGCCCGGACGGCACAACAATTTATGCCAATCGCACAAATGCCGGACATACTGACTCGGACGTCTACAGCATCGACGTCGCTGGCGCCGAACTCGAAAATTTGACTCCTCACGCGGGCGAAATCAATTACTCGGTATCGGCGGTCTCTCCCGATGGGCGCACACTTCTTCTTACCTCGAATGAAAAAGGTGGGTACGACAACGTGGCGCTGCTTGACCTTTCCACCAAGAAGCTGCAGTGGGCGACAAATCTCCAATGGGAGGCGGAAGGGGGCAGCTTCGCTCCCGATGGGAAAACATTCACCTACATGGTGAACGCAGACGGACGGACCGATATCTACATTGCAACTCGCGCGAACTTGAGGGCGGAAAGGCTGTCAGTTCCCGCGGGAATAAATTTCGCATCGGCCGCGCCGCAAGCGTTTTCTAGCAGCGGCGACCGGCTGCTGGTTTCGCATCAGAGCTCGACTCAGCCCGAGGACTACTGGATTTACGACCTTCGCGGGCAACAAATCCGTCAACTGACGTTCTCCGCTCTGGGCGGCTTGGACCCCGCGCGGCTTCCGTCATCGCAACTCGTGCACTACCGGACCTTCGACGGCAAAACCATTAGCGCGTTCCTCTGGCTGCCGTTCAATCTCAAGCGCGACTTGGCCAATCCCGGCGTTGTCATTCCTCACGGCGGTCCAACCGGCCAGATCACGGATTCCTTCAGCAAAACAGCGCTCGCACTTGCCTCTCGCGGATATGTTTGCATAGCGCCGAATGTACGCGGTTCAACCGGCTATGGCATGGAATTTCAGAAGGCAAATTATAAGGACCTTGGAGGCGGCGATCTTCAGGACGAGGTCTACGCGGCAAAATTCCTTGCCGCGACTGGGTTCGTGGACCCCCAAAAAATCGGCATCACGGGAGGTTCGTACGGCGGGTACATGGCGATGATGGCAATCGGCAAAACGCCCGATGTGTGGGCGGCTGCGGTTGAGCTTTATGGCATCACTGATTGGCTGACTGAGCAGCAGCACGAGGAACCCACCCTTCAACAGTACGACCAATCGCTGCTGGGAGACCCTGTCAAGGACCGTGAGGTGTACGAGAACGCCTCTCCGATTAAATACTTCAAGAACGCCAAGGCACCATTGCTCGTGCTGCAAGGCGCAAACGATATTCGCGATCCAAGCGAAGAAGCCGAGCAAGCGGTGACCATCCTCAAGAAGGAAGGCAAAGTCGTCGATGCCCATTATTATCCGGGAGAGGGCCACGGGTTTGCCAAACGTGAGAACCAGATTGATGCTCTGAAACGAACCGTCGAATGGTTTGACCGCTATCTTAAGAATCAGAATTGAGGCGCTGCGCCCACCTGGGTGGCGGCTGATTACCTGCATTAGAATGTAAGGTTCGGAAGCGCACTGCTTTTCCGATTGGAGCTCCGGTGACCCACATCACAACGCCCTGGCTGCGAGTATCGTTCACTGTACTCGACATTCTGCTGGTGGCGTTGATCATCTACCAGGTGCTCGTGGTGATCCGGGGCACGCGCGCCGCCCCCATGCTGGCCGGCCTGGCCGCGGTTGCCGCCGCCTTTTACCTGGCCCGCATCGGTGAGTTAGCCACCCTGAACTGGCTCGTGAGCCATCTTCTGCCTTACGTCGTCTTCGCACTGATCGTGGTTTTCCAATCTGAGATTCGCCACGTGCTCTCCGATCTGGGCCGCCGCCTTAGCTTTCTGCGTGGCCCGGGCGCGAGCGATGGAGATGCTTACGACGACATCGTTCTGGCAGCCAATCTGTTCTCCCAGCACCAGACCGGCGCCTTAATCGTCATCGAGCGGGAGATTGGTCTGCGCACCTACATCGAGAGCGGGGTCGCCCTGGACGCGAAACTTTCCTACGATCTTCTGGCCACGATCTTCCGGCCGAGCGCTCCGCTGCACGATGGCGCCGTCATAATCCAGAAAGACCGGCTGGCCGCGGCAGCATGTTTTTTGCCGCTCTCCATGAACCCCGTACTCTCCACGCAGCTCGGGACGCGCCATCGTGCGGGCATTGGTATCACCGAAGAAACCGATGCGATCGCCGTCATCGTTTCGGAAGAAACCGGCGCCATCAGTATGGCCGTGGGCGGCAAAATCGAACGCGATCTCACCGTCGAACAACTCCGCGAGCGCCTGAGCACCGAGTTACACCGCTATGTTGCTCCAGTGGCTCTGCCGAGCGTCGCGCCACCCAGTGAAGAAGATAGTGGAGATGAGCAATCACCGCTGCCCGAAGACTCCAGTATGAGCGCCCGCGGAGGGCCGGCTTCAGAAACGGAGCGCCCGCGATGACCAGCCTCTTCCGCCGCTGGGTGCTGCACAATTTTTGGTTGAAAGCCGTGTCGTTGCTGCTCGCGACCGGCCTGTGGTACATAATTTCACCCGAGCAGGAGCCGGCGGAGGTCGCGGTACATGTGCCCATCGAGTTTCAGCATGTCCCCCCGCATCTAGAGATCAGTTCCGTCACCATACCGGAGGCGCAAATTCGCGTGCGCGGTCCCGAGCGCATGATCCGGCAGTTGCAGCCCACCGACATCCACGCCCAGCTGGATCTGAAAGATGTCAAGCCAGGCGATCGCACATTTGACCTGACCGCGCAACAGATCAGCCGCCAGGCTGACCTGCACATCGTGCAAGTCGTTCCCGGGCAAGTGCATCTTAGTTTCGATACCCGCCTGACGCGTGACGTGGAAATCCGGCCTCGCGTGAGCGGGAATTTTCCGGCCGGAGAACAGATCGCCAAGGTCCTGGCCGACCCCGAACGAATTACCATTACCGGCCCGCAACATCATGTGGAAAAGGTCGATGTGGCGAGCACCGATCCCATCGACTGCTCGGGAATGCAAACCGTGGCGACGTTCACAACGAATGTGTACATTCCCGACCCTCTGGTCCAGGTGGTGAATCCCACGCCCATCCACGTAACCGTGATCCTGAATACGGCGGCAAGCGGCCACTGAATACTCTGTAACTCGCTTGCCCCCGTTTGTTATCCTCAACTCGTTTGCAGTCAGACGATCTGGTTCGAGCCCGAACTCTATTCCCTTATGAACGCTGCGAAACGACAACTGTTCGGCACTGATGGCATTCGCGGCGTCGCCGGGGACTTTCCCCTCACCAAAGACAGCACCTACCTGATCGGGCGGGCGCTGGGGCACGATCTCATGCGCAGCGAGCCCAAGCCCCGCGCCGTTCTGGGGCAGGACACGCGCGAATCGAGCGCCTGGATTGCCGACCGCGTGTCCGCCGGGCTGGCCGCCGTCGGCGTTGAAGTGCGTAGCGCGGGCGTGATTACGACTCCCGGCATCGCCTACCTGGCCCGTTCGCGCGGATTTGCGGCGGGAGTAGTAATCTCCGCTTCCCACAATCCCTGGACGGATAACGGCATCAAGGTTTTTTCCAGCGATGGATTCAAACTCAGCGACGCCCGCGAACTGGCGATCGAACAAGATATTTTTGCTTTGCTCGCCAGGCCGGGAGCCATGGACGATACGGCAATGAGGGTCGCCGGGCCTTCGTTGCCCGGAGAAGCCGCGCTGCGCAAGGCTTATATCGAATCGCTGGCCACGAGCCTGAATTCCGATCTCAGCCCCGTTCGCGCGCTCATCGATTGCAGCAACGGGGCGGCAACGGCCGAGGCCCCCGAGTTATTCCGCACGCTGCGGGTGGCTGCCACCTTCACTCACGTGTCACCCAATGGCAGAAATATCAATCAATCGTGTGGGGCGCTGCACCCTGAAGTGTTGTCTCGGGCCATCGCCGAGTCCGGCGGCAAGTTCGATTTAGGCGTTACATTTGACGGCGACGCCGATCGCGCCTTGTTCTGCGATGCTCATGGCCGTGTAGTCAATGGCGACGGTGTGCTGCTGCTCGCGGCGCGGGATTTGAAATCGCGCGGCATGTTGGCCGAAGACACTGTTGTCGCCACAACTATGTCGAATATGGGGGTGGAGATCGCGCTCAACAAAAGCGGCATTCGCCTGTTGCGCGCCGATGTCGGAGATAAATACGTTCTGGAGGAGATGCTGAAAACTGGCGCAACCCTGGGCGGCGAGCAATCCGGACACGTCATTTTCCGCGATGGCGACGCAACTACCGGCGACGGCTTGCTGACTGCCCTTCGCGTCATGGACGTCATGGTTCGGTCGGGCAGCACTCTTGCCGAGTTGGTGAGCGACCTGAAGGTGCTCCCGCAGAAAATTCAAAATGTGCGCGTGCGCGAAAAGATCCCTTTCACCCAGGTTCCGGCCGTGCAGAAAGAGATCGAAGCCGCGCAGCGCGAACTCGACGGAAATGGCCGCGTTGTGGTCCGCTATTCGGGTACCGAGGCGCTGGCCCGTGTGATGGTGGAAGCGGATTCAGACCAGAAAATGCGGGCGGTGACAGCGAGAATTGCGCAGGTAATAGAGCGCGAGTTGGGAACTTAGCTCAATCTCGGACGCGTTCCTCCGCCCCACCGCCGGTAACATAGCGTTGACAATCGCTCGCGGGCTCCGGTATTGTAAAGACTTTGGTAGTAGTGTGGTTGCCCGCCTGATGGTCTGGCGTCCTCGCCGGAGAATCAAAGAGCGGTCTTTCTTTCGCAACTTTTTATCATTTCTGGAGAGTTTCATGTCTACCTATTTCCCCAAAGCGGGGGAAATTGTGCGCAGGTGGTACGTCGTGGATGCGGACGGGCAGACGCTCGGCCGGCTGGCGTCGCAGGTGGCGCGCATCCTGATGGGCAAAGAGAATCCGCAATATACGCCGTTTCTCGATACCGGTGATCACGTGATCGTGGTGAATGCCGAGAAGATCAGGACCACCGGCATGAAAGCCGAGCAGAAGGTATATCAGCATTACACGGGATATCCGGGCGGTTTGCGCACCGAAGAGTTCAAGAAGCGCGCGGTACGGCGTCCGGAGAAAATTGTTGAAGATGCGGTGAAGCGTATGTTGCCCAAGAACAAGCTGGCCGCCCACATGCTCTCGAAGCTGAATGTCTACAAAGGCA
>JASHQM010000144.1 GCA_030039165.1 Candidatus Sulfotelmatobacter sp. | reverse complement strand
ACGCCATCCTCAATCGAGGCATAGCAAATATCTTTTTGGTCCACCAAAAACATCCTGCCCACAGCCTTCAGCAGAATCTTCGAGGCCTGCGGCTTCGGCGCCTGCATCATCTTGACCAAAGCCTCGATTTTCTCCGCCGGCAAATTTTCTGAACCGTGCTGGCTTCGCGCCTTCTGCAGCGATTGCGCTACGCGCTTTTTGTCGAATGGCTTGAGCAGGTAATCGACTGCGTTGACTTCGAACGCTTTGACCGCATACTGATCAAAAGCCGTTGCGAAGACAACTTTCGGTAGCGGAATTTTCTTATCGACCAGCTTTTTGATCACGCCGAAGCCGTCGAGCCCGGGCATTTGCACGTCGAGAAAGAGAAGGTCGGGATTGTGCTCCTTGATCAGGCTCACGGCCTCAAGGCCATTTTTTCCCTGCGCCACGACATCGACTTCGCCGGTATGTTTGAGCAGATAGGCAAGCTCGTCGCGCGCAAGCTGCTCATCATCCACAATCACCGCGGAAAGGGACATTCGGGCTCCTTGGACCGGACTCGACAAAGTATAGCGACCGCATTTTCAGTCCGTCAACGCGCCGCTTCGGCCGCTTGTTTTGCTCTCCTGCTTCGCCGCGTCGTGGGTAATCCACTTCGACATGATGGTGCTCGCGTGTTCCTTAAAGCCCAATGAGCCAAGCAACGCCGAGCTCTGGGTTGCGCAACAACGCGATCAGCGCCGCTCGGGCTTTCTCTTCGTCGAAGGCATGGCCATCAAAGGCGTAATAAGCGCGCATGAAGTCGAGGAGAGTATTCGCATCCACCTCCGAGGCTTCGCGAAACGAAGGCGCGGTTTTCACACCGCATTCTCCAGCGCCAGCGCCATGCCCAGACCGCCGCTCACGCACAGCGTCGCCACGCCGCGCTTCGTATTGCGCTTGAGCATCTCGTGCAGAAGTGTGACCGTGATCCGCGTGCCGGTGCAGCCGATCGGATGCCCAATCGCAATCGACCCTCCGTTAACGTTGAGTTTCTCGCGATTGAAATTCAGTTCGCGGTCGCAGGCCAGCACCTGCGCGGCGAAAGCTTCATTTAATTCGATCAATCCAAAATCCTGCAGCTTGAGGCCGTGTTTCTCATCCAGCTTGTTCAAGGCGGGAACAGGACCAATCCCCATGGTTCTTGGATCGACTCCAGCCGATGTGACGGCCGCAATTCGCGCCAGAGGTTTCAGATTGTTCTTCTTCACAAAATGCTCACTGGCCACAATCACGGCGGCCGCGCCGTCGGTAATTCCAGACGAGTTTCCCGCAGTGATCGTTCCCTCCTTCGAGAAAACCGGCGGCAGCTTGCCAAGTTTTTCCATGCTTGCATCCGCGAAAGGATGCTCATCGCGGCTGAATACGGTCGTGCCTTTTTTCCCTTCGATGGTTACCACAGCGATTTCATTGTTAAATCTCCCCGCGGCAATCGCTCGCGCGGCGCGCGTCTGTGACAGCAGTGCATATTCATCCTGCTCTTCGCGCGAGATCTTGTACCGTTGAGCGAGCACTTCCGCCGTCTCGCCCATCACCATCTTCGCAATGGGACAGAAAAAACCGTCTCGGTACATACCGTCGACCAATTCCTGATTGCCCAGCCGAAATCCCCAGCGCGCTTCCAGATAATAAGGAAGCCGCGACATCGACTCCGTACCGCCCGCGAGAATACAACTTGAATCCCCCAGAAGAATTGCTTGGTACGCCAGCGCAATCGATTTCATCCCGGAAGCACAGGCTTTGTTGACCGTGAATGCAGGCACTTCCTGGGACACGCCGCTGCGAATGGAAATTTGCCGCGCCGGATTCGGTCCCCCCCCCGCCTGCCTTGCATTGCCGAAAATAGTTTCTTCGACTTGATTCGGTTGAATTCCGGCGCGCTCAATCGCGGCCTTGGCCGCGAATACACCCATATCGGCCGCCGAAAGGGAAGCCAGCGATCCCCCGAACCTGCCGATCGGCGTGCGCACCGCGGAAAGAATATAGACTGCTTGCAAGGTGAAACCCCCAGGCATTTGAGTCTAGCAGGCGGGGTCGGGATGCAGGCGAACCGAGTCAAACTTAGTTGCATCCTCCGTGAGGGTTCTACAATCTACAGATTCGGCCTCCAATTAAACCCTGAACTTCGCGTCCGCAAACCAATCTAAAAACCTGATCAAGGAGGAGCGTTATGTCCTACATCGATGTTGGAAAAGAGAATTCCACTTCCACTCATCTCTACTATGAGGACCATGGTTCCGGCCAGCCTGTGGTTCTGATTCACGGATACCCGCTGAGCAGCGCGTCATGGGAAAAGCAGGTTCCGGTGCTTTTAAAAGCCGGATATCGCGTCATCGCCTATGACCGGCGCGGGTTTGGCAAATCCAGCCAGCCCACCACCGGATACAACTACAACACTTTCGCCGAAGACCTTCACAAGCTGGTCAGTCATTTAAAGCTGCGCGACTTCGTTCTGGCCGGTTTTTCTATGGGAGGGGGCGAAGTTGTCCGCTACATCGGAAAATATGGTTCAAAAGATGTCAACAAAGCGGTGATCATCGACGGCGTTCCGCCCCATCTGATCAAGACCGCCGACGATCCAGAGGGCCTCGATGCGAGCGTATTCGAGGGTATCGAAAAAGCCGTTGCTGCTGACCGCTACGCATTCTTTACCGAGTTTTTCAAGAATTTCTACAACACCGATGTCAACCTCGGCAAGCGAGTGAGCGAGCAGGCGGTACAGGCAAGCTGGAACGTGGCAGCCATCGCCTCGGCCAGCGCCAGCCTGGCGTGCGTGCCCACCTGGCATGAGGATTTTCGAGCCGATGTGGCCAAGATCGACGTGCCTACGCTGGTGATTCACGGCGATTCCGATCGAATCGTGCCCTTCGCTTCTGGGGGCCAACGCACAGCAAAGTTGATTCCCGGAGCCGAACTCGTCGTCATCAAAGGCGGTCCGCATAACGTCGCCTGGACTCATGCCGACGAAGTCAACGGAGCGCTGCTCAACTTCCTGGCCAAGCCGTCGGCCAAGGCAGCGCCGAAAAAGAAAGCCGTGGCTTAGATTCTTGCTTTGTCATAGCGGCGCAGCAGGATCGCTCGCCCAGCGGACGATCCTGCTGCCGTGACGCTTTGTGTGGCGGCCTCTGCAGGCGCGCGTGGCAGCCGCAGCAGTGTAAAATACCCTGCGCGTTATGCCGAACCACAAGTTCAAAGTCAAACTTATTGGCCAGAAAGGCAGCGAAGTGGCGGGTCTGAAGCCGCCGTTCGACGTCGTGGAAGTTTTCCAGCGCAAAGGACGCGTGCCGGTGAAAGGCACCATCAACGGATTTCCCTTTCGCAGCTCGCTGATGAACATGGGCGAAGGACATGTAATGGCGGTAAACGCGCAAATGCGCGCAGGCGCGCGCTGCAAAGCAGGCGACACGGTCGACGTGGTCATGGAGCTTGACGAAGAGGAGCGCAAAGTCGAAGTCCCGGCTTACCTGAAGAAGGTCATCAACAGCGATTCCAAAGCCAAAGAATTCTGGCCGAAACTATCCTTCACTCACCAGAAGGAGTGGGTAAGAGCGATTCAAGAAGCGAAGAAGCCGGAAACGCGCGAGAAACGGATCGCCGCCATGATGAGCGATCTGCGCAAGGGACGGCGCAGGCAATAGTCACACGCCGCGTAACGCTTCGTTGACTTGCCCTCCCTGCGGCCCTAACATTCATTCCGATGATCGGCCGCACCATCTCGCATTACCGCATCATCGAAAAGCTCGGCGGTGGTGGGATGGGGGTGGTGTACAAGGCCGAAGATACCCGCCTCCATCGTTTTGTAGCCCTCAAGTTCCTGCCGGATGATGTTGCCCGCGATCCACAATCGCTGGCCCGCTTTCAACGTGAAGCACAGGCTGCCTCGGCTCTCAATCATCCCAATATCTGCACGATCTACGACATCGGCGAAGAAGAGAGAACAGTCTACATCGCGATGGAGTATCTGGAAGGCGTGACCCTCCACTACCGCATCGCCGGCAAGGCGATGGCAAATGAAGACTTGCTAGCGCTGGCAATCGAAGTTGCCGACGCGCTCGATGCAGCCCATGGCAAGGGAATCGTTCATCGCGACATCAAGCCCGCCAACATCTTCGTAACCGAACGGGGACACGCAAAGGTCCTCGACTTTGGGCTGGCGCAAGTGACCGCTGACCGTGACAGAATTGGCGACACAGCCGAACAGCCAACCGTCAGCGGGCAACGTCTGACGACTCCCGGATCAGTAATTGGTACTGTCGAACACATGTCGCCCGAGCAAGTGCGGGCGAAAGATCTCGACGCGCGCACCGACCTGTTTTCCTTCGGCGTTGGGCTTTATGAAATGAGCACAGGCCTTCTGCCCTTCCGCGGCGGAAGCACGCCAGAGATTTTCGAGGCGATCCTCAACCGCACGCCCGTGCCGCCGGTGCGCATTAACCCCGACGTGCCCGCCGAACTGGAACGCATCATCGGGAAATGTCTGGAGAAGGATCGCAACCTGCGGTATCAGCATGCCTCTGAAGTGCGGGCTGATCTGCAACGGCTGAAGCGCGATACCGATTCCGGCCGCTCGGCAGCCAGCTCGCAAGGCGGAGCAATTGCGGCCCAGCTGCGAAAAAGAGTTCTCTCTGGAGCCGCAGTATTGCTCGTGGCGGCAGGCGGCGCATATATCTATCTCCACCGCGCACCGAAACTCACGGACAAAGACACGATCGTGCTGGCCGATTTCAGCAATACGACTGGCGATCCCGTGTTTGATGGAACGCTGCGGCAGGGTCTTTCTATTCAGCTCGAGCAGTCTCCTTTTCTGAACATCCTTTCCGAGGACCGCGTGCGCGAGACGCTGAAGCTGATGGACCAGAAGCCGGATGCGAAGCTCACGCCCGACATTGCGCGCGAGCTGTGCCAGCGCACAGCCAGCGCCGCCGTGCTCGATGGCTCAATCGCCCAGATTGGTTCGCAGTACCTGCTTACCCTCAAGGCGGTTAATTGCTCAAGCGGGGAATCGCTGGCGAGTACCGAATCTGAAGCCGCCGATAAGAACCACGTCCTCGAGGCCCTGGGGAAAGCGGCCGCCGCCATGCGCAACCGGCTGGGCGAATCCCTGGCGACGGTGCGGAAATTCGACATTCCTCTTGAGCAGGCGACCACGCCATCGCTCGAAGCCCTGAAAGCCTTCAGTTCGGCCGTTCAATATCACACGTCTCAAGGAGACCTCGATGCGATCACGCTTCTGAAGCGCGCAGTCGAGCTCGACCCCAATTTCGCTCTGGCCTATGCCTGGCTGGGGTTGGCGTACACCGACATGGGCGAACCCAGCAAGGCGGCTGATTACACGCGGAAAGCATACCAACTGCGCGATCATGCCAGTGAGTGGGAGAGATTCTTCATTGAGTCCCGCTACCACAAGGCGGTCACGGGAAATATGGAAAAAGCCGTACTGGCATGCCGGCTCTGGATACAGGCTTATCCGCGCTCGCCGATGCCACATGCGCTTCTGGCTGGATCCATCTATCCCATCACAGGAGATTTCGAGAAGGGAGCTAAGGAGGGCCGGGAGGCGATACAGTTGAATCCGGATTTCTTTCCTCCTTACGCTCTGCTGGCATGGCAATACATTGCTCTAGGCCGTCTGGAAGAAGCGAAGGCTCTTTCCCGCCGACCCGGTCAACACAATGTGACTTCCTGGTTTTTCCCTCTGATCCTGTATGAAATTGCTTTTCTCGAAAATAATACGGCTGAAATGGAAAAACAGGTGGAAGCATCAGCAGGACAACCTGCGATTAAGACCACATTGTTGGCATCCCAGTCTGAAACTGCAGCGTTCTCCGGACACCTGAAACAGGCTCGGGAGTTTTCCGACCGAGCGATCGATTTCGCGCAACAGGGAAAACAAAACGAAACTGCCGCCTCAGATTCTGCGGTTGCAGGATTGCGGGAAGCCTTGTTTGGTGATGAGGAGGAAGCCCGGCGGCGCGTTGACTCTGCGCTAAAGATTTCTAAGGGTATCGATATCGAGTACGGCTCTGCCCTTGCCCTGGCCTACGCGGGCGAAGTCCGCCGCGCGGAGGCCGTGGCCGACGAGTTGAATGCAACATTCCCGGAATCGACCGTCGTGCAGTTCAATTATCTGCCAACGTTACGGGCAAAGCTCGCGCTTAGCCGCGGAAATGCTTCTGAGGCTCTTGAAGCTCTCAAAGCTGCCACACCCTACGAGCTGGGATATTCGACCTACAGCAAACTTCCCTGGACCGCTCTTTATCCAGTCTTTGTGCGAGGCGAAGCATACCTGGCGGATCATCAGCCGAGAGAAGCTAGCGCCGAGTTCCAGAAGATTCTGGATCATCGCACTATCACCATTAACTCGGCCGTTGGTGCACTGGCCCATCTCGGCATCGCCCGGGCCTGCGCCATGGCGGACGACAACGCCAAAGCTCGGGCTGCCTATCAGGATTTCCTCACGCTGTGGAAGGATGCCGACCTCGACATTCCCGTTCTGAAGCAAGCCAAGGCGGAGTACGCGAAACTGCGATAGCAATGAAGGGCTTTCCGTAAGGTGAAGCAGCATCTTTCCGGTGAAGATGCCTCATCCGAGGTCGCGGCCGATTACGCTGGCGCAATCCGCGCTGTCCCCGCTCGTCGCGAATTGCCAGTTGCCACTTTCCTCATAGCATGCAGGAAATTCTGATTCTGCTCTGGCGTGCCGATGGTCACGCGAATCGAGGTGGGCGCACCCCATGCTCCAAGCGGTTTCACAGCTATGCCCTCTTCCCGCAGAAAGAGTGCGACCGCAGCAGCATCTTCTCCCAGATCACAGAATAGAAAATTCGCTGCCGTGGGCACCACGCGATGTCCCAGCGCCACTAATCCCTGGCTGAGGGTTCGCGCCTGGTGAAAATTATTCTCCACAACGCGGCGAATCTGGACGGTATCGTCGATCGATGCAATCGCGGCTGCCTGCCCCACAGACGAAACGGAAAAGGTGTTTCTCATGCGCGCGCAATAGCCCAGCAACTCGGCTGGCCCCATGCCGTAGCCTACGCGGAGACCGGCCAAGCCGTACACTTTCGAAAAAGTTCGCAGCACTACAACGCTCGCGCCACGGCTAACATAATCCAGCGAATTCGAGTAAGCAATGTTCCGAAGCGATGCGAAATGCTGCGCGAACTCGTAGTACGCTTCGTCGAGGACCAGCACAACATGGCCCGGCAGTTGCGCCTGAAATTGTTGTACCGCCTCGGCGTCGAGCATGGTTCCCGTGGGATTGTTCGGGTTGGCCAGAAGCACCATGCGGGTGTTCGTGGTGATGGCTGCGAGGATCGCCTCGAGATCGAACTTGTCTTCGCGCATGGGGGCCTCGATAAGCTGCCCGCCGGCCGCCTGCACTGCCATCGAGTAAACAATAAATGACCGTTCGCTGGTGACCGAATTCAGCCCCGGCGCGAGCAGTGTTTGGCACAGCAGGCTCAACATGCCCGTGGATCCTGCCGTAACCAGCACCTGCTCTGTAGCCAGTTCGTGATGTTTGGCCAGCTTCTGCCGGAGCGCTCCGCAATCGTCATCTGGATAAGAATTCACGGCGGCTACTGTGTTACGAATCGCGTCGATCGCCGCCGGCGACGGGCCGAAAGGATTCTCGTTGGAATCGAGCCTGATGAGGCGGGAACGGGTTTCAGTCCTCTGCGGAGCAGCACTGGAATGATTTGCGCCCATGAGTCGTGCGGGCTTGGAAACAATATCGTAAAACCGGCTCATGTATGCCGCTCATCATGCCACGGATTGCTTTGTGGATACCATCGGTTTGTTACAGGAGGTGCGCAGTCGATCGACTTCCCGGTCGGTCAGCTGGCGAAATTCTCCCGGTGGGACGTCGAGCATAAGCGGACCATAGCGCACGCGTTTGATTTTTTCCACATGATGACCGACTTTCTCGAACATGCGGCGGATTTCGCGGTTGCGGCCCTCGATCAGAGTGATTTCGTACCAGGGGTTCGATCCCTCTTTTACGATGCGGATTGTCGCCGGCGCGGTTCGTACCCGGCGGCCGTCGCCGGTCGAGATGGAAACCCCGCCGCGCAGTTTCTCGAGAGCCTCCGCGGAAGGAGTTCCTGCAACTTTCACAACGTAAGTCTTCGGAACCTGGGAAGCTGCCTTCATTAACTTATTGGCCAGCGCGCCGTCGTTGGTGAGCAACAACAGTCCTTCGCTGGCATAGTCGAGCCGGCCGACGGGATAAACGCGGGTCTTGATTCCATGGATTAACTGCATCACGGTGGGGCGGTTCTCGGGATCGCTTACAGTAGTGACGTAACCCTTCGGCTTATTCAGGAGCAAATAAACGTGCCGCTCTTCGCCAAGCAGGAGTTTTCCGTTAACGCGAATGTGGTCCGTCTCCGGGTCGGCCTTGGTGCCGAGTTCGGTGAAGGTTTGTCCATTGACCTGCACGCGCCCCGCTGCAATCAGTTCTTCGGCCTTGCGGCGTGAGGCGATGCCGGCGGCAGCGATGATCTTTTGCAGGCGTTCCGCGGACATATTAACCAAAACTCGAGAGAAGCTGTGGTCTCGGTTCGTGCCAGGCAGTCTCTTCACGCGTGTTGAAAGTCCTGCCGCACTCCCGCGCCTTCAGGCGCTGGGCTTGAGTTCGGAATTCTCTCCTTCGGCTTCGATGGC
>JASHQM010000143.1 GCA_030039165.1 Candidatus Sulfotelmatobacter sp. | reverse complement strand
TGTCGCGATGTGATACCTTCGTCGGGCGCGGTAATTGAACGCAAGTGCCCTGTGCCCACGGCCGAGAGAGCAACTCCCGCCGGGCCGTTAAAATCGACAACGCGGCGACCAGCCAGAAAGAGTTTGATCGTGCGCGCGGTTTCTTCTTCGATTTGGGTCCACGCGGCATCAGAAATCGGAGCCAGCTCGCGATGCAGGTTATTCATGGGGGTTTTCTCCTTTCAGAGAACCTATGCCGAGTGAACCATCCTTGGATGGGGCAGCGGGTGCCAGGGTTTCAACCTGCACTGAGGCCGCCGCGACCTGTGGTTTCTCCGAGGAAGCAGCGGCGGGGGCAGGCTGGTCAGGACTTAGGCCGTCGAGGAACGAGGCTGTCGGGGTAAAGAACAGGCATCCAGTGACCGCAGTGCTGAAGTCGAGGATGCGATCGTAATTGCCCGGCGGCCGGCCGATGAACATGTTGTCGAGCATCTGTTCGATGGTTCGGGGCGAGCGGCTGTAGCCAATGAAATAGGTGCCGAATTCGCCCTGCCCGGCGCGCCCGAAGGGCATGTTGTCGCGGAGGATTTTGATCTCCCTGCCGTTTTCTTCGATAGTGGTTAGGGCGTTGTGCGCAGACGTTGGTTTGACCGAGTCATCAAGTTCAATATCGGAAACTTTTGTGCGACCGATGATTTTTTCCTGGGCTTCGGTCGGAATGTTGTTCCACGCGTCGAGATTGTGGAGATATTTTTGCACGATGACATAGCTCCCGCCGGCGAAAGCGGGATCTTCGTCGCCAATAAAGACGGCATCGGCAGCCGCGTTGCCCGTGGGATTTTCGGTGCCGTCTACGAAGCCGAGTAGATCGCGTTCGTCGAAGTAGCGAAAGCCGTGGACCTCGTCTGCGGCGGTAACGGCGCCTTCGAGGCGAGCCATGATCTGCAAAGCCAGTTCGAAACAGAGATCCATCCGTTTGGCGCGGATGTGAAAGATTAAGTCGCCGGGAGTAGAGACGGCATGGCGCGGTCCGGAGCGAATTTCGCGGAAGGGATGAAGTTCGGCCGGACGCGGCGAACCAAAGAGGCGGTCCCAGGCGTCGGAACCGAAGCCCATGATGCAGGAGAGAGAACCTTCGAGGGCGCGAAACCCCACGGCGCGGAGAAGCGCCGCGAGATCGGCACAGAGGGAGAGGACGGCGGCGCGATTTTCGTCACCGGGATTGATCGTAACGACCAGAAAAATTGCAGCTTTAGTTAGCGGAGAGGAAATAGGCTGCGGAACAGTTGCGACAGCGGCCGCTGCCTGGACGCTGATGGAGTTGGACGCCATTGGAATATTCCTGCCGAGGCCGGATCGAGATCGTGCTGCGAGAAGTCTCCAGGCCAGAGGGTAATTAGCGGAAGCGACAGCCTACCAAAACGACAGCTTAACAAAGATGGGCGAGTGCAGTCGACCTGGACGCCGGAGAGCATCGTGGGTGATACTACCGAAGCAGGTATTTGCCAATTCACCATCTTCTGAGGAGAGCGCATGTCCGCACCCAGCCGCCGTCCGGAAATTCGCAGGCGCCGCACCCGCAAACACAAGATCGCCAGCCTTCGCAAACGCCTCGCAGCCGCGAAGGCAGAGAATGACCGCAGCCGCATCACTGGCAAATTGCACAAATTGTCGATTGCCTCGCCGGGGCAACCGTTACTGAAGCAGGGATGAGAGACTACAGTCCCCGGCCACGCACGATTGTGTTTCTTACTTCTCCCTCGGGGCCGAGGACGACAAAGTCGGCTGCAACGCCCGGGGCCAGTTTCCCGTGATTGGTAAGTCCGGCAGCGCGGGCCGGATTCAGTGTTGCGGCGCGGAGAGAGTCTTGCAAGCTCCATCCGGCGAAGGCCATTGCATTGCGGATTGCGCGATCCATGGTGAGGACGCTACCCGCGAGTTTTCCTTGCATCGTACACGTCCCGTCTTTGACCTCCACTTGAATCGGACCGAGTTGGTAGAGGCCGTCGGGCATGCCGGTGGCAGCGGTCGCGTCTGTGATGAGCACCGAGCGTTCAAGTCCTTTCGCCTGCAAGAAAAGCTTTACGACCTCCGGCGCAACATGAATACCGTCGGCGATGATGTCAGCGCTGAGCTGGGCTTCGGCCAGTACTTCGGCCAGGATGCCGGGATCGCGATGATCGAGGGGCCGCATGGCGTTAAACGTGTGGGTCGCATGGCGGGCGCCGGCTTGCACCGCGGCCTGGGCTGCTTCAAGTTGCGCGTCGGAGTGGCCGATGCTGACCAGCACGTTGCGACGAGCCGCTTCGGCGATGACCTCGAGCGCGCCCGGAAGTTCGGGAGCGATGGTCATCATGCGCACGTGGCCACGTGCGGCGTGGCAGAGGTGGTCGAAGGTTTTGACAGTCGGTTCCAGCAGATATTCGGGAGGATGCACGCCGCGCCGCTTGTGGCTTAGAAAGGGCCCCTCCAGATGGATACCTACAGGCTTCGCCTGTAGATTGTCTTTCGATAAGTCATTTTTGAGTGCTCCATTTCCTGACAGTTCTATGGCCTCTGCGAGGCGGGATAACGCTTGGCATGTTTGATCGAGTGGCGCGGCAACCGTGGTGGGAAAATAAGCGGTGACGCCATGCTTGGTGAGGAATCGATTCAGGCGGGGGAGTTCGGAAAGAGCAGAGCGCATGACGTCGATGCCCGCGCCGCCGTGCAGGTGAATGTCGAGAAATCCGGGCGCCAGAACTGAGTTTTGCAGGTCGACGAGAGTTGAATTGTTGGGGATTGCCCGGTGCGCCCGCGAGGAAATTGCCGAAATAATGCCGTCGTCGATAAAAAGCAGAGGATCGTCGATGGTTTCCAGCGGGGTGAAGAGACGCTTTGCTGAGACGACGATCATGAGCGGTGAACCAGCCGCGCTCCGATTGTTATGCGTACTAAAGGAGAATGGCACCTCAGTGTAGCGCGAAAACAGGAGAGAGGTGTCGGTTCCTCCTTGGCATCTTATCGGGTGTATTGATTCTTCTTTTTATCTTCGTGCCGTTGGATTCCGAGTTGAATCAGCCGGTCAATCAAGTCGGAATATTCCAGTCCGGATGCGGCCCAAAGCTTGGGGTACATGCTGATGGCCGTGAAGCCGGGCATGGTATTGATCTCGTTCAGGTAGATCTTGCGTGTGGCGGGATCCATGAGAAAGTCCACACGCGCCAGCCCGGAGCAGTCGACGGCCGTAAAGGAGCGAACCGCCAGTTCCTGAACCTTATTGGTTTCCACTCTCGTCAGCTTTGCGGGAATGATCAGCTCTGAGCCCTCATCAAGATATTTCGCGTTGTAGTCGTAGAACTCTTTAATCGGAACAATCTCGCCGGGGATTGATGCGACGGGTTCGTCGTTGCCGAGAACGGAGCACTCGATTTCGCGCGCCTTGTTGTTTTTGCCGCCTACTCCCTGTTCGATGACGATTTTGCGATCGAACTTAGCGGCTTCGTCGATGGCGGAAGCCAGTTCCTTGCGCTTGTGAGCTTTGCTGATGCCGACCGACGAGCCAAGATTCGCCGGCTTCACAAAAACGGGATACTTCAGTTTACTGGAGACAAGTTTCTCGACCTGCTTTGGCGCCTTTTTCCACGTGCTGCGCAGAACGGTGACGTGCTTGACGATCGGCAAACCGGCAGCAACGAACAGAGACTTCATGATGTCTTTGTCCATACCGGCGGCGGAGCCGAGCACTCCGGCGCCCACGTATGGGATATCCGCCAGTTCCAAAAGGCCCTGAATGGTGCCGTCTTCGCCGAAAGTGCCGTGCAGCACGGGAAAGATCACATCGACGTTGATGGCACGATCGCTGGCGCGGCGGGCCAGCGGGGCGTCGGTTTGAAAAGGAACCAGACCGTTTTGGCGGTGCACCGGCTCGGGAGGGACAACAACGGCCTCTCCACGAGCGAGAACAGCGGCGGGTTGCGTGAGTTCGGGATCGCCCGCGCGCAGATGGCGGGGCTCGATTACGAGCTTGCCTTGTAAGAGATTTTCCGCATCAGCTGCGGTCAGCCAGCGGCCTTCTTTGCTGATGCCGATGGGAACCACATCATATTTTTCTTTGTTGATGGCGTTGAGAACAGAGGCAGCCGAGAGCAGCGAAACTTCATGCTCGCCGCTGCGGCCGCCGAATAAGATGCCGACGCGAAGCTTTTTCATGACCTTTCAGTGTGGATGGGAGACAAGTTCCCGTCAATCGCCGGATTGGTGCGGGGACATCCTGCCCGCGGGCTCACTTTCCGAGAAAGTCGAGCACTGCCTGATTAAACTCCGCCGGTTTCTCAATCTGCGGGGCATGACCGCACTGTTCGATCACTACTAGCTTGGCCCCGGGAATGCCGTCGCGGAATTTTTCGCCACGGTCGACTCCGATCAACTGATCCTGCCGTCCCCACACCACAAGCGTGGGCGCATGAATCGACTTCAATTTATCGTCCTCAAATTGCGGGTGAGCGAGGCCGGCCAGCGTGCGCTGGATGGTGTAGCCGTCATTGTTACGCATGTGGTTGGTGAACACCAGCAGAATAAGTTGGTCGGTCACGATCTTTTTGTCATAGAAAACGCCTTCCAGCAGCGTGCGGGTTTCGGCGATGGAAGATGGATTCAATGGAATGGGTGCGCCTCCCTGACCCCGCGTCAACCCTGCCGAATCCACAAGCACCAGCTTGTCGACCATATCCGGATGTTGCACCGCGAAATCAACGGCGATCCATCCGCCCAGAGAATTGCCGACGATGGTGGCTTTCGGGATGTTCTGCGATTGCATGAACCCCTGCAGGAAATCGACCCAGGTTGCGATCTCGTATTCGAGCAGCGGTTTATCGGATCGACCAAAGCCGAGCTGATCGATCGCATAGACATGATACTTACCGGAAAGTGCGCCGAGACTCGGCAGCCAGACTTCTTTCACCGCACCCAGCCCATGCAGCAGGATCACCGCGGGGCCCTGTCCGGCTTCGAAGTAGCGAATATTTTGCCCAAAGACGACAGCAGTTTCTTCGGGCGGAGCGGCAGTCTGCCCAGCAGCAGCCACACTGAGCACGAGGAGGACAACTGAGAACACGACAGCTAAACCAAACGCGTGGTTTTCCGCATGCATATCTGTTTTCCTCTGCGATGATTAACTAAGCCTGCGAACGACGGAACCCTCACCTAAAGAATCTTTTTTCCAAATGCCGACAGCGCCAACTCCACAGCGAGATCGGCTGTACGGTTGTGCTCATCGATCACGGGATTCACCTCGACAATCTCGAAACTTAACATGCGGCCGTGATCGGCGATGATTTCCATGGCAAGGTGCGCCTCGCGGTAAGTCGCGCCGCCGCGCACTGGAGTGCCGACGCCGGGAGCATCTTCAGGATCGATCCAGTCCATGTCGAGAGAAATGTGATAGCCCGCGGTGCCGCGCCCAGCGATGCGCAGGGCTTCTTCCATAACGGTTCTCATTCCACGTTCGTCGATGTCGCGCATGGTGAAAACGCCGATGCCAGCGCGGCGCACGTTTTCCTTTTCGATGGCGTCGATGTCACGGACCCCAACCAGCACACAATTTTCCGGCCTGACTTTAGGAGAGAAATCGTAGATATTGCCTAATTCGGCCGGGCCGAGTCCCATGAGCGCGGCGAGCGGCATGCCGTGCACGTTGCCGCTGGGGGAACTGTCGGGAGTATTAATGTCAGTGTGGGCGTCGATCCAGATCAGGCCGATGCGCTGGTTCTGACGGCGATAAAATTCGGCAACTCCAGAAACCGTGCCCGCGGCCATGGAATGATCTCCGCCGAGGGCGAGAGGAATCTTTCCCGCCTCGAGTGTCTTGAGGACGAGATCGGCTTCTTTGGTGCATGTCGCGGTGATTTCTTTGAGGTACTTTGCGTGGGCGTCGCCTTCCTTTTTTTGTTCGGGGATGGCTACGGCGACATTGCCGCCGTCTTCCACCTGATGGCCGAGAGCTTCGAGGCGCGCTTCGAGGCCAGCGACACGGACGGCGGAAGGGCCCATGTCAACGCCGCGGCGCGACTGGCCGAGATCGAGAGGAACACCGATGACGCGAATCTTCTTGGGGATGATGTTCGTTGTAGCGCTTGTCATATCATTTTGCGATTGAGTGATCGGGTGACTGAGCAATTGAAAACCGGTAACGGTCTTAAATCGCTCAATCACAAATCGCTCCATTACTCAATTACGGGTAAAGCTTGTACAGCATTCTGGGGAACGGAATCGTCTCGCGCACGTGCTCGAGCCCGCAAATCCACGCTACGGCGCGCTCGATGCCCATGCCGAAGCCGCTGTGCGGAACGCTGCCGTACTTGCGCAGATCGATATACCATTTGAATGCCGCTTCCGGCAGGTTGTGCTCATGAATGCGCTTCACCAGCAGATCGTAATTTGCCGTACGCTGCGAGCCGCCGATGATTTCTCCATAACCTTCCGGCGCCAGCACATCGACGCATAGGGCGAGTTCAGGGCGCTGCGGATCAGGCTCCATGTAAAATGCCTTTACTTTTGCCGGATAACGGTGCACCATCACAGGTTTTTCAAATTGCGCAGAAAGATAGGTTTCATCGGGCGAGCCGAGGTCCCCTCCCCACTCGAATTTAGTTTCCAATGCGCCCTTGGCGTGGGCTTCCTGCAGCATCTTGACAGCATCGTCATAGCTGAGCCTCGGAAAGGGCGGCAAGATTTTTTCGAGCTTTGAGATGTCGCGGCCAATCGTGTGTAAGTCGGAGCGGCGGTGTTCGAGGCAGCGTTGTACGACGAAGCTGATGAACTCTTCCGCGAGACTCATCAGGTCGTCGAGTTGAGCGTAAGCGATTTCCGGTTCGACCATCCAGAATTCGGTCAAATGGCGGCGAGTCTTGGATTTTTCCGCACGAAACGTCGGACCAAACGAATATACCTTGCCCAAAGCCATTGCTGTGGCTTCGATGTAGAGCTGGCCGGATTGCGTGAGGTAGGCCTGCTCTTCGAAATAGTCGACCGGGAAGAGCGTAGTCGTACCCTCACAGGCTGCCGGCGTAATTATCGGAGGATCGGTTAGCGTGAAGCCGCGCTCGTCAAGGAAATCACGCACTGCTTTGATGATCTCGGCGCGGACACGCAGGATCGAAGTCTGCCGCTGCGAACGTAGCCAAAGATGGCGATGCTCCATCAGGAATTCGGTGCCGTGCTCTTTGGGTGTGATGGGGTAGGGATCGGATTCGGGCACGCGCTGAATGATCTGCACGTTGGAAACATCGAGCTCGTATCCGCCTGGGGCGCGCTTGTCCGCGCGGACTTTGCCCTCGACGACCACGCTTGATTCCTGAGTGAGCGTTTTGACGGCATCGAACACCTCAGGAGCTACAGCATTTTTCGGAACCACCCCCTGAATGACGCCGGAACCGTCGCGAAATTGCGGAAACAGCAGCTTGCCGCTTTCGCGCAGGTTGTAGAGCCAGCCGCGAATGGTGACGGTGCTGCCGATGTGTTGCGGCGCGTTTTCGATGTTCACGATGGGAATGGACGCTTGGGATGGCTCGCTCATGATTTCGGAAGGTTGGGGTCAGGCGCGCCCGCTGCGCGCGGAGCTGGCGCCTTTCTCGTCGAGATGCTTCTCGATTTTGTCAAACGCGGCGAGAATCCGATCGAGCGACGGGGCCCCGGGCCCAGTTTCTTTCAATTCGAGAACGAGCGGAAGCGGCTCCGGTGCCGTGGCGAATTCGCCGAAAGCCCCGTTCCAATCGACCGTTCCGTCCCACGGAAGCAGATGCTCGTCCTTTTCGCCGTG
>JASHQM010000142.1 GCA_030039165.1 Candidatus Sulfotelmatobacter sp. | reverse complement strand
ATGCGATCGCTGAACAGGCCGGCGCAGTTGATGAGATATTTTGTGACGTATGACGAGGCGGTCGTTGTAACGGCGATCTCTCCCGGGAAGGTTTTCAGGCCGTTGACTTGTGCGGAGGTTCGAATAGTTCCGCCTTGCTGAATGATCAACTCGGCATACTTCTCGCAAATGGTGGCGTAGTCGGTGATCCCGGTGGCCGGCACCACGAGAGCACGAATGCCGCTGGCATGAGGCTCGATATCCCGTAATTCTTCTGGTCCGATAATCCGCAAGGCGGAGATTCCGTTGGCTTCGCCGCGGCGTCGCAGATCTTCTAAGCGAGGTAATTCTTCTTCCCGCGTGGCGACGATTACTTTTCCGCAAATTCGGTACGCAATGCCGTGACCGCGGCAGAATTCGACCAGCGCTCGCGCGCCATCGACGCACAGTCGGGCTTTGAGCGATCCCGGTTTGTAGTAAACGCCGGAATGAATGACGCCGCTGTTGTGTCCGCTCTGGTGCTGTCCAACTAGAGCTTCTTTTTCGAGCAACAACGGGCGAAGCCAGGGAAAACGTTTCGTGATTTCCAGCATGACGGCGAGGCCGACGATGCCTCCGCCGACGATCACAATGTCGTGGTGGGAATCGCTCATTTCAGCAAACGGAGAATCATAACGGTGTGCCGTTTGCGTACCAGTGTGCTCCGTCACGTTGATGCGCCTGGGCGGAGCTAGCTTTGGCACACACCCGCGCTTCGCTATTCTACGGTGAGCGTGACCGCAGCGCCTGCAGGCTGGCTGACACTCGGCGGTGAGCCGGTAACGGTGATTGTGTAGGTTGCCGGAAGCGTATTGCCCCCCGGACCGGCGGTGCTAAGACCGCCATTGCTGCCGCCGGCTCCGCAGGAAAGCAGTGAGAGCAACATGATGACCGCAGGGCCGAGACGCAGCGCGAGTGACCTGCGATATTTGCTCCTTGCCGCGCAGAAAACAATTGCAGTAAAGAACAGCCACACTGCGTAGAGCCAAAGGCCGGCCATCTTAGGTGGACGCCACATTTGGCTGCTCCCGCTTTGCGTAGTGACCGTCAGAACGGCCGATGCTGGCGTAGCGCCGGCCAGCGGGCCTACGGACGTCGGGGCAATACTGCACGAGCCGGATATTGATGGATTGACACTGCAACTCAAGGTTACGGAATTGTTGTAGCTGCCGCCAACAGGCAGAACGCTGAAGTTGTACGTTGCAGTCCCGCCCGGATCGATCGTCTCGGGTGGCGTCGCAATAGAGATCTCGTAATCCTGAACGATGGTTACGGGAATAGAGAGATTACGAGTCGGCTGGCCCGAGGAATCGGCAACGGTCAAACTGACCGCGTAACTGTTAGCGGCAGCATCGTTCGGAATATTCAGGGTTACGGTCAGCGAACTTACGGTTCCATCGCTAATCGATAGCGGATTTGGGCTGGCGGAGCACTGCTCTCCATTTATGTTCGCGGTGCAGGTGGCATTTAGCGTTCCAGTGTAGTTCGACGTCACAGATACCTTTGCAGTCTGCTGCGATCCTGCGATGACTGTATCGGGAAAGCCGCGGGTGATTGCGAGGGAGAAATTTTCCTGGGATGTCCCGAGGAGGGTGAGGGATGCAATGGCTGAATGCGAGAGTGAGCCCGATGTTCCGGTGATTAAAACAGCAAAGGTTCCTGCCGCAGAGGTTGTTGTTGTGCTGATGGTCACCACGACCGCCGTCGCGCTGCTGCCCGGCGTTACAGGATTCGGACTGAAGTTGCATTGCGCACCCGATGGCAGACTGCTGCAGGAAAGCGAAATGGGATCGGTAAACGAAGATCCGAGAGGCACGACGCTGAAATTGTAGGTAGCTGATTGCCCTTCCGTGATTGTCTGACTTGCTGGCGTGATCGCACCTAGGTTGAAGTCCTGTGTAACCGTCAGCGGAATTATCAGTGAATTGGTGGGCTCTCCGCTTGAATCTTGCGAGCTGATATTGATGTTATACCCGCCCGGAATGGCGTTGTTCGGAACGTTGATAGTTGCTGTTGCCGGCGAAGAAGAATTGCTATTGACCGTTATCGGATTGGGGCTGATCGCACACTGTGCTCCTACCAGCGACGCAACCGTGCAGGTCGTACTGACCTGGCCGCTGTACGAATACCTGGAAGCGAAAGTCAAGTTCGCTTGCGCCTGACCACCGGGGAGCACCGAAAGAGATGAGAGCCCGGTAAGAGTGTAATCGCCAACATTGAATGGAACCGGCAGCGATTCCGCCAGCGAACCCGATGTTCCCTGCAGCGTAATCAGGTAACTGCCGGGTTGGAAGCTGGTTCCGTTAATGGTCATGTTCACCGTCGCCGGAAATGTGCTGACCGTCGCAGGGCTGAGGCTGCAACTGTTCGTTCCATAGGTATTAGAGCAGTTCAGGCTGACCGTACCGCTGAAGCCGTCCTGTGAGGAGACCGTGATTGGCCCACTGGTCCCAATGCTGCCTTCTTTTACATTGGGGAAGGGACTGGATTCACTCAGAACGAATATGGGGTTGGTGATCACATCCATGGTGAAAGATGTCGTCATGGGCGCGGGTGAACCAGCGGTGGTGGCTTGAATCGTGACCATGTAAGACCCGGTGGGGGTGCCGGCGGGAACCGTGACCGTCGCAGTCATGTTGACCGGTGCAGATTGGGTTGGGGTGACGCCGGCAGCAGGCGTAAAGTCACAAATACCTCCGGTGATCGCAGGAACAAAGCTGCAAGTTAGATTCACGCTCTGATTGAATGATCCTTGAGCCGTCACTTGAAAACTCACGGGTACCGAAGTTGCTCCGCGTGGCTCGTTGATAGGGTTCGGCGTAGGCGCAGTGAGGCCGAAATTGACGACTTCCAAAGTGAGCGCAGTGTCGTGAGTGGTGTTGTTTGGGTCAGAGCCAACGGCTTGCAGACTGAAGTTGTAGTTGGTGATCACCGTATCCGCACCAACGCTGAGTGAGAATGGAGTGCCGTTGGCGGCCGGTGTGAGAGGTGAGGGATTGGGCGTACAGGGATTCGGCGGATTTGTCGCTCCCGCAATGCAGGTTAACGTGACAAAGCTATTGTATCCATCGAGTGCGGTCGCGGTGCCGTTGAACGTGGGCGTTGTGCCAGGAAACGCGACCAGTAGGGAATTTGGAACGACAATTTCGAAATCGGGTGTGTTGGCAGCATTGAATTGCCATACTCCGCGGCCGTACGTGGATGCGCGCAATAACTTCTGGCCACCGGAGTTGAACAGCGCCAGCGCGGTCACGGCGACGTTAGGAAGAAACCCGGATTGACCGCCAGCGGGACCGACTTCCGTCCATGCAGGTGTACTTGTCGGGCTTTCGAAGACGCCGACGTCGGTTCCGACATAAATAATGTGGGCTGTAGGATCGACCAGCACAGTATTGACAGGATCGTCGGGAAGCGCGTTGCCGCCGCTGCCAGTGAAATCGGCCCAGCTTGCTCCTGCGTTTACGGTTTGCCAGACGTGACCGGGACCTCCAGTGAAGCCCATGATGCCCACGTAGGCCGTATTGCCGGTAGGGTCGGAAGTGTCGATGGCGACACTGGAAATCGGAAACTGGTTGGGATTGATGTTGGCGCCGCTCGGCCCGTTCATCGTGACATTGGCGAAAGTGGAACTCACACCCGAGACACCCTCTGCCTCTGTTGTAACCCAAACATTGCCGCCGATGGGAGTGGTGAGATCGTTGGGGCCGAGGCCGTCAGTTGCAGCGTAGATAACTTCCGATCCATTCGAGTTCGCCGGACCACCCGCGGCGAGCGCCCGAACCAGATTAACCTCGTCGCCCGAACAGGTGCCAATGCCGAGCGTGTCGAAGTTCAGGCTCAGCTCCGTGAACATGCCGCCGGTACGCGGGCCGCTCCATACGCGGCAGGTCCCGACGATCAGCGTGCTCGCCGATTGCGCATCGAGAATGTATGGGAAGTAGAATGCACCATCGTCCCCGCCAACATCGCTGCTGGTGATGACGAAGTTGAAGAGACTATCGTTGCAGCTTGCGCCAGACGCGCACTGCTGGATGCCAAGGCTGCCCCCGCCTACGTCGGGTTGGGAGGCGAAGAAGTTACCCGTATTCGGATCAATTGCGTTGTATCCGCCGTCACCGCCAAGAACGTTGCCCCAGTTCAGGTTGGTCGTGGCGGTCGCGGTTGCGGGAGAACCGTTGTCCTGCGTGCCGCCCAGGATCGTATTAGCGTTCGTCGGGCTCTCTGAGAAGGTGACGAATTGAGTCATGGAGCCGAGGTTCTGATTGAGATCGTCGAACAGGTTTGCGCCAGAGCACGAGCCGGTAGTGAGATCGGCGAATCCGTCGAGCGCGCGATAGATGCCGCCGTCGTTGGCAAAATACATCAGGTCTGTACCGGAAGAAAGAAGCATGAATGCGGCGGCATGCTGATCGGGATGCACATGGGCCAGCGCAGAGAGTGGGTCGCAGCCGTAGACGTGCGTGAGATTCATAAAAGGGCTGCTGCAACTTGGAGTATTCGAGGTGGGGGAAGCAATTGTGCACTTATAAAGATTGATGGCGCCAGCGTAGAGATCGGTCGCGATGCTTCCGTCGGGAACCGCGGCTAGTTCGAGGTTGTAGAATCCCTGATCGACGCCGCAGCCCTCGGGGTCGCCGCAACTGGCAATGGCGCTGTCATTGATCTGCGCCCACGTGATGCCGCTGTTCGTGCTGAGCCAAATACCTTGATCGACCGGTTCGTTGCTCGAATTGAGCGAGACGAACCAGACGTACATTTCGTTGCGGCCTGGGACGACGCTAATCTCGCCCCGGTAAATCGGGCAGGCAGTCGAGTAATTTTGCGGGCAAGCGGTTGAGCTGAGGACCCCGCCGCCGGGTTGGCTTGCGAGGTAGGTCCAGTTTAATCCGTCCGGCGAAGAGTAGAAGCCGTGATAGCGGATGGCGGCGAAAAACAGTCCCGCGGAGGCATTGTAGACCACTGAAGTCGCCGAGGTCGCTTCACTCGCACTCGAGAAGAGAGCGTCGTAGCTCCAGGTTTGGCCGGCGTCGGTAGAAGCGTAGAGTCCCCGATAAGTGTTGGAGGTGAGCGCGCCGTCGGTGACGCCCTCGTTGGTGGCGGCCATGGCCGCGACGATTATGTTGGGATTGGCACTGCTGAAGGCCATACGCGTAGCGCCGAGGCCGGCGAACGAGTATGTTCCATTATTCGCGCCCGGGATCAGCGACCAGGTGTTGCCGCCGTCGGCCGAGAGCAAGATGCCGAGGCCGAAATAAGAATCGGCGGAATTATCGGCTTCGCCGGTGCCGACGAGGACCACGCTCTGCGCGGGATTCGTGTTTCCCGGTTGAATAGCGATCGCGCCGATAGAAAGCGTAGCCTGGTCGTCGGTCATGGCGGCCCAGGTTACGTTATTGGCCGGAGCAGCGGCCGCGTTTGTTGATTTCCAAACCCCACCTTGTGCGCCGCCAATAAAAATTGTGTTGCCGCTAGGATCAGCGGGGTCGATGGCCACGGCGGTGGCGCGTCCGGAGACCTGGTTGTAGTTCTGGAAGCCATCGCCTGTAGCGTCGGAGGCGAGCGGGACCGGGCCAAGTGGAGTCCACGTGGCGGATGACGGGCCGTAGGAACTCATACTGAAAGTCCGGGTGCGAGCCGAACGGGCGGCGCGTGCCTGCATCTTGGCCTGATATGCGCGGTGACGCAATGCGGCCGATGATTTGCCGGGAATGACGCGGCCGTGCAAGAACCAGGCAGAGCTTTGCTGAATGTGGTCAGCGTCAGCATCGCTGCTGGGGTTGGCGGCCGGGCTCATCTTAGCGCCCTGCGCGTGGCTGGCGATCAAGCAGAACAATGCAAACGACAAAACTGAGATCGAACGAAGGCTGGGAGAAATCATAACTACTCGACGCTGAAAGCCTGGGATGGAAGTTAGTATGTGAAAGTGAACTTACAGGGTCAAAGAAAAAAGCTTAGAAAAATGAAGGTGAGGACCATTCCGGGAATCTCGCACCATGCCTGTACAATCTTTAGCGAATTCAGCAAGTGGCGAATTTGGGAGGAATGAATGATCAGACGCTCTTTTGTAGGCTTGTCTGCGGCTGTGATGTTAGCGCTGTTTGGAGCGCCCAGTTTTGCCGCCCCTCCCCCGGATCATGAGATTACTGTGGCCGCCGCCGCCGATTTGAGCTCTGCCTTGCAGGAAGTTGCGGCGAACTTCGAAAAACAAAGCGGCATCGCGGTCAAACTTTCTTTCGCCGCGTCGGGTGCTCTGACCCAACAGATTCAAAACGGGGCTCCCTTCGACATTTTCTTCTCCGCCGACATGGATTACCCCAAGCAGCTCATTGCCGGAGGCCAGGCCGACGGTGCTACTTTGTATCGCTATGCGGTGGGCCGATTGGTGCTCTGGGTTCCGAAGGATTCGGCGCTTGATCTTGACCATCGCGGCATGGATGTGTTGCTGGACCCTTCGGTCAAAAAGATTTCAATTGCAAATCCGCAACATGCCCCTTACGGGCGCGCTGCCGTGGCCGCCCTCAAGTATTACGCGTTATACGAGAAAGTGGGCAGCCGCCTGATTCTGGGAGAAAACATCTCGCAGGCCGCGCAATTCGTCGAGTCGGGCAACGCGCAGATTGGATTTGTGGCGTTGGCGCACGTCGTTGCGCCCGCGATGCAGGGAAAAGGAAAATACTGGGTCGTTCCGGCTGAGGCATATCCGCCGCTCAACCAGGGAGTCGTACTCATTTCGGCGTCAAAGCACAGGCAGGAAGCCGATGCGTTCCTGGAGTACGTCAAAAGCGCCGAAGCTGCTGTAGTGCTGAAGCGTTACGGATTCAGCTTGCCTGAGAGCAAGGCTGATTCGAAGTAGCGGTTTCATCAATCATGACCATTAATTGGCAGGCGTTCGGGCTAACCATCGAACTGGCAGCCGTGGTGTCGATCATACTTTTTGTAATCGGGTTGCCATTGGCTTACTGGATCGCGTTCTCGCGACGGCGCTGGAAGTTTCTGGTCGAAGCGATTGTCGCCTTGCCCATCGTGCTGCCGCCGACGGTGCTGGGATTTTATGTTCTCGTCGCGCTCGGTTCGCGCAGTCCTCTGGGGCGCTGGTGGCAATCTTTCACCGGGCACACTCTGGCATTTACTTTCACCGGACTTGTTATCGGGTCCGTTCTTTATAGCCTGCCCTTTACCGTGCAGCCATTTGCCGCTTCATTTTCGGCAGTCGATCGCAGGCTGCTGGCTGCCTCGGCGACCCTGGGAGCTTCGCCGCTGCGCAGTTTCATTCGCGTGGTTGTTCCTCTCTCGATTCCCGGCCTGATTACGGGCGTTGCACTATCGTTCGCTCACACCATGGGCGAATTCGGAGTGGTTCTGATGGTCGGGGGCAATATCCCGGGCGTAACACGCACTTTGTCGATCGATATTTATGATCAGGTGGAGGCCGCGAATTACGCCGGCGCCAACGCTACGTCTTTGCTGCTTCTAGTTTTCTGCTTTGCCGCACTGGCGCTGGTATATGGCCTGAACTATAGAAGAGCATCCAGCGAGACATCTGGGCAGAAGTTTTGGACGATGAGTCCTATGAGATAGGCGAGACTCGATGCCAACCCCGCGTGCGGACCCAAGAAGTGGCATTTTGAGCGTGAGCATCCGCAAGGGGCTTTCTTCGAGTGAACACGCCTTTGAACTCAACGTGGAGTTCACTGCTCCTTCAGGGTTCACTATATTGTTTGGACCATCGGGTGCGGGAAAGACTACTCTGCTCGATTGCGTAGCTGGCTTGAGTGTTCCTAATGCCGGGAAAATTGCAGCACCAGAGCGCGTGTTTTTCGACGCGCAAGCCGGAGTCAATACGGCTGTTGCGAAGCGTCAAGTGGGATATGTATTGCAGGATCTCGCGTTGTTTCCGCATCTGAGCGCGGGACAGAATGTCGAATATGGGCTGGCGCATCTGCCGCGGGCGGAACGCAGAAGACGGGCCGACGCGATGTTGCGCGAGATGCGAATCGAGCATTTGCGCACGCATACTCCGGGCCAGATTTCCGGTGGGGAGCGGCAGCGTGTCGCCCTGGCCCGCGCTCTGGTGACCGATCCCTGCGTGCTGTTGCTCGACGAACCTCTGGCGGCTCTGGACGCTCGGACCAAAGCGAAGATCATCGACGATTTGCGCCTCTGGAATCGGGTCCACGGAATTCCTATCCTTTACGTTACCCATAGCCGTGAAGAAGTTATCGCCCTTGGTGAGCGCGTGCTGGTCATGGAGGAGGGTCACATCATTGCACAGGGCACTCCGCATGAAGTGCTGAGCGCGCCGCGGCAGGAAACCGTGGCGCAGTTGGCGGGATTTGAAAATATTTTCGATGCGGTTGTCGAATCAGTTCACGAGGACCGCGGCACCATGACCTGCCGCCTGAAGCGCAACCAAGCGAAGACGCTTGCTCTGCTGGAGACTCCGCTCATTCGTGCCCAGCCGGGGTCATTGCTGCGCATAGGGATTCGTGCCGGCGACATTCTGCTAGCTATCGCCAAACCCGAGGGAATCAGTGCCCGCAACCTGATCGCTGGCCACGTTATTTCAGTCGGACTCCGTGACATGATCGTTTCACTCCAGGTTGATTGCGGCGTGGAGATGGAGGTTCACGTCACGCTGGCGGCGAAGGAGGCGCTGAAATTGGACCGGGGAAGTGCAGTTTGGCTGGTGATCAAGACACATTCGTGTCATTTAATGCAGAGCTAGGGTTCCAAGCCTAAAGGCTGATTGTTCTCAAAGCCCAGGAACTTCGCAGCTGAGTGCGAACTGGACGTGCCTCGGAGGTCGGCATTTTGTATTTCGCTCTTATCGATTTCTATCACAGCAATCCACTGTCCGGGACGATTCTCGGAAAATACGATATGGCCGCCAAGGATTCTTGCCATTGCCCTGGGCGGCAGATCGAGGTGAAATCCGAAGAGCCGTGATTTCAAATTGGTCCAGGTCCGCCAGCGATCCCAGGGAGTTGGTCCGGGCTCGTATTTTGTGGAGAAGACAAGCGCAGCTTCATAGTTTCCACGGAACTCATCTGCCGATAGAACTTCGTCCAAGGAAAAATTTTCAATGCGTACTACAGTCATCGGCCGGGTGATGTAACCCAGCCATGGACGCGTGATTTCGTCGGAAGCCGGCCAGGCGGTCAGCACGCGAGCCATCGGATAACGGGCTTCGAGAAAGCGTTCCGCATTTTCATGCAGCAGAACATAGTCACGATAGGCGAGGTTGTCTTCGGGGGAGAAGCCGTAGTGCGGATTCAAAAACCAGGCGATAATGAATGCAAGCGCGGCGCACGCAACTGCCGCTCGCCAAAAACTGACGCGCCGCCACAAGGTGGAAACGCAAAGAATAATGACCAGCGGAACCGCCGAGAGCATGTAGCGCGCCAAGACTGCGCCGCCGATCAAGGCCATGGCGACCACGTAAGCTGCGATTACCACGTAAAAGACCATCTGCACCGGAATGACTATGCGCCGTCGTTCGACATTCCCATCACTGAGCGGCGGCAGCAGCCACACGGCGAGTGCGGCGGCAACTGTTAAAACCCATAAATGCATATAGGCGGCCACTTGCCACAGGCGCATAGCCAGCGCCAGCAGAAAACGCGTCGGGCTGAGGGTTGCAGCCACGTTGTAACGGAAGAATTCGGGGTTGCCGAAAACATATCCGGTTCGCCAATAGTGGTATGCGTACCACGCGGCCAGCGGAACGATCGCGATCGCCAGCGATAGAATACTTCGCAGCCCGCCAGAGCGCGGCAGCGCTCTCGCGTAGTTATCCTCCTTCCAAAGCGTTCGAAAGCGGCTTCCGGCTGCAAAGCGTCCGATGATTTCCCACGCGGCCAACGCAAGAGGAGCGAGAATCGCCGTTTCCTTTGCCAAGGCGGCTAGGCTGAACCAAACCGCGGCCTGTGCATGCCTGTGCTCTACATATGCAAGAAGAGCCCAAAAAGTCAGTCCCGCGGCCGCCAGATCAACGTGTGCCAGAGAACTCTGCGAAAAGAACACCGAATACAGCGCTGTGCATACCGTCGATGCAACCGCGACCTGAAAATTGGCCACGCGAACTGCGAGACAAAATAGTCCAAGCAGCGAAAATGCAGCGATGACCAGCATCGCGCTGCGCGTTACTAAAGGGGCGTAGCCCGCGACTTTCCACCACAACGCGAGCCAGGCCATTACCAGCGGAGGGTGCGCGTTGGATACGGTGGAATGCGGAACCAGACTTCCGGAGAGCAGAAGATCGCGCGCGGCGGGAATGTAGTAGCCGGCTTCGTCCCAGAAGTAGGGCAATTGCAGAAGTGGGGCGTGTAGAAGAAAGATGGAGATAAAGATTACCGCGAACACTAGTGGTGAGTAGCTGAAGGACGATCCTGCCGTGTTTTTAGGAGTTGTCAACCCTGCTTTCGGAAGTGGCTTTGCGAACCACACTGGTAGCAAAGGAGGGTACCTTTCCCAGATCCTGCGGAGAACTGAGTCAGCGCATTTCAGCGGCCGAGGTTCGTACTCTATCGTAAATACCCAGCGCAGCGCTTACAAACTGCTGCTTCGCCAAGAATTAAAGACTGGTCAGAACTAGTGAACCGGGCCGGTTGGTGTCAGTCGCGGGTCGAGTTTGATCTCGCCGAACGCGCTTTCGTAGCCAATGATGTTCTGCTGGAGAAGTCCCAACAGGGCCTTGGCCTGTTGCGGGCTGAGATAAATGCCCTGAAAGTTGCGAATCTCGACCTGGGTTTCGGTCTGTTGTTGAAGAGTGCCGAAGACGAGAAAGAAGTCCCAGACATTCACACGCATCTGCACACTATTGGCGTACGACTCCCGATAGTCGGGGCCGTTGGTCAGCTTGACGTTCGGTTGTGCTGGAAGGCTCATAGAAATGCAGTGTAATGAGTTGGCGCGGCGAAAGAAAGATGAGAAATCTGGGATTTTGCAGGAAGTAGAACCTTCCTCTTCTGATCATGGGTACAAACCGGGCTGACAAAAATTGTCATCAGCGTTGATGATTTGCCGTCGGAAACGGTCGAAAAGCCCTGCTCAAAAGGCCATGAACGTAAGCTACTTTGCTGAAATAAAAGGGCTTGTAGGATGTGAGTGCGGCCGTTTTGTGGCGTTCAAAGTGCGGGGACGAAAACGACCGCGAAAACGTTATCTGCACGTGAAACTCATATGACCCATAAGCCCGAAGATGCACTGGAAGAACTGATTCTCCCTGAGAACCTGCTGCCGCTGGGGTCTGTGCTGGGCCAAGGCATTACGCCGCTTGATGTCAGCATGATTCTGGCGAGAATCTTCCGCGTGCAACACGCGGAAGTAGCTCTGCTGCGGCTTGAGGGCGGTTTGCTGAAGTTTGTTTTTCCCGAGCACCTCCGAACGACTGGGGCGATTCCGATTTCGAGCAAGGCGATCGCCGCGCACACAGCTTTGAGCAAGAAGGCCGAAATCTTCAACAACTTTGCCCGCGTGAAACACGCCAGCATCTTTGAAACGATCAAACCCGTCGGAGTCGAAACAACCGAGACTCCATCGCATCTTGAACCGATTCAGAAACTGATGTCGGTGCCAATTCTGGATCAGCAGCAGGCGGTGCTGGGAGTTATTCAGATTTCGCGCAAGGGCCTCGATCCGCGCTATACCCAAGACTTCAGCCGCGAAGACCTGCACGATCTAGAAATCGCCGCCGGTGTGCTGGCCGTATCGCCAGTGATGCGGGCAGAGTGAATTGCACTGGTGCGAAAGGGGGGACTCGAACCCCCATGGGTTTCCCCGCCAGATCCTAAGTCTGGTGCGTCTGCCAATTCCGCCACTTTCGCAGCGATTCGATTATACAAGCACTCGCGCGCTGCTCGTGACCGGGGTCCTGATTGTCACTACGCTCGAAAACTAGATCGCACGTGGTTTTTCCAGTTCACGGCACGACGCTGTTTTGCGCCAATGCCTGGCCGGCGATAAATCACGATTGACACTCGTTGCGCGATTCGCTGGTTCTCCCCTTGGCGCAAAACGCGGCTCGTTCCGCGACATCGCGAAGCTGAATAGCTTCGGCAACCATTCTCTTGCAGCCAAGATGTTAGCTTATGGTTCGCGGAGTAACTTTCGATTTAGTGGCGTCTTCAAAGTGCCGCGGTTTGGGCCACGGCATCGCAGGAGAAACAGAGAGAGGACCCTCACACGATGACAATCTGGAAGGTTCATTCTGATCCCCGGCGAGCAGCGGAATTGCCAATTTGAGGGCTTCGATCTCTGTTTGTAGCTTCCTCAGCTCTTCCTGCTTTCGATGCAACCCAGCATATAGAGCGGTTGGATTGCATGGTTTGTGCGCCGATTTCCGTAATTCGGTCAGGTCACGCAGGACCCCGGTCGGAATACTCGTTGGTCGACTCATCAGTTTATTCTCCGGAGGTTGGAGAAGTTGGGTGAGGAACTCCAACCCGAAACAGTCGCTATTCCGATTACGGACCACGGCCATGACCCGTTTGGAGGTCGGAAATTGAAGCTGCATCACATCACCTGTTCTCACATTAATGGCAGCGCGCACCGCCATACCGGCAGTGCTTATTTCGCTGCCACGAGCGAGAACCGGAATGGTTGGAATCCCGTTCAGTGCGACGATGCGAATCTCCAAGTCGGCCGGATATCGCGGCCATCGTCGCGTGTTTTTGGAGAAGCCAAGTTCTGTTGATACTTTTTTCATTTGGTCCCCGGAGGATTGCCTTCTATCAGCGCCGTTGCTCCGAAAGACTGGAAGCTAGCATTGCTGAACTACCGAAGTGGTGGGCAGAGTAATTCTGGCTGTGCAGTAACGTACTTTCAAATTACGAACGTTCACTCGGGCAGCGGTTACCGCTCTCAATTCCAGATAAGGTTGCCGCTCTAATCCTGGGAAGATCAAATCGAGAAGAAATGCGAGGGCGGTTGGGGTAGCGAACCCTGGCCGCACTCGCGATCGCGGGATGCGGTTACTGGACGGCGTTCAATCCCTGGTAGATGAACATGCCGGCAAGCACCAGCAGCATCACTCCAAAACCGGTGCCGAAAATCCAGACGGGAACAGTGAGCCGGTTCACCTTGACCAGCAGTTCGGTTTGCTCCTGCTGCATATGAGAGTTCGCCTCGTCCAGATACAATCCTTCTTCTTCGTGCAGCGTGAGCGTGCTGCGATAGATCAGCAGGATGCACAATCCCAGCGCAAAAAGCCCACACAGAACTGCAACCCCGATCATTAAAGGAGTCCATGTCCAGTTCATAGGCCACCTCGCCGATTGGAAACTGATGGGCTAGCCCCTGTGAAATTCCACGAAACCGCTTCCTCGCGGAACCCTTCTAACAGCCCAATGACAGGATTATAGACCCATTGGCAAGCAGGCTGTGGAATCTTATATGTGGAAACCTGTAGGGGGCCAGAGTGATCAAAAGTATAAGCATGGGACCTGTGTAGCGGGTACTGTACCGGTGGGAGCGCCCACAAGCCCGGAGCGGGTTTCCTTCGGTTTCGCGCAGGGGAGTCTCTTAGACTGAGCTTTCTGGCGCTGCGTCCGGGGAGTCGGCGCGCAGAGTGGACCGCGTCGGCAAGATTCGCCCTTGTCGTCTCTGTTATAATTTTATGTATATCAGTTCAAGGAGAGCGAATGGCTACCACATCCGTACCTGAAGTAAAAAGCGTACCTGAAGTGAAGAAACCGCCGATAACGCTGACGCCGAACGCGGTCTCCAAGGTGAAGGAGATCATGGGGCAGCAGAATCCTGTGCCCGCCGGCCTGCGCATTGGCGTGGTGGGTGGCGGCTGCTCGGGATTTTCCTACAACATGCAGTTCGACAACGGTGCTGGAATGATGGACAAGACCTTTGACATGGATGGACTGAAGGTCTTTGTCGATGCCACTTCGGTGATGTACCTGAACGGCTGCATCGTCGACTATGTTGAGACCCTGGAGGGCGCGGGATTCAAGTTTGAGAATCCCAATGTGAAGAGCACCTGCGGCTGCGGATCGTCCTTCAACGTGTAACAGCGTGAAGTTCGGATTACTTTTCCTAACGGCTTCGGCTTGTGGCGAAGCCGTTTTGCTTTGCCGTGCATTTCCCGGGGAAAAATCGAGACCGGCGCACGAGGAGTGGGACCTTGCATCGCTCTCACCTGCCGAGTGTTCGTCTCACGGCGCTGTGCCCGGAGCTAGAAACACGGTCTCTTCCGACAATCAAGAGCAGGGCGACCCACCCTCAGCTTGCAGGCGTTTCTTATTTTGCTGGATGTTCAAAGAAGCTGAGCTGTCCTGCGCAACGTCCGGCTTGACAGCGTCCAAGCGATAGGTCAGTTGCGGGAGCTTAAGATCAGCTGATGTAGAATTTCCTCAGGCAGACGGGTTTCCCAATGGCCCGTCCATTTGGCATAGGCCACCAAAGACAGAAAAATAACGCCAATGGCTGCGCCTATGATCCACTCGGGAATGGGGCGGCGAAGGGCTCTTGGGGCGGTCAGGCTCATGGCGAGAGCGTCCCGCGCGGGACAAACGGCTACGCACTCCAGGCAACTTGTACACTCAGCGGAACGAATCTGTAGCAATTTATCGACCGGAAGAGATGACGGACACGCTTTCGCACACTTGCCGCAGTCGATACAGACGCCTTCGTTGCGCGTGATGCGCAGCGGGCTCAGCGCTGCGGCCAGGCCCATCAGTGCGCCGTACGGACACAGGTGTCGGCACCAGAAATTTTGAATGAGCAGGGACGCGAGGACCAGGAACGCGATCACGAGCGCGGCGGTCGGGCCCAGGAAACGGAAAAAATTCAACATGCGGACATCGATGACGATTCCATAAGGGCTGGCGACAAAATCTGCAATGGCTGCGGCCGACATCATGCCCACCGCATAGGCGAAGAAGGCGAGCAGCAGATACTTCAAAGAACGAAGCGGTAAATCAAGCCAGGCCGGGAAACAAACGTTTCGGCCGAAGAGGCGGCGGCCGAGCTTCCACAGAAATTCGGAGAGGGTCCCAACCGGGCAAAGCCACGAGCAGAACGACTTGCGGAAAAGAAGCGAGCTGAGGACGAAAGCAGTGAACAGAAAGAAAGCTGCCGGATGAAGCCGCGGCAGTTGCCTGGTGAGCAAAACGTACCTGGCTTGCATCAGCCCTTCGATGGGCAGCCATCCTTCAACGCCGGCAGGACGGGCGACAGAGGCGGTCGTGCCACTCTCGATGCAGCGAACCCAAAAATAAAACTGGATGCCGATCCAAAGATTCAGGCCCAGAAATGCCAGTTGGAAGCTGCGGCGGAGGGCTTGCGAAATGTCGCGATCTTTGGGGCGCACGAGTTTTTTCCTTGTAAAGGCCGCGGCGAGCGGTTGCGCTTGGACTGTACTTGCAGCGGCAGCACCGGTTGCTGGCCCCAATTCTGGAAGTGCGATCGACGTCACTGATCTCCTCGTCTCCTTGAAGATAAGGCGACAACCCACAATCCGCTGTGATCAGAATCACAATGGATATAAAGACCGCGTTCAGACGCATTCCAAAAGTCGAATCGCTTCGATAGAGGGTAGTGGCTGAAAATTCAGCCACTACCCGATAGAAGAAGAACCGGGGTTGACGAACCTGACTTGGCGGTATAGGATCACAAAGATAAGTTCGCCTTTCGTCTCTGACGGCGGGCGGACCCGATTTCATGCAGAGTGGCTGAGGGACGAGCCCTGAGACGCCACGGCAACCGATCTGGGATCATATATCCCGGGATGCTGGTGCCAACTCTCTCCTGGAAACAGGGAACATGAGATTCGGCTGCGAGCGTAGCTCCATCCGATAGCCTCTTTTCCTTTTCCTGGAAAAAGAGGCCTTTGTTTTTAAGGCCGCTTTTTCCGGCTCGTCCTCAGCTATTCGCGAAAGCGAGTAGCCCATGTCGACCGATCAAACTCACTACGAACTCCGTTGCCGCGAATGCGGACGCCGATTTGGCAACCAGCCCCGTTCCATTTGCGAAGAGTGTTTTTCACCTCTCGAAGTCGCCTACGACTATGACTGGATCCGGTATCTGCTGGGCGAGGGCACGATTGACCCCGTGAGAACCATGCGCGAGCGCATTACGCAGCGCGCGCCAAGCATGTGGCGATATTCGGATTTGCTGCCGCTGCCTGAGGGTTTTGAGCCAAGGCTGCCGGTGGGGTTCACTCCGTTGTTTCGCGCGCCGCAGCTGGCGGCGAAATTGGCCGGCAACGGTGAGGCGAGAACGGCGGCACAGAACCTCTACATCAAGAACGATGCTGTTTGCCTGCCCACGCTGAGTTTCAAAGATCGCGTTGTTGCCGTCGCTTTGGCGCAGGCGCGTGCGTTTGGGTTCGATACTGTTGCGTGCTCTTCCACGGGAAATCTAGCCAATGCAGTTGCAGCGCATGCGGCGCGGTTGGGATTGAAAGCTTGGATCTTCATCCCGGCAGACCTCGAGCCCGCCAAGATTCTCGGCACGCAAGTCTTCGGCGCAAATGTCGTGCGAATCTCCGGCAGTTACGATCAGGTCAACCGGCTGTGCTCGCAGATTGCGGACGAGCGCAACTGGGGATTTGTCAATGTCAACCTGCGTCCTTATTACTCCGAGGGATCGAAAACCGTGGGCTTTGAAATTGCCGAGCAACTGGGTTGGCGCTTGCCCGATAACGTGGTCGTACCTATGGCTGGCGGTTCGCTGATCATCAAGATCAAGAAGGCCTTCGACGAGCTGTCGAAGCTGGGTTTGGTCGAAGAAAAGCCAGTGAGATTCTTCGGAGGCCAAGCGACCGGGTGCTCACCCATTTCGACGGCCGTGAAGACCGGGAACACAGAGATCGAACCGCAGAAGCCGGCGACCATTGCGCGCTCCCTGGCGATTGGCAACCCGGCCGATGGACATTACGCCATCAAGACTATCAAGGGCACCGGCGGATGGAGCGAAGACGTCAGCGATCCCGAGGTGATCGACTCGATTCGGCTGCTCGCGGAAACCGAAGGCATCTTCACCGAAACTGCGGGTGGAGTAACGGTTGGGTGCGCGGCCAAGCTTTATCGCCAGGACCGTATTCTGGCGGAGGAAACCACGGTGCTATGCATTACCGGCAACGGTCTGAAGACCACCGACGTGCTCGCCGGAATCTACGAGGCCGAACGTCCCATTGCGCCCAAGCTAACTGAATTCGAGAAGTACCTCGAGGAAACACTTGCCGCGAGCAAGCCGCGGCAACCGGAAGTGGCAAGAGAAGCTGCGGCCGGCATTGCGGTGTGACGTTCTCTCGCTTGCACAGTTGACGAGAGCGGAACATTTGTCCGAAGGCGCGGCTTACAGTTGCGCAGAAAGACCCAAGGATGAAACTGCCGCTTTAGCGGCCGGGGTTGGTTTCTATGTCAATCACTGTCCAAATTCCAACCGCACTGCGCCGTCATACCGCGGGCGTGGGGTCGATTACCTGCGCCGCCGCAAACCTCGATCAACTTTTCTCTGTGCTGGATGAACAATTCCCTGCGCTCAAGCCCCATCTGCGTGACGACTCCGGCCAGATCCGCCGTTTTCTCAGTGTCTATGTGAATGAAGAAGACATCCGGTTTCTTGGCGGATCGGACTATGCATTCCAAGATGGAGACGAGGTGCTGCTGGTGCCATCGATCGCAGGCGGAACAAATTGAATCTGCATTAAGTCGCGGTCAGATCCACTACGATTGAGGCCGCGTCTTGATCGTGCTGATGATCTGCTGCGATCCGCCCGGCCTCGCGCGACGAATCTGTTGCACTACACCGCTAGGCATGTAGCTCTGTTGCGAAGCCGATGGAGGGGCTGAGAATGCCACGCCATCGTTCACTTGCGCGCAATCCATGCGGAGCGTTCCGTTATCGTCGAACACCAACCCATAGAACCGGAACGTTCCGCCCGCCGCGAGTGTCTGGGTGTTCAGCAATTGCGTGTTGTCATCGACATAGACCTGCACCTGGCTGGGGTCGATTTCAACATTCGGTTGATTCGGCTGTACGGCAAACGCGGGAAACAAGTCGTATGGTGCAAGAGATGTCGTATACACGGTGAAGTTGCCGCTTTGCGATGAGGCCGTGATCGTTCCGTTAATGGTTTGCGGCATCAAAGTTAGCACTGCTGTGTTCGCGTAGCCGTTGGGCGCCATTCCCGGCGCGGAAACATAGACTTCCTGACCGGGCACGATGCTGGTGGGATCGAATGCCGGGGTAAATGGCAGGGTTTTCAGATTCGGCAGTTGATCGGAAATTTGAAACGTCGCGCCGGAATAACTGATGTTTCCAAACCCCCACGAATAGCCTGGAAGCTGGTTTCCCTGCTGCTCGCGTGCATCGACGAAGGCTTCCGAAGCAGCATTGTCGACCTGCAACAGGGGGCCGCGAAATACCTCGGCCGCGGAGGGATCTTCCACTGCAATTCGAGAGGCAAGAAGAGATCCGTTAGCTTGAATAGCACCGTCCACATTTACGAAAGTACCCACCGCCAGCGCTGAAAAATCGCTTATTCCCTGAAATGCGGTGCTGCCGTTCGCCGCCACTGAAAGCGAACGCGGAGCTTGGACCGTAGGGATGCCCAACGTAAAGCTCTGTCCGCCACTTGTAAGCGCCGTAATTTCGCCATCGAGGTCAATCACCTTTCCATTCGTGGCGTTGGTCGGCACCGGAATTATGGAGAGGGGCACGAGACTGAATGTCGGCGCGATCGAAAAACCAGCGAAGTCATCGACATTAAGGCAGCTGCCGATCGTTTCCGACTGCAGAACCTCGAGGTCAAGGGACAGGACCGTACTCGCGCCGGTCACGGTAATTGGAGAAGGAAAGTTCACGGTAACCGCCGGAATAACGCCAGCCATATAAAACGCAGAGCTGATCGTTTGTGTGCCATCGACCAACCCATAGGCGGAGCAATCGAAACCAGCCTCGCTTATGGATACAGTCGCCGAGGTATAAACCCCTTGAGGGATGGCCGCAGTCAGCAGCGGTTCTGCCTTGGAATTGATGTGCACGAATTCGGCCCATGGCCCGCTGTTATTTGCAGAGGCAGGCAGCAGGCTCGCAGTTTTTCCTGACTGCTCCGTCAAAGTGATGCCCGAGAACCCGATGTTGTATCCCAGCAACTGGTCGTTGGCTGTACTCGTCAGCACAACAGTCACGGCGGTGTTTCCGGTGAACTGGGGGCTCGGAGTCGAACTCATTCCCCCACCGCATGAAGTCGTCCCTGCAACTACCAAACAAATAATTAACGGGAGCATAGCGGAGATGGGGCGAACAGATACGAAGGGTGAGCACGTCATAACTGTCCTCAACTTCCGGCGCGCCATCGAGAAACTGGCGCGCCAAATCGCGGCCGGGAACCTGAGTACTGCAAACACGCTGGTGGCGGGCAGCGAGCATTAAAATGTTCTCATATCCGTCGATTCAGGAACATAGGAATTTCAGCAACTTATGTCCTCTCAGGTACCAGGGCCACTTTTCAGAGGATAGCCGTGCGAATTGAAGCCATTAAGATGGCATGCTATAATCTAACTAACTGGTTAATTAAACAATGCCTCGATTCCTCAGCCACGAAGAACGCCGCCAGCGCCGCGAGGAAGTGGGCGAGCGCCGCCGTCAATTGCGCGAGACCCGGCATATATTGCGCCGTCTGGGTTCGCGCAATCAGCCCGAGGAAAGCCGTGCCGCAATCCTGCAGGCGGCGGCGAAGGAATTTGCCGAATTCGGCATCGCCGGGGCACGCACCGACGCCATTGCGCGCGAAGCCAACGTCAATAAAGCCCTGCTGTACTACTACTTCCAAGATAAGGAAACGCTGTACGGCGCTGTCCTCGACAATTTCTTCGCGGGCATGAAGGCCAAAGTCTTTGATGCGCTTGAGGGTGACGAAACCCCGCGCAAGAAACTTCTCGCCTATGTCGGCACCTATTTCGACTTCATTGCCTCGAACCAGATTTATCCCAAGCTCATGCAGCGCGAAATGATGCGCGCCCGCGAAGGCCGCTCGCTGCACATTGACCGGCTGGTGAAGACCTATTTCCAGCCGGTTTATCAAAAACTCCGCGATTTGCTGAAAAAAGGAATGGCGGAAGGCGAATTTCGCAATATTGACCCCGCACATTTCGTCCCCACAATGGTGGCCATGATTGTTTTTTATTTCAGCAGCGCCCCGGTCATGCAGCGCATCGTCGGCTTCAATCCGCTGACGCCGCAACGAATTGCCGAGCGCCGCGCCGCAGTGATCGATTTCATATCCGCCGCCCTGTTTCAGCCTTGCGGTGCGCCAGGAGTTCGCAAATGAACGCGCGTAATAAATTCTTCATCCTGCTCGGCATTATCTTCGTAATTGCCGCGCTCTATTACTACTTCTCCACTGATCATTCGCGGGATCTGGTGCTGATCGGTACCGTCGATGCGAATCAGGTGATCGTCAGCGCACAAGTGGAAGGCCGAATCCAGAAACTTCTGGTCGACGAAGGTACGCCCGTGAGAGCTGGAGACCTGATCGCCGTGCTTGACCCCTCAGAGTTGCGGACGCAGGAGGCCGCTGCCAACGCCAATATCGCCAGCCTGGAGCACAAGGTAAAAGAAATGGAGCACACGGA
>JASHQM010000017.1 GCA_030039165.1 Candidatus Sulfotelmatobacter sp. | reverse complement strand
TCTCGGGCTCGACAATCTGTGCTGGATTTACGACAACAATCACATCACGATCGAAGGCAACACGCGCATCGCGTTCACCGAAGACGTTCCCGCACGATTCATTGCGTATGGATGGAACGTCCTGCGAGTCGGCGATGCGAACGACATCGACCGGATCGAACAAGCGCTCGAGGTCTTTCGGAAGACGAAAGGTCGCCCTACATTCATTGTTCTCGATAGTCATATCGGATACGGTTCACCGCATAAACAGGACACTGCCGCCGCGCATGGTGAGCCGCTCGGAGAAGACGAGGTTCGGTTGTGCAAGAGGTTCTATGGCTTTCCCGAGGACAAGAAGTTCTTTGTCCCCGACGGTGTGTACGAGCACTTCAAAGACGGCATTGGCAAATGTGGCACTGAGGCACGTCAGACGTGGGCGGAACTTTTTGAGTCGTACCGCACTCAACATCCAGACCTCGCAGTGGAGGTTGAGTTGATGCAAAAGCGTGAGCTTCCGACGGGATGGGACCGCAACCTTCCTATGTTTCCTGCCGACAGCAAAGGCATCGCTGGCCGCGATGCTTCAGGGAAGGTGCTAAACGTGCTTGCGCAGAACATTCCGTGGTTTCTTGGCGGATCTGCCGACCTGGGTCCGTCCAACAAAACCCTCTTCACCTATCCAGGGGCAGGAGATTTTCAGGCCGACACTCCCGAGGGAAAAACCCTACACTTTGGCATTCGCGAGCATGCAATGGCCGCAATCGTCAACGGACTTAACCTTTCAAAGGTACGCGCTTTTGGTGCTTCATTCTTCATATTCAGTGACTATGCCCGGCCAGCAATTCGTTTAGCATCGCTGATGGAATTGCCATCTATTTTCGTTTTCACACATGATGCCATGGGCGATGGTGAGGACGGTCCCACGCATCAACCGATCGAACAGCTGATATCACTGCGGGCAATCCCTGGGCTGATCACGTTGCGGCCGGGTGATGCCAACGAAGTCGTCGAGGCTTACCGCTTCATCATGCAGCTGCGGCACCAACCCGTGGTGCTGGCGTTGTCCCGGCAGCCTTTACCGACGCTCGATCGCAAAAAGTATGCTCCAGCTTCCGGCGTCGCGCAGGGGGCCTATGTGCTCGCAGACGCTCCCGGCGGGAATCCGGAAGTGATCATCGTCGCTAGCGGCAGTGAGCTTAGCCTTGCGATCGCTGCTCACGAAACTTTGCTCGCGGAGGGGATTCGCTCGCGTGTAGTATCCATGCCTTCATGGGAAATATTCGAACACCAGTCGCAGACCTACCGCGACAGCGTTCTACCGCCTGATGTGAAAGCCAGGGTGGCGGTAGAGCAGGGCTCAATTTTGGGATGGGATCGATACGTCGGCAATGCTGGCCGAGTCATCGGCATGAATACTTTTGGCGCTTCGGCGCCGCTGAAGGAATTGCAAAACAAGTTTGGATTCGAGCCGGATCAAGTTGTTGCGGCCGCGAAGCAGCAGCTAAAGAAAGCCTGATTCAAATGAACAGTGCTGCGCAGGCAGACATTCCAGTCCGCCAAGGCGCGGACAGGATTGCCCACGCTGATACAGTCAGCGGAACTGAGAAACCGTTTTCGTTTACTGAGGACGGAGTGGAACACTGAGTTTGTGTATCCGATAGGCCATGGTCGTGCGCTTCATGCCCAGGCGTGCGGCCGCGCCATTCGGACCACCGATCTTCCAGTTGGATGCTCGCAGCGCCCGCAGCATATGTTCGCGCTCCATTTCTTCCATGGTGCCCAGCTCCGAACCAGGCATTTCGACAGCAGCCTGCTTCAGTTCGGCAAGAGGTGGCCGCAGGACACTCCCCGGCGACAGGATCACCGTCCGCTCAATAAAGTTCTGCAGCTCACGCACATTGCCAGGCCATGAATAACTCCTAAGAGCGTCTATCACTTGGGGAGGAATTGTTTTGATTCGCCGGTTCATGCGTCGGGTATATTCATCCACAAAATGGCGCACCAGAAGAGGAATGTCTTCGCGGCGCTCTCGCAAGGGGGGAACCGGCAATGGGAATACATGCAGCCGATAATACAGATCGCTTCTGAACTCCCCGTCTGCCACCATCTGCTTCAGATTCCGGTGAGTAGACGCAATCATGCGAACATCCACCTGCTGGGTACGCGTGTTGCCTAATCTTTCAAATTCATGTTCCTGCAACACCCGCAGCAATTTAGGCTGAAGCTCGAGTGGGATGTCGCCTACTTCGTCGAGGAGCAGAGTGCCCTTATCTGCAGCTTCGAAGCGACCCGCCTTGCGCATGATGGCGCCGGTAAATGCGCCCCTTTCATGACCGAAGAGTTCGCTTTCCAGCAACCCCGAGGGAATGGCGGCGCAGTTCAGTTTGATAAAGGGTCGATACCGTCGGTTGCTCAAGTTGTGGATCGCTCGGGCGATCAACTCTTTTCCCGTACCCGTCTCTCCCAGAATCAGTACGCTGGAATCGGTCGGCGCTACAACCTCGATCTGCTGGAGCACACGCTGCAGAGCCACACTTCCGCCCACCATGCCCTCGAAAACGTCTTCTCTACCGTCCTTCCCTTTACAAGAGACACGGTTTGTGTTCTGCTCGGCTCTTACGTGATCTACATTGCCGGCCATAGTTTCCGCGTGCTCACGCGGAAGTCCCAATGGCAGTTGTGGTAGAACACTCACAGGCGGTGGTTCAGGTGTGATTGGAAACCCAGTACTCATTATTGTTACTCCTCCGGCCATGCCTTCGTTGTAGAAACTGAAATCGTGTCGCACGAGAGCACGGGCGATGCCTTCGCTTTCGAATCAGAGTCCACAACAACAATATTGTTCGTGGGCAACGACCCGCATGCTTCAAATAACCTCGAAGAAGTGGGCAACTTTCTTTCCTGCGTCTTCAGTGTAGTAAATCGCGACTTTCGAGCCTTTCGCAGTTTCCTTACCGATGTCCCTGCCCGCGTCCTCACTTGCGTGGCCGGTCAGCAGGAAAGTTTCCCTTGTACCAGTTCCAGTGTCGACCACCAGCTTTCTTCCACCGCGGTCGATCTCTGTAACTGTGCCATCGAGAGTTTTCAATCCGTCTTGACCGACCTTATCGATTTCGACAGCGGTATCCTCACTCCCACGTTTGGTGTAGTGAGCCACTACCTCTGCTCCTTCGCTCAGGCCGTGCCAGGAATCCTTCGCCGCCACTTCGGAACTGTCCACGCCATGGACCGCCGTGCGATCGAGCAGGTGCAGGAAGTGGCGGGTTCCATCGTCAGTCTTTACCACGACGATCTTGCTTCCTGAATCAATCTTGTCGATGGTTCCATGCAGGGCGCTCACGACATCTTGTCCGGCGTAGGCGGCGGAGATGAGTGTGAGAGCGAGGACAAATTGTGCGCTCGTTTTCATTTTGGACGCTCCTATCGGATTTGCTAACGGTTCTACAACAGGCTACACGCCGTGCGACTGCACGTTCCCTTCCAACTAACTTCGCACAATATGCCAGTAGCGTCGAAACGAAACAATTGGCCGATGGTATCGGCAATACTTTGGTATCAGGTGGCAGCTTGGTTACTTGGAGCGAGTCATGTGTGGGCCGGCGCTGGACATTTTCGATTCGCAATTATCCGGAAGATGCCTTGAGCGCCATAATGCACACTCCGTCCCAGGTTTCTTTATGAACTGCAGGCGGGGGGACGCTACGCAGCGCCACCGCGCCAACACTCCGGAGATCGATTCGATACCGGGAGTGGATGTAGTCGAGCACTAAAAGCGCGCGACTATGCGATACTGCCAGTTGCGTTCCACCATCGCCCTGGGACGAGTATCCTTCGATTACAAGGGGCCCGTTGATCGCTCCGTCCCCAAGCTCTGCGATTGCTTCCTCGATTTGTAACTCTCCTTCGGTGGATAGACGTTCCTCGCCATCGCTGCTTTGCTCAAACAGTTTTGCAGCCTGAAGCCATGCGCGGGGGTTATCCGGATTGGCGAATAGCTTATCCATGCGATAGGTCGTCGGATCCAGATCTGCCAGAGAGTAGTAACCGCGACGCTTGAAGAATCCTTTGAAGAAGAACTCATGTTTCAGAGCTTCGGTATCTGCCGCCATATTTCCCGTGACTTGAGTCAAATTCGATAGGGATTGCTGGAGGTT
>JASHQM010000141.1 GCA_030039165.1 Candidatus Sulfotelmatobacter sp. | reverse complement strand
GCGCGCTTCTCCGATGACCTATGAAGTCGACGGAGTGCAGTACGTAGCGGTCGCGGCCGGAACCGATGTGTTCAGCTTCGCGCTTCCCCGTTGAGGGCGCGCGGTTGCACTTGCAGCTTCTATCTTCTTAGTGCTTGAGGTACGGCACAAAACCTCGGGCCTTGGTTTCCAGCCGGTAGACTGAAGTCGTGGCCGTGACGTACAGCGTCCGGTAATCTTTATCGCCCCAGGCCAAATTAGCAGGCTGTTCAGGCATCACGATGGTACCGAGATGATTTCCTTTGGCATCCCAAACCCAGATTCCCGTCGGACCGACAACATACAAGTTTCCTTTGGTGTCAACTTTCATGCCATCGGGAACGCCATCATTTTTTCCGCCAGGCTCATCGCCGAAGATTCGGCCATTGGTAAGTGTGCTCTGCGAGCTCACATCGTAGACGCGAATGTTTCTCTGCTCGCTATCGTCGATGTAAAGGCGCTTACCGTCTGGAGAAAAAGCCAACCCGTTTGGTTGGGTTAGATCTTTCGTGAGCAGTTGCAAATTGCCTTCGCCGTCGAGCCGGTACACACCCTGGAACGGGATCTCCTGTCTTGCACCCGGCACAAAATCCATTGTCGGATCGGTGAAGTACAGCGCGCCATCGGGCCCGACAACGACATCGTTGGGAGTGTTGAGCTTCTTGCCCTGGTAATGATCGGCCAGAATTTTGTACTTTCCATCCGGTGTCACCTCGATCACGGCGCGCAACACGCTGGCACAATCGATAAGTCGATGTTGCCGGTCGTAAGTGTTGCCGTCGGGGTCGCCGAGTGCAATCACTTCTTCTTTTCGTCCGTCAGGGTAAAGCCTGTAGATCTTGTTGATGGTTTCATCGCTGACATAGAGAAATCCGGCTTCGTCCCACACCGGGCCTTCCGTAAACCCAAATCCGGTGCCGACCACTCTGAGCTTGGCGTTGTGATCGATGAGTTTCCAGAATTGAGGCGATTTGGCTTGCAACTGAAATTCGCGCTGCGCCTGCTGCGCCAGAAGGCCTGTAGCGACGAAGGCAAACGCCAGCAAATTGGTCAGAATGGATATAGTCAGCGATTTCAGGTAGCAATTCATCAACAGTTCTCCTGGCATCAAAAATTAGGACCGAATCCGGTTCAGGTTTTGCTGAATTCCTATTGCTCAAATTCATCCGCGTTCTTACGGGCGGCAGAATCCGTACCCCCAGCCGCACGGATCAGATAATTGATGAGATCATTCAATTGGTGTGGGTTCAGCCGCGAGCTGTAATTGGAAGGCATAAGCGATTGCGCATCGGGCTCAATCTTTTCGATCTCGGATTTCGATAGAAAATAGAAAGAGCCATCCAGTGATTGCAGCTGCACAGAAAAATTATCTTCATTGCGCACTCTGCCTTCGTACCTTTGCCCGCCTGGAAGCGTCACCGTCACCAATGCTTGCTGGCCGGTACTCGTGGGGTCGACGATTGATTTGCGGATCTGGTCCGCGTCGTGGATGCGCGCATACTGCGACAGATCCGATGCGATGAAGCCTCCGTCGCCCGCGACCATATGGCATTGCGAGCATCCTGCCTTGCCAAAGAAAAGCAGCCTACCCTGCTCTGGGTCTCCGGGCAGGGGCGCCGGTTTATTGTTTCCTTGCAGCGTTCGCAAATGCGCAACTACCGCTTGGATTTGTGCATTATCCAAGGAATGAAACGCAGGCATGCCGGTTCCGGGAACGCCGTTTTGAATGATCTGGAAGATCTGTGGGTTGGAAAGCCGCTGCACAGCCGCCCTGTCGGCGATGTTAGGGGCACGCTCGCTGCCCCGGCCGTCGAGTCCATGGCACTGCGCGCAAGCAGATGTGAAGATTTGCTTGCCTCGATTCGCATGCGCAGTTTTGTCAGTGGCGTGCTTGGGAGCAGTTTGCGGCCACGCCACCGCGACATAGCTTGCCAACAGGAGCGGCGTTGCAAGCATGACGGCGTTCCATAATCTTCGAGGGGCGCGCATTGGAATCGACGATTAGAACAGAATTTTCAGCGCGATCTGCATGATGCGCGGATTTTGCGCCGCCGTGATATATCCAAAGCCTCCCGGCACCAAGTTATCGATATTGCCGACCGCTGTCGAGGGGTTGTAGAACTGTGCGTGGTTGAATATGTTGAACGCTTCAGCTCGGAATTGCGCCTGCACCGATTCCGTTATCGCCGTGTCTTTCAGCAAGGCCATATCGAAATTGTTGATTCCCGGCCCGGTAAAGTATCGCCGCATGGCATTTCCGACCTGCCCCAGGGGTTCCGGGACGAAGTAGTCTGGATTGAAGTAAGGTTGGCCGGCCGCGTTGCGTGGATTACGGTTTACATATAGAGAGCTACCATTGTTGGCATAACTGGGTATGTCGATTGCGTCGTCGAATGTTCCGCTAAGGGAGTTGTCATCCGTTTCACTTAGCTGAATGGGAAGACCGGTGGCAAATGTGGTGATGCCCGAGAAAGCCCATCCTCCGGTGAGCCGATTCGCGGCGCCGCCGGTGAACTTCTCGAACGGTAGCCGGAGCGTGTAGCTGACCGTTAGATCTTGGGGGACGTCGAAAACAGAGAGAGCTCGGTCTTGTCTTGGATCAAGAGGGTTGGTGGCATCAAAGGAGGTCGAGCCATTGTCGATGGACTTTTCAAATGTGTACGCAACCAGAAAGTTCGCATATTTCGTGTTGTGTTTCACGCTCACCTGAAGTGAGTTGAAGCTTGAACTTACAACGGTTGCCATTAATGGGTTACTAATGAAGTTATCCGTCGTCGGTGAACCTAGTCCGGTGATCAGGCGAGTAGTTGCAAAAGAGGTCACGCCAGGGTAACCAGGAGGGGCAACCTTTGCCAGGATTGGGGTCTGTGAGCCCGGATCCTCGCCGAACTGGCTGCACGATGATGGGCTGCTGGGACTGAGGATGTTATTGGGGTTTTGAGAGTCCAACAACCAGCAGAGCGCCTGATTACTCGGATTCGACTCCTCGAAAGTTAACAGATGCCGGCCGACTGACCCTACATAGCTGGCGGTCACGACCGTAGACGATCCAATCTGCCTCTGCAGAGAAAACTCGAACTGCTGTACATTCGGTATTTTGTCGCGCGGATCTAAGTAGTCAGATCCGGAAAGAGGAGTCGCTTGCACCCAGTTGAACGAAGTATCGGGATTTCTCGGCGATGAGTTCGGTGATGGAAACGTGAAGGGAAATTTCGGTCCGGTACTCACTTCGCTGAACCCCGTGCCGCGATCGATAAACGGCGACGCCAGGAGTGTTGGTTCCGAGGAAGAATAGTACAACCCGTATGGGGCGTCGCCTACTTCCACAAAGCCCGTGGCATCCTCGATGGCACTGTAGAAGATACCGTAGCCAGCGCGAATACTGCTCTTTCCCGGACCGCCAAAGATTTTCCCGAGCAGCCCATCTGTATAAGCCGGGGCATAAGCAAAACCAATTCTGGGAGCAAAGTTGTGGTATTGAATGGGAGCCAACGTTCGCGGAACGCCCGGATCTTGCGGAACTACTAACCCTAACGGCGCAGTGGGGAAGACCTGCGACTGCTCACGTGGGATGACAGTCTCCAGCTTGTTCTGCGTGTCGTACCAGGGCGTCATAATCTCGTAGCGAAGGCCATAGTTGATGGTGAGCGTAGGCCGGGCGCGCCAGCTATCCTGAGCATAAACTCCAAAGTATTTGTCGCGTGAGTCAAGAAGCTGTTGGCTGGCTTGGGTAAAATTATTTGGAGCACCAATCAGGAAGTCGGCAAAATCGTAGCCTGTCTCGGAACCATTAAAGACATACGCCCCGTTCGCATCATCGTAGTTGCGCTCGTTAATCTGGTCATAATGGAAATCGGCCCCGAATTGTAAGGTATGGGTTCCCACGATTTTTGTGAAGTTATCAATAAGTTGGTAGGTGTTGTTGAATTGCCGCAGGGCATCCTGGGGAAGTCCGAATGTATAGTTATTAAACACAAAAGATGGAACTCCCTCCAGCGCCGGATTGATGGCGGCAATTCCGCCGGTAGTATTCCAAGGAGTATTAAAGCCCAAAGACGAGAGAGGAACGCCAGTGCCGTCAATCGGAACTCCTCCGAAGTAACGGTTCCGCAGATACGCCAAACGAACGTCATTCACGGTGGAATTGTTGATGGTTGTGGTCAAGCCAAGATTTACCATCTGCGCACGGCCCAAAACGCTGCTGTCAAAGCCCGGGAAAGAGATGCCCTGAGCGTAGGGAGTGGTCACCGAGAACTGGTCGAAGAAGTAGTAGCCGAACAAATTGCCATAGTGCGTGTTCGTATCCAGCCGGATGCCAAACTTGTCGTCCCTCAGATTCTGGTTGTAAGACGAAGCTTCATAATTAATGCCTCCCGGTAAATTTGCGTTGGGCGGCTGAATGTACTGCAGCGTAGCCTTGGCAACCGGGGACCACGCCTTCTGCGGAATGATGGCATTGGGAAACACGCAAACCATGGGGCTTGTGCATCCTGGGCTGTAGTAAGGCTCTCCGGGGGTCACCGGGTACCCCAGTTCTTGGCCGAGTATATAGGCCCAACCACCAAATGGATATCCCGCGGATGGCGGCGCCGAAGTTCCTACAACGGTGCCGGTGAGCGTTCCTGCCTCGTCCATCAAATTTCCGGTGCGATCCTGGTTGGTGGGGACAGGAAATGATTGGGTTTGCCCCAGAATCTGCCGGTTGCCTTGATAATCTCCAAAAAAGAAGACTCTGTCTTTTTTTATCGGCCCGCCGAAAGTCCCACCAAACTGGTTTTGCTTGAAATCTCCCCGAATCCCTTCAGCGAAATAGTTGGCGGCATCGAGATCGGTATTGCGCAGAAAGTCAAACAAGTCCCCGTGAAACGCATTGCTACCGGATTTGGTGACGACGTTGACCTGGCCGCCGCTGAAGTTTCCGTATTCGGCGTTGAAATTATTCGTGATGATGCGAAATTCAGAAATGGAGTCAAGATTTGGAAGAATGGCAGCCCCGTTGTGAACACCTTCCTGGGCGTCAGCTCCATTCACCATGAAACCGTTCGAACCCAGCCGGCCACCGTTTACCGACTGAGTTCCGTTGGTTTGATCGCCCGATAGCATAGTTTCATCTACGCCCACTCCCTCCGTTGTATCCAGGTTTTGATAAGGCGAGACGCCGGGCTGCAGGGCTAGAAGATCGATAAATGATCGTCCGTTCAAAGGAACAGACGTTATTTTGTCCCCTTCGATCACTTCGCCCATTTGTGTGTTCTGAGTCTCGACGTGAACGGTATCCGCGCTCACTTCAACCTGCTCGTTGATCGTGCCAACTTCCAGGATGGCATCGGCTCGAATCGCCGCATTGGCATCAATCACCAATCCGGTTTTCCGGAAAGTCTTAAATCCCACTTGCCTGATTTCGAGATCGTAAGTGCCGACGGCCAGGGCAGCAAGGTTATAAAACCCTTTGGCGTCGGTCTTAACCGAGGTCTTGACCCCAGTGAGAGTGTCGGTGGCCACCACCGATGCGCCAGCAATGACGGCTCCCGACTTGTCGGTAACTACTCCGGAGATACTGCCGGTGATGCTCGCCCAGCTGATCGCTGACATGAAAACTAGAAGCGCCGCGAAACCGTTACTCCGATAGATATGCATCACTCATCCCCCGAAAAGCCATCTGCGTCCCGGCCAATGATTACTTTCACACAGTGAAAATTGATAATCACTTTTCTCGACAATCGAGAGTGCAATGGGGTTTATCGCAATCAGGGTATGAGTGTCAACCGGTTTTCCCGCTAAAAAATCAACCGGCTGAAACCAAACCTTTTAAACGTTCGGCGGTTCGCGAATTGCGCCAACTTATGGCTGCTTAACCGCGATGGCCGCGATTTCTATCCTCGCATTGTTGACCAGGGCTGCGACTTGAACGGTAGCGCGGGCCGGCTTCGGATCGGGCATTACAGTCTTATAGACTTTGTTCATGTCCGGAAAGTCGTGAATGTCGGCGAGGAAAACGGTGACGTTAACGATGTCCTTCATGTCGAAGCCGGCTGCTTTCACGATTTTCTCGATGTTTTCCAGCGCTGCGGCCGTTTCCGGGCCAATGCCGCCGCTAACGAGTTTGTCGTCCGCGCCGGTACCCTCCTGTCCCGCAACATAGAGCGTATGGCCGGCCACGATGCCATCGCTGAATGGAAGTCCGCGTTCCGGAGCGAGATTGATTGCCTTATGCTGTTGAGCCTGGGCGCGGCCGCCGGCCAAAAACAGGATGATTGCCGCTGTCAGCGTACAAACAGAGGCCCTTCCGCCGATCAAATGGATGGATTTCATGTTCGTTCTCCTTTAATAAAATTGGCTCTTTCACATCGTGGGAAACAATGTTAGAGTCCGCGCACATGTATACATCCGGGAGGCAAAATGAACAAGCATGTCATTTTTGTGAGAGCCCATTTACTGGCGGCTTTCTTCGTATCTGCCGCGGTGCTTGGGGCGGCTTCGTATGCTGGGCGAACGGTAAGTGCCGATGCGGGGCGGCCGAATCCACAGCAATCTGAAGCCAGCTTGATCGCAGACTTCAGGCGCGTAGAAGTTGCTTCCGTCTCAGATGCAATGGAACAACTGACGGGGAGGCGCATGTACATGAGTCATCGTATGAGTCCCATCTTTACAACGAAATTTGCCGGCTTCGCGCGAACTGTTCTGCTGAAAAAGGACGAAGGCAATAACGACCCCGGCGCTCTCACTGGAATGCTGCAGGCCATTGATGACGGGGGTGCCGATTCGGTCTACGTGATGGCGGTCGAGGGTGGTGAAGACATTGCGGGGATGGGCGGGCTCATGGGCACAGCAATGTTGGCGCGTGGATACGCGGGAGCGGTGATTGATGGAGGCGTGCGGGATACCGCCTATCTGCGCAAGATTGAGTTTCCTGTTTACGCGACTGGCATTGTCCCTTCCACCTCGGTGCACCATTACCGTTTTGCAGGGTCGCAGATCGCAGTAACCTGCGACGGAGTGCTGGTCAACGCCGGCGACATTGTGGCGGCAGACAGTGATGGGGTTGTCGTTGTCCCCCGGGCCCAGGCCGAAAAGGTGCTGGCCCTGGCACAACAGATGGATTTCAAGGAGCACTCCATGTACGCGGTCATCGAGCAAATGAAGTCGATCGTTGAGGCAGTCAAGAAATTTGGCAGAATCTAGAGAAAAGCTATTGCACAAAATCGATTTTCATCAGATAATTCGCACTTTCATTTTCATCAGTAATTTAACTTCCCATTTCTGCTCATGCCGGCTACTCCCAAGCGCACTTATAACATCACTGCGCTGCAGCGCGGGCTGCAATTGCTGCACTTGTTCAGCGAATCTCCCCGGGGATTCACCGCGAAGGAGGTGGCTGATAAGTCGCGCCTGCCGGTGAGCACCGTACACCGCTTCCTGGTAAACCTGGAGGCGGGCGGCTTTCTGAATTGCAGCGGGAACCTGTATCACCTGGGGACCGCGTGTTTTGCTATTGGGCAGGCGGCCCTGGCGCAACTCGACATTCGCCGGGTAAGCCTTCCATATTTGCAGCAACTGAACCGGCAAACGCGGGAGACGGTTCACTTGACGGTGAGAAATGGTCCTTCAGCAGTGTACGTAGAGAAACTCGATTCGAGCGAGCCTCTGCGAATTTTCTCGCGTATCGGTGCTACGGTTCCGCTTTACTGTACCGCTGTGGGTAAGGTGATGTTGGCATACATGCCCGAGGACCAGCGGAACTCGCTGCTTCCTCAGCTCACGCTGAGACGCTTCACGCCGAACACCGTTGGAAATCTTCAGGAATTGGAGGCCGAACTCCAGCGCATCCGGAAGAACGGTTATGCCTGTGACCTTGAGGAACACGAGCTCCACATTCGCTGCGCGGCGGCGCCCATTTGGGATCACACCGGCCTGGCAAACGCTAGCCTCAGCATTACCGCACCGACTGTTCGTATGTCGATCAGCCGGCTTCGACAGCTAGCACCATTGATTCAGGCAGCTGGACTGCAAATCTCGCGGGAATTGGGATATCCGATGGCTCCCAGTGCCGCGCAGCTGCGGAAAACCACGAATCGGGAGGCGGCGCTTGCCAGGTCCTTCTAGACTTCGCGGGGCAGATCCTTGCCTGACGACAGACTGTGGCAGGCTGCAGAAGAAAGTTTTTTGTTCGCGAAGCCGGATTCTTTTAATTGTCGCTGTCAGCATCGCGTGTTCCGTCGCTTTTGGAGAAGACCACTCGCCCTCCGTGTTCTCTACAAAGATCGATGTTCGGTCGGAAGATCTTCTCATTCAACCACCGGCGGCAGACTGGCCTTCGTACAATGGCGATTACTCCGGACAGCGCTATAGTTCGCTTCCACTGATCGACTCGGACAATGTTGCGACACTGCAGGCAGAATGGGTTTTCCACGCGAGCAATACCAGCCGGCTTGAGGTGACGCCGGTTGTCGTAAACGGGATGATGTTTGTGACCGCCGCGAACGATGCGATTGCACTGGACGCTCGCACTGGCCGGGTCGTGTGGCGTCATCCATGGCCGATTTCTGAAGGCCTGATCGATGACGCGTCGGGGCACATCAATCGAGGTGTCGCCATCTGGCGCGACCGGGTCTACATGGAAACCGACAACGCGCACCTTCTGTGCCTTGATGCACGCTCCGGCAATCTGATCTGGAATGTCGCGTATGCAGATTGGAACAAGAATTACGGAGCAACCAGCACTCCCCTCGTGGTGAAAGACAAAGTCCTGGTGGGGACCTCGGGCGGTGATGACGGAGTGCGAGGTTTCGTAGCCGCGTTTAATGCCCTTACCGGCAAATTGGCGTGGCGATTCTGGACAATCCCGAGACCCGGCGAGTTCGGTTCCGAAAGTTGGCCGGGCAAGTTGTATCTGCATGGCGGCGGGACCACATGGATGCCAGGAACCTACGATCCGCAGCTCAATACGATTTATTGGGGTACCAGCAATCCCGCGCCCGACTTCGAAGGTGGCGTGCGCCCCGGGGATGATCTTTACACGGATTGCGTCTTGGCCCTCGATCCGGATACCGGGAAACTGAAGTGGTATTTTCAGTTCACACCCCACGATCTATTCGACTATGACGCTGTTGAAACTCCGATTCTCATCGATGCAGTCTATCGCGGCGCGGCAAGAAAACTGTTGGTGCAGGCAGACCGCAATGGCTACATCTACTTGCTCGATCGCACCAACGGAAAATTCCTTTCCGCAACGCCATTTGTCGAAAAACTGAACTGGGCCAAAGGAATCGATGCGTCTGGCAGGCCTGTGCTTACTGGTGTCGAACCCACGGCAGAAGGCACTCGGGTTTGCCCTGGTTATGCCGGAGCGACCAACTGGTTTGCACCTTCTTACAACGAATCCACGCATTCGGTTTATTTCATGGCTCTTGAGGAATGCGAGACCTATTTTTTCAAATCCCAGGGCTTTCAGGAAGGGCGGGGGTTTTATTCGACCGGAGTCAAGCACATTCCGAGCGAAAGTTCGCAGAAGGTGCTGGTGGCGTTCAATCTGGATTCGGATTCCATCGCCTGGAAGTATCCGCAAGCGGGAAACGGCCGCTCTTCTGGCGGAACGATGACGACGGCCGGGAACCTGCTATTTTTCGGCGACGATAGCGGCTCATTCGAGGCCGTGGAAGCCCGCAGCGGAAAGCCTCTATGGCATTTCAACACCGGCCAGGAGATCAGCGCGTCGCCCATGAGCTATGCCATTGCGGGGAAACAGTACGTGGCGATTGCATCAGGCAGTAACATTTTCAGCTTCGCGTTGCCTTAGTCGCGGGTGCATCGAGTTTTGAACAGGAGGACGAAAGCAATGAATTTCACTCTCAGCCGACGGGCGTTTGGGATGCGTCTCGCTTCCATACTTCCGGCAATCGGCATTACATCCGCTGCTTTTTTGTCAGAAAGCGGATTCGCACAAACTCCGACCGCACAGAATGCGGAGGGAATTCACAAGTTAAACGACGATGGCAAGCCGGCCAGCGAGAAAGAAGTAATCACGCCGATAGTCGAACACAAAGGCTTGCTTTACATCTCGGGGATTGGAGCGCACGACTCACGTGATTCTAAAGATTGGACGATCGAATCCCACACCACAATCGTAATGGACAAGATCAAGAAGGCCGTCGGAGCCGGCGGCGGATCGATGGACACCGTGCTGCAAGCAAACGTTTTTCTGGTGAACATCGATCACTGGGACGGAATGCATAAGGTTTTCGCTACATATTTTCCGCACGGAGGACCGGCGCGCACCACGGTTGCCGTGGCTGCGTTGCCGGGAAATTCATTGGTGGAAATCAACTGCATCGCCGCGATGACCAATAGGTAAAGCGGCAGGGAGGCAATTCCATGCGATTCAATTCGAAGTGGAACCGGCGCGGCTTTCTCGGCATCCTGGGCACGATTGCCGGCGCCATGCTGGCGCCGCGCAGACTTTTTTCGGTCAATCGCACAGCAGTGTTTGCGAATACAACCGTGAATGGCTTCGGGCATACCGGAAATCCCTACGAAGAACTTGGCGTGACCACGCTGATCAATTGCGAAGGCACCATGACCGACCTTGGCGGGTCACTTCCGCATCCCGAACTCGAAGCGGTAATGACCATGGCTGGGAAGCATTTTGTTAACATTCACGAGTTGGAGGTCGCCGCGGGAAATCGAATTGCGCAAATGCTGAAGCTGCCGGAAGGATACAGTGCGCTGGTGACTTCCGGCGCCGCGGCGGCAATTCAATCAGGATTGGCCGGGATACTGACTGGCGGCAACGAGAAGTTAATTCAGCAACTGCCGGATCTCACCGGCATGAAATCGGAAGTGATCATTCAGAAGTCGCACCGCAACCCGTTCGATCATCAGTTGCGCTCGACGGGAGTCAAACTGATCGAGATCGAAACTGTCGACGAGCTGCGAGCCGCCGTCAACGACCGCACAGCGATGATGCATTTCACAAACTTCGCCAATGCTGCTGGGCAGATCAAGGTGGATGAGTGGGTAAAGCTGGCCAGGCAGTTCAACCTTCCTAGCATGAATGACGCTGCCGCTGATACGCCCCCGGTTTCGCATCTCTGGGATTACGCCAACATGGGTTACGACCTCATCACGTTCAGCGGGGGCAAAGCCATTCGCGGTCCACAGTGCGCAGGACTGTTGATTGGCCGTCAGGAAATGGTTGCCAACGCACTGCTGAACAATAG
>JASHQM010000140.1 GCA_030039165.1 Candidatus Sulfotelmatobacter sp. | reverse complement strand
TCCTCTACGCTAACGTGCCGCTGCTACTACCTTTTCGGCCGCATCCTTCATGCTGTCGCACACAACAAAATTAAATCCGGATTCCATCAGAATTTTCTTACCTTCATTCACATTCGTGCCTTCAAGGCGCAGAACCACGGGAAGCTGAATGTTTGTCTTCTTTGCGGCTTCGACCACGCCGGTGGCCAGCGTATCGACACGCAAGATGCCGCCGAAAATGTTGATCAGCACCGCCTTCACATTCTTATCGCTCAGCAGGATTTCGAAGGCGTGTGCGACCTGCTCGGCGTTTGCGCCTCCGCCCACGTCGAGAAAATTGGCAGGCAGGCCGCCGGCATATTTGATTATGTCCATGGTGGCCATGGCCAATCCTGCGCCGTTCACCATGCAGCCCACGTTGCCGTCGAGCTTGATGTAATTCAGGCTGTACTTCGAAGCCTCAACCTCAAGCGGATCCTCTTCGGTAATATCACGCAGTTCGCGGATGTCGGGATGACGAAACAGGGCGTTGTCGTCGAAGGTGAGCTTGGCATCGAGCGCGAAAAGACGGCCCTCGGTAGTCGTGATGAAAGGATTGATTTCGACCAGGGATGCATCCGTGTCGAGAAAAGCCTTGTACAAATTGGTGAGAAACAGGACCGCGGGATTGATTTGCTGCGGCTTCAGTCCGAGCTTGAATGCCATCTTGCGTGCTTGGAAGGCTTCCAGGCCCATGCCAGGGTCGATGTGCTGCTTCAAAATTGCGTCCGGGTCTTCCGCCGCGACCTGCTCGATCTCCATTCCACCCGCGGCCGATGCCATGAAAACCGGTTTACCCTCGGCGCGATCGATCAAAATTCCGAGATAAAGTTCTTTGTCGATGGGCAAAGTTTCTTCGATCAATAGACGCCGTACGGTGCGGCCCTCGGGGCCCGTCTGATGCGTCACCAGCTTCATGCCCAGCATCTGGCCGGCAAGGTCGCCTGCCTCATCAACCGACTTGGCAATCCTTACACCTCCGCCTTTGCCGCGTCCTCCGGCGTGAATTTGAGCTTTGACCACCACTCCCGTCGCACCAGAGCTGAATAGGTCCTTTGCTGCGGCTTCCGCTTCCTCGCGTGAGGTCGCCATCGAACCGCGAGGCACAGTTACACCATATTTCTTAAGGATTCCCTTGGCCTGGTACTCATGGATTTTCATAAATGATTTCTTCCAGCGAACTGATCGGCAGGAATCTGCTTGCGGCTAAAGTGCCGGCGGCAAACCAACAATTCTATAGAACTGGAATCCGTTAGAGCAAACGAAGTCTGCTTATGGCTAATGTTCTAATTTGCGATAATCGTGAGATGAGGCAGATAGCATGGTAGACGGCGAGAACGCGCAAAATCACGCCCCGGCAGCAGAGCCGCGTTGGCGCTGGTGGGGCGGGCTCGTCAGTTACACGCAACGCCGTCGCTACGAACGCAAGGCCAGGCAGGAGCAGGAGCCAGCAGTAGATAGGGCAGCTAGGCTCACGGCTAAGGCGACTGTCTGCATAGCAGTCTTTACTGTTGTATTGGCTATCGTCGGAGCCGGCACGTTCTACGAGATTTTTGAAGGCGGGAAAGATACCCACGATCTGGCCGTCGCTGCTGGAAGACAAGCTGAACTTGCTTTGCAGACTGCGGAGACAGACCAAGCCGCGTTCTTTAGAATTGACGGAATAGAGCCGAGCAGGGGGGACTACTGGAGAGTGCGAGTCGCAAACATTGGGAAAACACCTGCTCCAAAATTCGCTCTCATCTATTCCGTCATTCATGAGACATTCCCCGCCGGAACTATAATTAAGCAATATGGCCCCTTCACCATTGAGCGTGCTGAGGTCTTGCCGACCGACCAAACCAAAGGGACAGACGTAGTCTTCGATTTCCAAACCCCTAATTACACTCAACAGAGCCCGGAGCTCTCCAGGGCCGAAGAAGCGTTGAAATTCAGGGGCGTTCTGACTTACGACAATGGGTTTAAGCATCACCAGATCAGTCAGCCGTTCTGCTGGCAAACCTTTCCTTGGACTGATGCCAAAGTCGGGTGGGATTCATGCGACACTGCAAAATCAGCACTGGCCGAGACGTATAAAAGGCAGCACCCACTGAGAAAAACAAATTAGGGGCGTGAGTGTTGATGGGTAGGCCCCGGCGAGGTTACGCTCCACGCGGGATCCTCGCTCCGCTGATGAAAAACGCGGAGTTTCGGGATGACGGCGGGAAGGGTACTGCTGTCTATAGGCCACAAACGCGACCGCGGGCCTGAAAGAACGGAATGGTAACCTATTGCGCATCCATGATTCTCGACTCCCTCCATCGGATCGCCAGTCTCGGCCAATCGTTGAGCCGGACGGAGGCCCACGATGTAATGGCAGAAGTGCTGGCAGGAAATTGCACTGACGCGCAGATTGCGGCCCTGCTTGTCGCGCTGCACGGCAAAGGCGAGACTGTGGAGGAGATCGTCGGTTTCGCGGAGGCAATCCGGGCTGCGGCCACGCCTTTGCCGAGTTCGCTGCTGCAGAATAAGAGTTCCAAGCCTGCCGCGCTCGATCTGAGCGGGACCGGCCGCGACGCCCTCAGGGAGTCGTCGCTTGTCGATACCAGCGGCACCGGAGGAGATGCCGCCGGAACGTTCAACATCTCTACTGCGACAGCCTTCGTGACGGCGGGCGCGGGTGTGCGCGTGGCCAAACACGGCAATCGCAGCATCAGCTCAAAGTGCGGCTCTGCGGATGTGATGGAAGCGCTGGGCATCCATATTCAGCTCAAGCCCGAACGCGCGGCGCAGTGTCTGCGGGAAGTTGGAATTTGCTTTCTTTATGCCCCAGACCTGCATTCTTCCATGAAACAAGTGCAGCGCGTGCGTCGTGAGTTGCGCCTGCGAACGATGTTCAATTTGCTCGGCCCGCTGACCAACCCAGCGCACGCCACCGGACAGATCGTGGGCGTGTACGCGATCGACCTGGTCGAAAAACTCGCCGAAGCCCTGAGCATGTTGGGTTTGCATCGCGCTCTAGTAGTTCACGGGCTCGATGGTCTCGATGAGATAACTATTACCGGGCCCACCCGTATCGCCGAGGTTCGCGACGGAGGTCTGCGCACATACGAGATTGATCCCGAAGAGTTCGGGATGAAGCGAGCCACGCTCGCAGATATATCAGGCGGAAATGCAGATGACAACGCTGCGATTGTTCGCAACGTGCTGGAAGGAGAAAAATCGCCACGGGGGGATGTCGTGATATTGAACTCTGCAGCCGCGCTGGTCGCAGCGGGACGAGTCGATCATCTGGCGGAGGGAATTGCTCTCGCGCGGAGGTCAATTGATTCGGGCGCGGCGACCCAAAAGCTTCAGGCCATGGCGAGCTTTACCAAAGCGCGCATTGATTAGGGCATAAATCACTTTGCGGAGTCGCTATCGCGAATATCGCCGCTTTCAATCTTGAAAGTATTTCTTGACGCATTGCTCTCTGGCACGCTGCCGTCATTCACCACGATTTCTTCAGGCGGTTTCACCAATTCCACGCGCGTGACAGTGCTGCTTTTGCCGCGTATGACCAGCCGCTGTGTCACCTCGCCGCCTGCGAACTCTACTGTAACGGGAACCTGTGCTCCTGCGGCGCCGAGGTTTTCAACCGTCACGGTAAGCATGTATCCTTCGGGCAAGGTCCTGCGCGCGAAAGCGGATTTGATTTCAAATTCGGGCAGCCCACGATCGCGATAGACCCAGTCATCGAAAAACCACTCGAGATCTTTTTGCGTCTGCTTTTGAATCAAGCGTTGCATGTAGGAAGGTTCTTTATCCTGCTCCGGGCGGTAAGCCGCAATCGCTTTTTTCAGCGCGGCATCGCCAACCATCTCGCGCAGCATCCACCACACGCACATGCCTTTGCTGCGCAGGAGTTCTTCGTCGTTTGTGTTTATGAGTGAGCCACTCGCGTCGCTTTCCGTCCGCGAGAGAGCCGTCGTCTTTTCCTCCGCATTGATGGCGGAGCGGTGCGACGCCATGTAATCGAGCGCGGCCTGGCGTCCACTTTGCCGTTCGAGGTAGAGCGCTTGGGCGAAGTGAGCCAGGCCTTCGTTGATCCACGGCCGCGGCGAAGAGAAAGCCGCGTGGGTGAGCTGATGTGCTGCCGCGAGCCCAGCCTGCCTGGCATTCATGCCTGACAGCGGTGTCAGCAGAAGAGACCCGCTCTCGAAAGGTGCGTCATCGGCATTGGGCAGGTCGACCGTCTGAGCTTTTTTGTGGAGCGCCCCAAACCAATCTGTAATCAGAGGCGACGCCGTCTCCGCGGCGTCGGCGAAGGTTGCAGCGGCAGTATCGTGACCCGACAAAAAGTGAACGTCGACTGGGCTGCGGCTGGCTACCTCGTAATCAGCTATTACAAACGCGGGTGCAAGCGAACCGAGTGAAGAATAAGTACAATCCGCGACAAAGTCGTGTATTAGTTCACGCGCCGTTGGGCAGTTGGTGGCATTAATCAGGAGTTCAGGTTTGTTTTCGTCGCCATCGCCGACGACCGTCAGTCGGAGGTGCAGGCTCGCAACGGTTTCCCTCATCTTCCACCGATGCAAGACATCGAACAGGCTCGCTGATTCCGACAGATCCGCGGCTTCGGTCGCGATTGGATACCAGGCGACATTTCCGGCGCCTCGCACTGCGGTGAACTTCGGGCTTATATGATCCCAGTCAAAGCTGTTGGCCGCCTCTTCCGGGGTTCCGATCCGTGTGAGCCGGGTTACGTCGAGCAGGATCACTCCTTCATAGGCGATCTCCAGATCGACTGTGCCTTTCGGCGCGACCGCCCCAGGCAGCGTGATGATGGCTTCAGAAAGCGCGCCGGTATGGTCGATGTCAGACGTATACGGCTGGGCGACGAACTGCACCTGCTTGCCGGCGATCTTGATCGAGTGCCAACTCAAAGAAGAGGAAATCTGCAAGACCGCGATTCTCTGTGGTACAGAGGAATCGTTGCGAAGGGTGACCGTACCGCGAGATCCGAGCCGCTGCTGTCCGGGTTCAACACGGACCTCAAGATCGTACTTCGTGATGGTGAAAGCTTCGCGGTCGAGAGCAAAGCAGCGAATTGCACAACCACAGAGGACGCAGAGAAGGCACAAATACAACTTCATTGATGGTCCTTTGCCGATTGCAGTTCTGCGGAGTGCTCTCTCTCTTTTAATCGCCGCTGCCGCACGACCTCATACATCACGATCGCGCCCGCGACAGAGACATTAAGGGACGGAACCTTGCCCAGCATGGGAATCGAAACCAGGAAATCGCATTTCTTTTTCACCAGATCGTGCAGGCCCTTGCCTTCGGCGCCAAGAACGATCGCGCAATCCATGTTGTAGTCGAGCGCGTCGTAGATCTGTTGACCGCGCTCGTCAAGCCCAATAGTCCAGACGTTACGGTCTTTTAATTCCTCTACCGTGCGCGCGATGTTGGTCACTTTGGCAATCGGTAAATGTTCGCTCGCTCCGGCAGAAGCTTTTGTGACCGTGCCGGTTACGCCTGCGGCACGGCGCTCAGGAATGATCACGCCATCCGCGCCGGCGGCATCGGCAGTGCGCAACAGAGCGCCCAAATTGTGGGGGTCTTCCACGCCATCGAGCACTATGATGAACGAAAGCAGCCCGCGTTTCGCGCCCACAACATCATCGAGATTGCTGTATTGCTTTGCGGATGTGACCGCGACCACCCCCTGATGCGCAGCATTGCCCGCCATGCGGTCGAGTTCCATGCGCGATAGAAAACGTACGGGAACGCCGATGCGGCGACAATCTTCAATCATGCGTTGCAGACGCAGATCGCGCCGTTCCTTTGCCATGCCGACCCATTGGAAAGCGCGGCCCCGCGCCTTCAGCGCTTCAGTGACGGCGTTGATGCCGTAGATGTAGTGCATGAAGTTAACAGTGTATCGTGTCGCAATCTCGCAGGTTCACTGAGAGTGGCTCATTCCGGCATCGTCATTCTGAGCGAAGCGAGAGAATCCGGTACTTCGCTTGCCCATCGAAAATGCTCAGATCCTTCGCTTCGCGCAGGATGACCATCAAAGATTGGTCTGTGATTGTAGAAGGGCGACGATCTCAGAGGGCTCGGGACGTTCGGTATAGTCTTCATTCGCCGACGCGTAAATCACCGTTCCCTCCCGCTCGATGACATAGGTCGCCGGAATTGGCAGTTCCCAACTGTCGTCTCCATTCACAAATGGCAGGTTAACGAACGTGCGCTTGTAGAGCGCCTGCTGCTCATCCGAAACGCAGTAGGTCAGGCCAAATAAGCGCGCCAAGTCATTTCCGGAATCTGAAAGCAAAGGAAAGCGCAGCTTGTGCTGATCGTGCATGAAGAACGACTGCCTCCCGGTTTGCGGAGAAATCGCCGCCAGGCTTGAACCAACTTTCTCGATCTCGGGCAGGACGGCGTTCATCGCTTCCATCTGGGCGACGCAAAACGGACACCAGCGCCCGCGGATGAAGCAAAGTACGAGGCGGCGTTTTGCGAGCAGATCTTCAGAAGAAATGTTGTTGCCGTTTTGGTCGGGAAGCTGGAATTGGGGAATCTTTGCGCCGACGGGCAGGATGTTGGCTGCGAGCCGCCTCTGCCTCAGTTCGGAAATTGCTCGCGCATGTACGGCTTGTGTTTCGGACGGGACGTATTTGGCGATGGATTCTTTTCGCTCGGCGAGGATTTGGCTCAGGCAGCGAATGCCGGTTTCCGGAGATGATTCTTCGAGAGAACGCCATTTCATGACATTGGTCCGGAGTTCACGAGCGCCTTTACATCCCCGGCATCTTCATCCCCGCCAACCGCCGCGCGAAGCTCGGCTTGCCCATCTGCTTGAACATCTTTTTCATCTGCGCGTACTGGCGGAGCAGATTGTTCACTTCCTGCACGGTCGTGCCGGAACCGCGAGCGATGCGCTTTCTGCGGCTGCCGTTGATCACTTCATGATGATTGCGCTCATGAATAGTCATCGAGTTGATGATGGCCTCGACTCGGTTGACTTGTTTCTCATCAACATGGTCGGCGGCCTTCTGCAATCCGGAAAACGGGCCGATCGACGGCAGCATGCCAATAATATTTTTCATCGATCCCATCTTCTTTACCTGACGCAACTGGTCGCGAAAGTCTTCCAGCGAAAATCCGTCGCCACTGAGAGCTTTACTGGCCATCTCGGCGGCTTTCTTTTTATCGATCTGCTGCTCGGCGCGCTCGATCAGCGACAGAATGTCCCCCATGCCGAGAATACGGGAGACGATGCGGTCGGGATGAAACGGCTCCAACGCATCATATTTTTCCCCGACGCCGATGAACTTGATCGGCTGGCCGGTCACCTGGCGGATCGACAGCGCCGCACCGCCGCGGGCGTCGCCGTCCATCTTTGTAAGCACTACGCCGGTGAGCGTGAGCTTTTTGTGAAACTCGTCGGCCGAGCGAACGGCGTCCTGGCCTGTCATGGCGTCGGCGACAAACAGAATTTCTGATGGGTTCAGCAGCTTTTTCAGCGACTGCATTTCTTCCATCAGTTGATCGTCAATGTGCAATCGGCCGGCGGTGTCAACGATCAATACATCACAACCGGAAATCATGGCTTCGCGGCGGGCTTCTTTCACCAGGCGCTCAACGGTCGCAGTGTTCGCTTCCGTGACCTGGCCTTCGTAAATAGTGGCCTTGACGGCATCGGCTACAATCTTTAACTGCTCGCGGGCCGCGGGACGGTAAACGTCGACTGAAACCAGCAGCGGACGATGTCCGCCGACTTTGAACCAGTGCGCCAGCTTGCCAGAAGTCGTCGTTTTGCCGGACCCTTGCAAGCCGGCCATGAGCACAACCGTCGGAGGCTGCGAAGCGAATTTCACACGCGCGGTATCTTTGCCGAGAATCTCGACCAGTTCATCACGGACGATCTTGATCACTTGTTCGCCCGGCGAAAGCGCGGCCATTACTTCCTGGCCGACGGCTTTGGCCTGAATGCGGTCAATCAATTCTTTGACGACTTTGAAATTAACGTCAGCTTCGAGCAGGGCGAGGCGAATCTCGCGCAGGGCCTCCGCTATGTTTTCTTCCGACAGGCGCGCCTGCCCGCGCAGGGACTTGAAAGCGCGCTGTAGTTTTTCCTGTAGGTTCTCGAACATATGGGTAAGAGCCTATTTTAGCAGCGGGAATATGCCGGACACGTGGTCACCCGGCGTTCTTGGCCGACGTTTGGTTCTCAACCCCCAGGTAATTCAGAAACGCCCGCGTCAGTTCTTTCTTTAGCGCCTGATCATCTTTCGGTAGCAACCCCTTCCAGAGTTTCAACTCCGTGGGGAAAACCACAAGTTGGAATAGCGTTCCGACGACCATCATCAGAGCCATCGATACGGCGATGCGGGGATCGGGATGGCGGATCTCTTGGCGGTGGGTCAAAAACAGATCGACGAGCCGCCCGAAAAAAGTGACCTCCAGCTTGCATGCTTTCTTGACAAAAGGAGTGCCCTGCCGGGCCTGGGAGAATTGCTTCATGGCGCGCAGCAACGGCGCTTTCGACCGGTAGGTTACCACCATTCCAGTAATCACCTGCTCAGCAAAAATCGCGAGCGGAACCTGCGCGCTGGCGATGGGGGTCATGCCGGTGCGCATATTTGTTTCCTGGGCTTCGAGAATGCCGAGAATGGCGGTTTCGAGCAGCGCCTCTTTGTCATGAAAACGGCGATAGATCGAACCGGGAGTGAGACCGGCATGCTGGGCGATGCGGGGGATGGTGGCGCCTTCGACGCCGTGCTGTCCGAGGACTTCAACCGTGGCCTGAAGCAGCTTGCGCAGCGACTCTCGGCTACGCTCCTGATAGGCTGGGAGCACGTTTCTGTTGGGCATGAACAATATCTTATAAAAAACTTGACATAATGTAAATGTGAATATACATTTACATATCAACGGAGGGGCGGCATGAACTTGCACACAACTTACTTTGCTCCCGCAGTTTCACAATCACCGGTTGGCAGGCGTTGGAAAGCCCTCTTCATAGGCCCCAAGGGTTTGCGCGCTGGCTGGCGCCTGCTCATCTTTCTCGCACTGTGCGGCGTGCAGCTGGGTGCGGTTATCTTCGTGCGCGTGCACTTTTTCGGAGCCCATGTACTGGAACCCTCCGGCCCGATCACGGCCACGCCGACGATGCTGGGAGGCTCCGAAGCAATCGAACTGCTCCTTCTCGTCATTGCCACCCTCATCATGGGCAAGATCGAGGGCCGCAGGTTCAAAGCTTACGGCCTGCCGTTGCGCCAGATTCTTGGCAAGGACTTCTGGAGCGGTTGCCTGTGGGGTTTTTTAGCAATCAGCGGGGCGCTGCTGGCGATGTTCATGCTCGGCGATTACCGCATCACCGGCCTAGCGCTTCACGGAAGCGCACTTTTTTCGGGATTGGCCGCATGGAGTATCGCATTTCTAGTAGTCGGCATTTTCGAAGAGTTTTTTTCTCGCGGCTACCTTCAGTACACTCTCGCCTCAGGCATCGGTTTTTGGCCGGCAGCGTTCGCGATGTCAGGCTTCTTTGGGTTAGGCCACGCCTTCCGTCCAGGTGAAACTGTAATAGGCGCAATTTCCGCGGGAAGTTTCGGACTGCTGTTCTGTCTTTTTTTGCGGCGCACGGGCAATATCTGGCCTGCCATCGGTTTTCATGCAGGTTTTGACTGGGGACAAACCTTCTTCTATGGAGTTCCCAACAGCGCCCTGCTGCCCTCCCGCAATCTGCTCCATTCGACTCTCAGCGGTCCGAACTGGCTGAGCGGGGGATCGGTCGGTCCGGAGGCCAGCATTTTTTGTCCCATCGCATTACTGATCGTCGGCATCATTTTCAGCCGCTACTATCGGGAGAATCGGTATGCCCTATAACCTGCGCATTGAGGGTGCCGCGAGTTCAGCGCCAGGGGTCGCGACACCGACGAATAGTTCTTCTCGCGCCGTTGCTCCTGTGTGGCATACCGTTGTCGTTCTTCTGGCACTGCTCGGTCTTTCCGCGGCGGGCGCGATCAGCCCACAAGCGTTCCCCCTTGGCGGGTGGCGCAGTCGCGCCGCAGGATACACGTTCGTCATTGTGTTCGAATGGGTCGTCGCAGCGTTTATCGCGTGGTCCGTAAGGAGCAGGGGAACCCGCATTTCTGATCTGGTCGGCGGTTCGTGGGCCTACCCCAGGGATTTCTTGCGCGATCTCGGGATTGCTGTCTTGTTTCTTCTGGTTTGCGGCTTCGGCGTTGTGACCGGGCTGCGGTTCCTGCTGAAGGCGACTGCCAATGCCGGCATGCACACTATGCTTCCAAACAACGGACTGGAAATGACTATATGGCTGCTGATGTCCCTGACTGCGGGTTTTTGCGAGGAGCTTATTTTTCGCGGATACCTGCAGCGTCAGTTCGAGGCACTCACTAACTCAGTTTGGGCGGCTATTGCCCTTCAGGGGATCGCGTTCGGGGCGAGCCATGGATATCAGGGTCACAAACTTATGCTGGTGATCGCCGTCTACGGCAGCTTATTTGGAGTGCTCGCTCATTGGCGTCGGAGCTTGCGTCCAGGAATGTTGGCTCACTTCATGCAAGATGGCCTGGGCGGCCTAGTGGGGCGCTATTGGCTCCGTTGACGGATATGGGAAGTTCCGATGCACTTTGTTGATCACTTGCTGGCTTTTTTTCTGGTGGTCGTAGGGCCCATCTGGGACTATTTCGGTACGCGTCCCCTCAAGGCCAACCCCAGCGGCGCGGCCCGTCTGCATTATTACCGGCAGACTTTTGTTTGGCTCTGGATTACCACAGGCGTGGCCTGCAGCTCAGACGGGTTTGCGCCTCTAATGACTCTTCACGGGCTCGGCGTTCAGGGGATGTGGCTTAAGGGCCATTGGGGCTGGTGGCTGTTGGCCGCCATAGTTACGCTGGCTGTGCTGTTCCAGTTGCTCTTGCCGGTCGTCCAGGTAATCGTGAAATACCGGAACAGGCCATTTCTCGAGCCGCGCCAGTTTGAAGCGCTTCGTTTTTTCCTGCCGTCCTCCGCGCTCGAGCGGTGCTGGTTCGGAGCGTTCAGCGTTACCGCCGGTTTTTGCGAAGAACTGCTTTTCCGCGGCTTCCTGCTGCACTATCTGCATGGCGCTCTAAATTTTCCGTGGGTCTGGGCTGCACTGGCATCTGCCGTCGCATTCGGCACTCATCACCTTTACCTCGGTCGCAAGGGATTCGTTCCCGCCGGCACCGGCGGGCTGCTCCTCACCGCAATGCTGATTGTTACGGGAAGCTTGTGGGCGGGCATGGTGTGCCACGCGGCCACAGATTTGAGCATGCTGCTCTATTGGAGACCGAGGCTTGCGGCAAATGCCGCTGCGTAGCTGGCCTAATTCGGCGTAGCAGGAGTGTTAACTGACCTATAGGTAATTTATGCGGTTCTGATTCCGCCGGAATGTAAATTACTTCGGAGTCTCAATCGCCGAAAAAATTTTCTTTGCAGCTACCACGGTGTTGCTGTGAATCGTGACTGTGTCTTCTACGTTCCGCGCATAACCGCCGGCATAAGTGACCATTACCGGAATATTGCGCCCGCACGCCACGCGAAAGACCAGCTCGTCGCGCCGCTTCAATCCTTCGATGGTCAGCGAAAGCCCGCCGAGCTGGTCTTCCTTGTAGGGGTCGGCACCCGCGATGTAACAGATCAGATTGGGCTCAAATTGCCGCAATCCTGAACTCAGAGCATTGTCGAGCCAGGCGAGGTAATCGTCGTCGCCGAGGCCATCGGGCAGATCGACATCGATCGATGATGGCGGCTTCCAGAGCGGATAATTGTTGTGCTGGTGCAGAGAAATCGTGAAGACGTCTCCGGCATGGGCTTCGCGCTGCCTGCCGCCGAGGCGCGTGCCATCCGGGCGATTGAGCGTTGCACCGCCGGTGGAAGGCAACAACGAACTGGCGGTTCGTATACCGGCAAAGATGGCGGCTGTTCCGTTGCCCTGGTGCACGTCGCAATCGACGGTCATCGCGGTACGGATCTTGTCGTCGCGCTGCATGCGCCGTATGGCCACGGCGACATCATGAATCATGCAGAAGCCTTCCCCGTGATCGGGGAAGGCGTGATGAAATCCTCCGCCGATATTCACCGCGACGCGCTCCTGCAAAGCCCGCCGTGCTGCCAGAATAGAGCCTCCTGC
>JASHQM010000139.1 GCA_030039165.1 Candidatus Sulfotelmatobacter sp. | reverse complement strand
CGGCTGGTTTCTCGGGACCTTTGTTTTTTACTGGTGGCATCGTATCCGACATGACTCTGATTTCTTGTGGAGAGCGCTCCATCAAATTCACCACAGTCCGTCGCGCATTGAACTGTTGACGGCCTTCTATAAGCATCCGCTCGAAATCGCCGCCGACTCGATGATCTCCAGTGCCTTACTGCTTGTCGTGCTGGGCGCATCGCCCTCCGGCGCGGCATGGTTCAATGTGCTCGCGACAATTGGCGAGTATTTCTACCACAGCAATCTGCGCACGCCCTACTGGATTGGCTATTTCTTGCAAAGGCCGGAGCATCATTCGATCCATCACCAATATGATCTCCACGCGTTTAATTACGGCGATATCACCTGGTGGGACCGCTTGTTTGGTACATTTCGCGAGGCCGACGAGTTCGCCTCGCGGTGCGGTTTTCCGGAAGATCACGAGCAGAGGCTGGGTGACATGCTGGTATTTCACGACGCTTACTGAGAAGGAGCGGCGTGATTATCTTGTGGAAGCCCAGGCCATCAAGTCCGGGCTTCCGCGGCTCTTGGTAGCTAGGTTGCGAACACTTCCTTCGCCGCTACCACGGTGTTGCTGTGAATCGTGACTGTGTCTTCTACGTCGCGCGCATAACCGCCGGCATAAGTGACCATTACCGGAATATTGCGCGCGCACGCCACGCGAAAGACCAGCTCGTCGCGCCGCTTCAATCCTTCGATGGTCAGCGAAAGCCCGCCGAGCTGGTCTTCCTTGTACGGGTCGGCACCGGCGATGTAGCAGATTAAGTCTGGCTCGAACTGCCGCAATCCTGAGCTCAGAGCATTGTCGAGCCAGGCGAGGTAATCATCATCGCCGAGGCCATCGGGCAAATCGACATCGATCGAAGAGGGCGGCTTCCAAAGTGGATAATTGTTGTGCTGGTGCAGAGAAATCGTGAAGACGTCTCCGGCATGGGCTTCGCGCTGCCTGCCGCCGAGGCGCGTGCCATCCGGGCGATTGAGCTTTGCACCGCCGGTGGAAGGCAACAGCGAACTGGCGGTTCGTATACCGGCAAAGATGGCCGCTGTTCCGTTGCCCTGGTGCACGTCGCAATCGACGGTCATCGCGGTACGGATCTTGTCGTCGCGCTGCATGCGCCGTATAGCCACGGCGACATCGTGAATCATGCAGAAGCCTTCCCCGTGATCGGGGAAGGCGTGATGAAATCCTCCGCCGATATTCACCGCGACGCGCTCCTGCAAAGCCCGCCGTGCTGCCAGAATGGATCCTCCCGCCGCGAGCCAGAAGGCTTCCACCAGTTCGCGCGAGTACGGAATTTCCATTTCCATCTCTTCGCGCGCACTCAGTGTTCCCGTGGTCAGCTTCTGTACATATTCGGGTTTGTGGACGAGCAGAATATCCTGGTCGCTCGCCGGAGACGGCTCGAGCAAGTCACTTGCCTCGGCAATACCACCGGAGATCAGCCGGTCGCGGACCCGGCGGTACTTTTCCGCAGGGAAGACATGCGCGCCGATCGGCAGATAATACGCGTCGCTATAAATCAGTTTGAAGGGGAGCATATAAGGTGCTTGCCGGGCTTCTGCTTCTAAGGAAATGGCGGCGACGTAAAAACCGGAAACAACTCGAATCTTCACACACCGAGCTGAGCGGTGTCGAGCCATTGCCTCAGCCACTTTCCAAATTTTCACTCTGGCCGTGCGACTGTGTAAACTAACCTCGCGATGAGATTCTCCATCCGCTCGGCAATTGGTCTCCGTTGTTCTTCAGTTCTCTTGTTAGCTCCTTTTCATGACGGAGAAATGGTCTCGTGACTTCTTCGCACGAAAGTGGCAAGACGCTCGATCTCAGCGTTAGCTTCGCTGGTATCGAACTCAAGAATCCGATTATCGCCGCCAGCGGAACCTTCGGTTACGGAGTCGAGTTCGAGGACGTTGTTCATCTCGACAAACTCGGCGGATTCGTTGTCAAAGGCTTGTCGCGCGAGCCCATGATCGGCAACCCTCCGCCGCGTCTGTGGGAAACGGCGGCGGGAATGTTGAACGCCATCGGTTTGCAGAATATCGGCGCAGCGGCATTCTTAGAGGAAAAATTGCCGCGCCTTCGGCAGATCAAGAACATCGTGGTCTTCGCCAACGTTTTTGGCCATGTGCGCGAAGACTACGAGCGCACCATCGAAATGCTGAACGATGGCGAAGGCATCGCGGCCTATGAACTCAACGTTTCCTGCCCGAACACCGCTCAGGGTGGCTTGCAGTTCGGCTGCGATCCACGCTCGCTCGACGAAGTCGTCACCACCGCAAAACGCGCGGCGCGCCGGCCTCTGATCGTCAAGCTCTCACCAAATGTGACCAGCATTGCGCAGATGGCGCACATCGCGCAGGAATCCGGGGCGGATGCAATTTCTCTGGTCAACACATTTGTTGCCATGGCGATCGATCCCGAAAGCCGCAAGCCACGGATCGCCAACGTCACTGCCGGCCTTTCCGGCCCGGCGATCAAGCCGATCGCCTTGCGGATGGTGTATGACGCAGCCCACGCCGTCAGCATTCCGGTAATCGGCATGGGAGGAATTTCCACCGCCGCCGATGTGGTGGAATTTATGCTCGCAGGCGCAACCGCGGTGCAGATTGGGACGGCGAGTTACTGGGATCCCTGCGCAACAGAGAAGATCGTCGATGAATTGCAGCGCTGGTGCGAAGATCTCAACATCACGCGGCTAGCGGAGCTCACAGGTGGGCTGATCGTGGAGTAGTAGGGCCGATGGCTCGAGGCAACACGCCCTTCGGAATTGCGGTCAAAATCTTGTGCAAAGCATAAACATGGCGCGTGGCATCCTATGACAAAGAACAAAATGGACCCGAAAGTGGACGCATGGTTAAGGCACGCCAAAAGCTGGACTGAAGAATTTAGAAAATTGAGAGCTATTGTGCTTGACCGCGGCCTGACTGAAGAACTGAAGTGGGGCAACCCGTGTTATGCGTTTCAGGAAAGCAACATAGTCTTAATGCACGGATTTAAGGAATACTGCGCGCTCCTGTTTTTCAAAGGTGCTTTGTTAAAGGATCGCAATCATATTCTTATCCAGCAAACTGAGAATGTCCAGGCGGCGCGCCAGATTCGCTTCACCAATGCCCGAGAGATCGTAGCGATCGAAACCATCCTGAAAGCCTATATTGATGAAGCCATAGAAGTCGAAAAATCCGGTTTGACGGTTAAGTACAAGAAGACTGCAGAGTTCAAAGTTCCCAAGGAATTCCAAAATAAGTTGGATGAGATTCCGGCGCTGAAAACTGCTTTTGCTGCACTGACGCCGGGACGGCAAAGAGCCTACATTCTGTATTTCTCGGCACCCAAACAGTCCAAAACTCGGGAGTCCAGGATCGAAAAATGCACACCGCAAATCCTCAATGGAAAGGGATTGAATGATCTCCGTAATGAGTGATTTGCTCAGTGAATGGCGTCTGCGTAGGCTGCTACGGCCTTCCAGTGAGCAATCCACCCAGGAAAAAACCGAATCCGAGCACGCTGTCGCAATTTGGGCAGGAGTACATGATTTCCTTCTTCACAATTCCTGCAACTTCTTTGTGAACCTGCTCGCGAACGTTGGTGGTTTCGGTTTTTGTTTCCGCAAGGGCGACGGACGTTTTACAGTAAGGACATTTCGCCATAGATTCTCCAGATATTGTCGATGTAACGAACAAGACGTAAGTCTGATTGGGGGGCTGCTATCGCCCGTGACTATACCAGATCGATCCTGGAGACTCGTAATTTCTTCCTTCGCCCCAAACCGCGTGCGTGCTTCCAAGGTTGTCGATGGCGATGGAAAAGAGATTGCCAAAGGGAAAAAGAAAACCGCCGGGCAGAATGTAATCGTATCCGTGTGCGGGGTCGGAGAGTTGCGCTTCCGGCGACCAGGTCGCTCCGCCGTTGGTGGAAGATCGGTAGAACGTATTCCAAAGCGGACGATTTTGCGCCACCACTCTGGTATCCATCCAGGCAATGCGAACATCGCCGGCGGCGCCTGCGGTAATAGCCGCGAAGCAGTGTTCCACCCCCGCAGGGGCTTTTGAGACATCAACCTTGGCCGACCAGTTTTCCCCTCCGTCGGTAGAGGACGAGAAATAAATGCGCTGCGGCTGGCCTGCAGCCACGCCCGAATTCCACAGGGCATAGATGACGCCGGCATCGTCGGAGGCCAAGGCTACCTGGGAGGCAAGAAAGCCGTTAGAACAGTTCTGGACGGGGCAGCCCGGCGCGGCGCCGGAAACGTCTAGTGGGACTGTAGTCCAGTTCTTGCCCCCGTCGGCCGACCGGCTTATAAACACCTGTACTGGTTGGGTAAGAATGTGGGTTGGGGGGTAGGCCGTCCAGGAAAAATAGACATTGCCGGCGATGTCCACGGTCGCACCGGCAGCCAGCGACCATCCGGCTTCGATACCGGGATTCAGCACCGCGGAGGAAAAATTCTGGGCGTAATCGTGCGAGGCTGCCACCGCCAGTGTCTGCTTGTGGTTAAAACTGACGTAAACATTGGGGCCGCGTACCGCGAGAACCGGCTTGTCGATGACCACCCCGGGGGAATGCTCCGCGACAGCAAAGTACCACGTCCGACCAAAGTCCTGTGACCTCGCGACCATAATATCGTGCTCGCCCTGCAACCAGGACGCATACAGGGTTTCCCGGTCAACCGGGTCAACCTTGATTTGGGCGTCGAACTGCCCGGTCGCGGAAGGCGTAAGCGCACGTGGTGGCTGCCAGGTCAACCCATTGTCGCTGCTGATGAGCAACGCCATGGTAGGGATGGTACAGCTGAGGCAATCTCTGACCGGGCCGTATTGAGGAAAAAGAATGTAGACGTGGCCGCGGCCATCGGTCGTAAGGGCGGGCTCCCATTGATCGCCAGTCATGTAGCCAACGCGGCGTGGCGGAGTAAATCCGGGAGCCGCGAACGCAGACTGCGCAGTTGCCAGCGCCAATACGAGGCTCACGGCAGTCCACACACCACCCCGGCAGCGGCTGGAACCTGGAACCACAGACTTCTCCTGGGACAACGAACCGCAAAAAACGCTTGAAGCACTTTACCGTGAATAGGTTGGCGGGTCAATTACACGGACGGGCTAAAATAGCGGGGCCAGTGCCGACCGGGCCGCACAGGGCTAATTGTGAAAGGGTCGCACGCTGGCCCCGGAATGGCTGTAAGGCTAGACTAAGAGACGACAATCTTGGGAGGCGTTCCCTCCGGACACGTGGGCGTGGTCGTGTAATTATAGGTGCCCAATACTGCGCGCGAGTTGAGTTGAACGATTTTAGTGCTGTCGCCCCCGCCCTGCGGCGCTGCGCCTATTTGGGGAGCTTGCTGCGGCGGGGCTGGCCATCCCGGCATCTGGTTTCCCGAACTATCTGTGGGGGTGTTTATCGTATAGGCATTATCATCGTCGCTGTTGGTGAACGTAATTGAGGTGCTGCCGCTGGCGATTGTTCCCCCGGTACACACAGGAACGGTTTCATCAGCGCCCACTTTTTTTTTCATGTCGTTTCTCCTCTTTATAAATAAAATGCCGAAATCAAACGCCCCGCTCCAGTTGGGCGCGCCGACGGTTTGACCCATGAAAGCACAGCCCGGAAATCTGAGATTTACTTCGCGGTGTTCGGCCCGGGACTCGTGGATTTTAGCAAATCCTCGAAACGTGCGTCGCCATGCAGGTTATCTAAGTCGGGCTGCTGTCTCGCCATCTCGGGCGAATAGCCCGAGCGCAAAGCCTTTCCCAGCCACTCTAAAGCCTGGCCTTTGTCGCCCAAATGGTTATAAATCGTCGCGGCGGAAAAGAGAATCTCTTTGTCGGATTTGCTGAGCTCGACGGCCTGGTTGAGGTAGGCGAGTGCCTGAGCGCGATTATCGGTCATGCCGTAGTATTTGGCCAGCGCACTCAGTAAGTCCGGATCGCGGTTATTGACCGTCAGTCCTTGCCTGGCAAGAGCAATTCCCCTTTCAAACGCGGCACGAGCCTTGGGACGTTCGCCGTCCAGATAATAAGCCTCTGCCAGATTACCCCAGAGCGTATAGTCCTTGTCGTTCATGTGCACGGCTTTCTCGTAAGACTCCGCCGCTTCATGGTAGCGATGCTGGTAATAGTAGGCCGTCCCTATGTTCGTATAGGTATCGGCCGTGGGACGGATCGCAAGTGCCTGCTCCAGCGGCTTGATGGCATCGGCATATTTCGCTTCATACAGCAGAGTTGCGCCAAGGTTGGAATACCCGCGGAAACTTTCGGGTGTCAGCTCCACGACCTTCTGAAACATCTTCGACGCGTCGTCATACTGGGCCTGGCTCAAATAATATGCGCCCAGCACGTTGTAGCCCCGCCAATAGTTGGGGCGTAAGGCGATCATCTTCTTATAGGTGCTTTCTGCATCCTGCGTTTTGCCAAGGATTTCATACGCTTTGCCAAGGCCCACGTAGGCATCCTGGTCGGAGGGATCAAGTTCAGTCGCGCTGCGGAACTGTTGCACGGCATCTTCATATTTTCCCGTGCCGTTGTCGAGAACACCGAGGCAGACATGACCAGCAGCTCCCGAGTTGCCCAGATTAATGGCCTTCGTGCAGGCTTCCTGAGACTTGGGAATGAAGGTCTTATCTTTGCTGGTGTTATATTTTGCCCAATAGGCGCTACCCAAGTCGGCTTCGGCGCGGCCGTAATTGGGGTCGACCTTAAGCGCCTGCCCCAGCAAAATGATGGCGCTGTCGATGTTCTCCGCCTTGCTGCCGTTTTCCAGATAGCCACGAGCCTCCGTGTAATAGTTGTAGGCGTCAGGCGAAGAGGTACCGTGATAGGCGAGTTCGCGAGCTTCGTCCGCCCGCAGCGAGAAACCCAATGCTGCAGCTACAGCTTTGGTGACTTGATCTTCTATGGAGAACGGGTCTGTGACGGGCACATCGGCTGATCCGGCCTTGACCACCCTCCCGCTTTTTGCTTCGGTAAGAGAGTAACTGACGCGAACCAGTTCGCCGGAGCGCTGCAAGCCGATGCGCAAGCCGGTATCGGCGCCGAATTCCTGGTGCGCCTGCGCGAGGCTGGTGACGTTCTTCAAGCGGATTTCGCCCGCTGACACCACCTGCAAGGGATGATTGGCGCTGAGCTGGGCAAGTTTCGCCGTGAGCGTATCGACCAGGCCGTTGCCGAACTCGGTCAGCTTCTCGTCTTCGGCAATCGGTTCGAAGGGCAGAATAATCAATGTGGTCGCTTGCTCGCCTGAGGCTGCTTTTGCGGGCGGCGCAGCCGCCGAAGGCGGAGGTGAAGTTGTTCGCGATCTTGCCACAACAAAAAACCCTGCGATCACCAGGAGAACTGACGCAGCCAGCGCCGCGACCATGCGATATCGGCGCAAATTCTCGGGTGTGGCCACCGGCAGCTTTGGGCTGCCTCCGCGCTCGACCCGGCGCAAGTCCTCGAGAAGGGCGGCCGCGGTTGAATAGCGGAGGTCTGGATCTTTCTGCATGGCGCGCGAGACCACTTGCGCCAGCGGCTTGGGAACATCTTTCAGTGGCGGCGGATCTATATGGACGATCCGGGCGACAGTGGTGGCGATGCTGTTGGTGTGAAACGGCTGCTCGCCGCCCAGCATTTCGTAGCAGACAACGCCGAGAGAAAAAATGTCGGAGCGGCCGTCATCGGGTTTTTGCAGCAGAACCTCCGGCGCCATGTAGGCGGGAGTTCCCCCACTGGTGGCCATGGTGTCCATGCTGCGGGTTACTTCTTCGGGTCCGGCGCCCCAGGCGCGGCGGGCAACTCCGAAATCGAGGATCTTCACCCGGTTGCCAGGTGTGATCATGATGTTTTCCGGCTTGATGTCGCCGTGAATGATTCCCTTTTCATGCGCCGCTTGCAGACCCTCGCAGCACTGGGCGGCGAGGGTGAAGAACTCTTTCTTCGGAATTGGGCCACGCTTCAGTCGAGTGCGCAGAGTTTCGCCCTCGATGTACTCCATCACCAGCCAGAGTTCGCCGCCTTGTTCGACGACGTCGTACATCGAGCCAACATTAGGGTGGTTCAGAGCGGAGGCGCGCTGCGCCTCTTTGAGGAATTTCTTGCGCTCGGGGGCGTCGGACCGCGTGCCCGAAGTCGCGCGCTTAATGGCGACTTTGCGCTTCAGCGTAGGATCTTCAGCGACATAAACCTGTCCCATGCCGCCGGCTCCCAGCCGCTTGCCCACGGTGAACCGGCCCACAAGCGTGCCCGTGAGATTATCAACGGCGACAGGGGGCGTCTTGATCTCTTCTGACATAGTCGAGCCGCACGCCGGATGGATGCAATTCTAAACGTTGCGGCTTGAAATTAGAAACGGCCATTCTGCTATTCTTCTCAGCTATGTCCACGCTGGTCGAATGTGTGCCGAATTTCTCTGAAGGACGCGACAAGGCCAAAGTCGACGCCATCATCGCAGCTATGAAAATGGATGGGGTTTACTTGCTGGACCGGGAAATGGACGCCGACCATAATCGCTGCGTAATTACCCTTGTGGGCGAGCGCGAGGCCATTCAGGAAGCGGCGATCCGTGGGGTAGGGAAGGCCTCGCAGTTGATCGATCTGAATTTGCATCAGGGAGCGCATCCGCGCATGGGCGCAGCCGACGTGGTGCCGTTCATCCCCATCGACGGCGTGACGATCGAAGATTGCGTGGCGATGGCGCGCCATGTAGGAGCAGAGATTTGGAAGCGATATCAAATTCCGGTTTATTTGTACGAGGCGGCGGCGGCCACGCCCGAACGGCAGAACCTTGAAAACATTCGCCGTGGGCAGTTTGAAGGCATTCGTACCGAGATCGCTACCAACCCGGCGCGCAAGCCGGACTTTGGCGAATGCAGAGTCCATCCGACGGCCGGGGCTACCGTGGTTGGAGCGCGCAAGTTTCTTATCGCTTACAACATTTTTCTGAACACGCCAGACGTGGAGATCGCAAAGAAGATTGCCAAAGCGGTCCGCTTTTCGAGTGGCGGCCTGCGTTTCGTGAAAGGTGCAGGATTTCTGGTGCGCGGTCTCGCCCAGGTTTCAATGAACTTGACCGATTTCGAGCAGACGCCCGTGCACCGAGTCTTTGAGCTGGTAACACGTGAGGCGGAACGTTATGGCGTGACGCCGATCTCCAGCGAGATTGTGGGGCTAATTCCCAAGAAAGCCATCGAGCAGACGGCGGAATGGTTTTTGCAGGTCGAAAACTTCGATTCCTCGCTCATTCTCGAAAATCGTCTCGCCGCCGTGATGAGCGGCAAAATGGCAGTGGGCGGGTTGCGGGCGTGCCTCGAGCCTTTTATCGAGCAATTGGCTGCGCCCACAGCGACCCCCGGCGGCGGCAGCGCGGCGGCGGCAGCGGGGGCGATGGCCGCGGGGTTGGCCACTATGGTTGCTTCGATGTCGCGGGGCAAGAAAGCTTACCTGCAATATGAGGCTCAGTTGAGCGCCGCCATCGCGCAACTCACCATCTTGAGCGAAGAATTAAAGGCCGCCGTCGATGCAGATGCGGCCGCGTATGACACGGTGATGAAGGCCTACAAAGACGCCAGGGGCGATGCAGCCAACAGTGAGGGTGCTATCGATGGCGCCTTGAAACAGGCCACGGAAGTTCCTCTCGACGTGGCCGAAAAAGCTTACCAGGTTTTGCAGATTACACAGAATCTATTTGCCATCACGAATCCCAACATGAAGTCGGATCTGACGACGGCGCAGGCGCTGGGACGGGCGGCGATTACCGGAGCGCTGGCGAACGTAGAAATCAACCTCGCTTCCATGAAGGATCAGGTTTTTATTGTGGAAGTTCGGAAAAGAACAGAAACTGTCAAGACCGGCTAAAAGCTTGGAATCTGGCTCTAAAACCCACAAGGAATAATTATCGTCCCCAGCGAGTCGAATCTCTTCCCTCAGTGTTACAGAAAACCAGAGGTTTAGAGAACCAGGTTTCAGAGAATCAAGTTTTCCGAAGACAGCTTCGACCAGAGTTCGTGTTACATCAGCACGTCAGGAAGTTTGTCGATGAGCCGCTCCCATCGTCTTGTTTTACCGCTCGCGCTGGTTGGGTTGGGGACGCTGCTGGCCGGTTTCAGTGGTTGCAGTAGTTCGTCCTCGCAAAACGCTCCCCCGGCTACCCGAGGCTACACGCTGAGCGCCAGTGCGCTCAGCCCAGTTGACGTGACGGCAGGTGGCGCCTCAACATCCACCATCACGGTGACGCCTGTCGATGGCTATACCGGCAACGTTGCAGTTTCGTGCAGCAGCGTCACCGGCGGCACCCCTGCGCCGAAGTGTTCGTTCAGTAAGTCGCCGCTGACGATCAACGGAACGATGCCAGCCACTACTACTCTGACCATATCTACCACAAGCAGCACGCCCGGAGGGCCGTACACCATTACGGTCGCGGCAGTCGATGGGAACAAGCTGACGCCGAGCAACGGATCTCAAACCTTGAGTTTGACCACGACTGCGGTGATTCACAACGTGGTCATCATCTTCCAGGAGAACCGCACGCCCGATAGTCTGTTTTACGGCCTGTGCATTTCGCCTTACGGCAAGAGCAGCGCGTGCAGTACGAGTCCGACCGCCTCGCAATACAACATCCAGACCAGCAACTGGCTGAACAGTTCGTCCTCCACGGGCATTACTCAGCCCGGCATAGTGGCGCTGGCCAACGATTACGATCTAAGCCACAAGCACAATGCTTTTACGGAGATGTGCGACCTCAATTCGTCCACGAACGCGTGCGCGATGGATGGCGCATGGCAGATTGCCGCTTCCTGCAACAAAAACGCTACTGACTGTCCCGCCTCAAATTTGCAATACAGGTACGTGAATCCCTCCGATGTGGCGCCCTATTTTCAAATGGCTCAGACCTACACCTTCGCTGACCAGATGTTCCAGACCAATGAAGGCCCGAGTTTCCCCGCGCACCAGTTCATTATTTCCGGCACCTCCGAGCCAGAGGCGAATAGCACTTACGACACTTCGTTCGCGGCCGAAAATATGGGCCTAACAGGAAACGCCGGCTGCGTTGCGCCTTCCGACCAGACGGTGGAAGTGATCAACGCTTCAGGCGTCGAATACACAACGATCTATCCTTGTTTCGAGCACGAAACGCTGACTGACCTGCTCGATGCCGGCAACATCAGCTGGCGCTATTACGCGCCTACTCTTGGCAGCATCTGGACCGCTCCCACCGCCATCCAGCACATGTGCGGGCCAAACAACCCTCCGCCCAATGGAACTGAGTGCAGCGGCACGGACTATACCGCCAGCACGCCAAAAGTAGTTATTGGCCAGAGCCAGACCAATGCAAAAATTATCGGCGACATCAGCAGCGGACAGCTGCAGCAGGTGAGTTGGGTCATTCCCAATGGCAACGATTCCGACCATGCTGCCACTAATACGGGATGCGGACCGTCGTGGGTGACCGAAGTGGTGGATGCGATCGGCAACAGCCCGTATTGGTCAGATACAACGATCATCATCACGTGGGATGACTGGGGAGGATGGTACGATCACGTGCCGCCCAAGTTAATAAACGATGGCACGAGTTGGGGATCAGGCTACGTTTACGGCTTCCGCGTGCCTATGATAGTGATTTCGCCATACATCCAACCGGGTTACATTTCGCATGCGACTCACGATTTCGGCAGCATTCTAAAATTTATCGAAACGAACTATGACCTGCCATCGCTTGGCTTTGCCGACGCTTATGCCGACGATTTGTCGGACTTCTTTCATCTCAGCAGCGCACCGATTCCGTTTACCCAGATTACGCCGCCCAGTGACGATGCAACGTGCAAAGGAGACCCTCAACAGCTCAGCGAGCCTGATAACGATTGAGTACTCTTTAAAACCAACCCGGGCCCTATGAGGAAAAACCCTTGTTCCAAACTGGTCACCGGTCTAGCACTTTTGGGTACACGAGGAGCGGTCCGCTGGGCTTAAAATAAGAAAAACACATCGCGGGAAAACCCAAAAGCCGCATCTAAGAGCAAGAAACACGCGGATTCCCGTTCATAGTTGTAGGCGCTTGCGCGCCTCGAGGGGTAAAAATCGTCATGAGAAAATCCGGATTTTGCGTTGTTACGATTATAGCGGCGGCTCTCTTAGTGGGCGTGGCCAGCGCCATGCCGCTCAACTCATCGGCGCGGGCAGCAATCCCCACCGACTTACAGCAGTTGATTTCCGTGGATTACCGCGAGTTGAAGAACTCGCCAACCGCGATGCAGTTGAAAGATCAACTGCTTCCCGACAATCTGAAGCAATTCGAGTCAGCTTTGAAAGGCGTGGGCATCGATCCCGATAAAGACATCGACACACTGACGTTCGCCGCCTTCCGCACAGAAAAAGAGGGAATAAAGCAGGTGGGTGTGGCCGCCGGCCCATTCGCCATGAAGAGCGTCGTCAAAAAGCTCACGCTGCAGAAGATCAAATCCACGAAATATCGCACTGCGAATATCTACCCCATGGAGGGGGGAATGGTGATGGTGTTTCTGGATGACAGCACGCTGCTGTTCGGCGACTCGTCATCCGTGAAATTAGCGCTGGACACACGCGACGGAATGACTTTGAGCGTAGACGCTAACGCCACCATGGCCGATATGATGTCGAGTGTTGATTCGGCGCCGGTGTGGAGCATTCTCGACCAGCAGGGCACGCAGAATGTGATGCGTTCCGCCTTGGGCGATGCGGCGAAAGTAGCCGATTACGACACCATTAAAAAGCGCTTGTTGGGTTCGCGCTACACCATGAATTTTAACAGCGGCGTGAATTTTGATTTAACCGTGGTTACTTCCGACTCCGTTAGCGCGGCGACGCTTTCTTCTCTCGTCAAAGCTGGACTGCTTTACAAGAAGATGAGCGCGAGTGCTGCCGAAAAGGTTGCCATGGATAACACCAGCGTAGATTCGGACGGAGCAGACGTGAGTTTCCATTTCAAGTCAAGCGACCAGCAATTCCAGTCGCTGATGCACTCACCACTATTCAACGCCGTTTCCCACTAGAAACGAAAATCAAAATCCAGTTCGAAGGCACTGTGACGCGATAGAAACGGTCTCAGTGCTTTTTTCACTCTTCGAAACTGGTTCCCCTCGGTAGCTTCTTGGGTTGAATCATTTCCTTTCGAGAGGCTCGTCGATTTCTCGCCCATCCTTCTTTCACTACCTGCGGCGCTCGCCCAAGGGCCAGGGAGTCTTCCGGAACATCGTGAGTGATGCAGGAAGCGGCGCCGACATAGGAGCCTTTGCCCACGCGCACCGGCGCAACCAGCGTGGTATCGCTTCCAATGAATGCTCCGTCCTCGATCGTGGTCGTGTGCTTATGAACACCATCGTAGTTACAGGTGATAGTTCCGGCACCCACATTGACGCCTTCTCCGATTTCGGCGTCCCCGAGATAGGTAAGATGATTGGCTTTCGATCCTTTGCCTAGCTTAACCTTTTTTGTCTCGACGAAGTTGCCCACGTGCGCGCCTTCGCCAATATGGCTGTCCGGCCGCAGATGCGAATAAGGGCCCAGCGCTGCGTCGGCGGCCACACGCGCTCCTTCCAGAATGCAGCCGTTGCGAACGAGAACTCCGTCGCCGATTTCAGAGTCGCGAATCACTGAATAGGAGCGCACCCGGCAGCCGGAGCCGATGCGCGATTTTCCAAGAATCTGCACGTAAGGTTCGATTACCGTATCCGCGCCGATTGCCACGTCCCCGTCGATCACGCAGCTGCCGGGATAGAAGATAGAAACGCCCTCCGCCATGAGTTCGTAGCACTTCCGCGCCCGCATCTGATGATCGATGATCGCAAGTTCAGCATGAGTATTTGCCCCCAGGACTTCGCGGGCATCTTCGGTCTTCCAAACAACAACTCGTTGTTTTGCCTTACACAAAATCCCGGCCATGTCCGTAAGGTAGTACTCGGAGTGAGGATTTACCGCGGAAAGTTCTTTGATGTACACGAACAATTCCGCTACGTCAAAGACGTAAAACCCAGCGTTGATCTCGCGAATCTTCCTCTGCGCCGCACTGGCAGATTTCTCTTCTACAATGGCCCTTACTTCGTTGTTGCGTCGTCCGGTCCGAATGACTCGGCCGTAACCTGTGGGATTGTCGAGCTCGGCGCTGAGCAAAGTCATGGCCGCGTGCTGGTCGAGATGGAAATTGAGCAACCGCGCGATGGTCTGCGGGGTGATCAGAGGCGCATCCCCGGAGAGCACGATGACGTGATCGTAAGGGGAAAGCGCCTCGCGGGCAACCTTCAGAGCGTGGCCGGTGCCCTTTTGCTCGGACTGAAGAACGAAATTGACGCCCGTGTGAGCGACGGTTCCGCGTACACGTCCGGCTTCGTAGCCAATGATGGCGAAAACATCGCTTGCAGGAAGCACTCGTGTGGCGGCCGCGACTACATGCGCCAACAGGGGTTTGCCGCCGACTTCATGCAGAACCTTGGGAAGCTTTGATTTAAGCCGTGTACCCTTGCCCGCAGCCAGGATCGCAACCGCGACTCGAGGCGGGTTAGATGCAGACGAATTCCCGGATTTTGCCATTCGCCCCACTATACCCTGAGCTGCGAGAGTACAGAAGTTCGGACGCGCTGGCGCCGCTGACAAGTGCGACCTATTCACCACGCAGGATCAAGTGAACTGCCGGGTCTTGCAGTCACAGCCCAAGTCCGCCATCAACCGCCAGAATCTGACCAGTGATGAATTGCGGCGCGGTAGCGAAGAACAGCACGGCCGTAGCCACGTCGTTTGCACTGCCGTTGCGCTGCATCGGGGCTGTCCTGGCGATTCGCTTCATGAATGCAGATTTTTCCCCGAGATCGATGACCCCGGGAGCGACCGCATTGACTGCGATCTGGGGGGCAAGCGCCTTGGCCATCACTTTGGTGAGCATGTGCAATGCGGCCTTGGAAGCACAGTAATGAGCATGCGTCACCCACGGCCGCAGTCCGCCCAACGATCCCATGTGAATGATCCTGCCTTCGACGCGCTGTTTCGATCCCGGACGCTTTCGCCGGAGCCATTTCAGCGCCTCGCGAGAAACGAGAAACGGTCCGCGGGTGTTAGTGGCAAACATGTCGTCCCATTGCCTTACCGTCAGGCGTTCGAAATCAACGTCAGCGTAGATCGCCGCGTTGTTGACGAGAATGTCGACACGCCCGAGCTCGCGCCCTGCCGCTTGCATCATGGACTTTACGCTGCTTTCATCAGTAACGTCGCAGTGGAAGGCAAACGCGTGCACTCCCAGTGCGGAGAGATCAGCCACAGTCTGCTGTGCCTGGCGTGCGGAATCGCGGAATGTGATAGCTACATCGGCTCCAGCCTGGGCGAGTGCCAGGGCCGAGGCCCGTCCCAGACGCTGCGCCCCTCCTGTGATGAGGCAGGTCTTGCCGCGCAACGGCGGGTATGGTGAGCAGACCATTCCCGATTCTACTCCACACTCCGTTCACAAAAAGATTCTGCGCCGATTGCTGTCTTTCATTTCTTTTTTCTTGCCAGTCGAAGTAGTCCTGACGTTACAATTTCGCCGTGCCGGAGCCTCATCAGGTTGTGGTCTATTCGCGCAAGGGTTGTCACTTGTGCGAAGTCGTCAAAGAGAGCCTGGCCAAGCTCTCCCGTCGCGGCGGTTTCACCTGGCGCGAAATCGATGTCGATGGCGACCACGAACTGCGCCGCCAGTTCAACGACGAAGTTCCCGTAGTTTTCATCGATGGGCGCAAAGCCTTCAAGTACCATATGGATGAGCGTGAATTTCTGAAAAAGTTGGCCAACTGAATCGGGAGCGTGTCGCGCGGATTGCTCTCCAACCGCTTTTTGAGTGATACTTGTGGCCGGGGCTCATGGCCAGTTGGCCGGGCCTATTACAACCATCATAGGTAAAATTCTTCACATGGCTCAAAAAGCTACGCCCAAGAAGGCAGCAGTTGCGGACGATCCCCGCTACACCCAGGCTCTGCAGAACTACGAAACTGGCTTGCGCGCTCTGCAGGAGCACAAATTCGAAAAAGCAAAGCCTTTATTCGAAAAGGTGCTTGCCGGTCCGAGCAGGGAACTCATCGACCGTGCCACGGTTCACCTCAATATTTGCAACCAGCGCCTCGAACGCCCCGCCACGCAGCAGTTTAAGACGGTGGAAGAACACTACGATTACGCGGTTTCGCTGATGAACGTCGGCGACTACGTCACCGCCCGCGAGCACCTGGAAAAACTGCTCAAGCAGTCGCCCAAGAACGACTTTGTAATTTACGGGCTCGCCGCGCTCGATTGCCTTACCGGGCACGTGGAGGATTCGCTCAAGCATCTCGAGGAGGCGCTTCGTCTGAACCCCAGCCTGCGTTTTCAGGCGCGTAACGACGGCGACTTCCATAATTTGGCCGAAGATCCTCGTTTCACGGAACTGCTGTACCCTGATCCCTCGGCCGAACTCCCGCAGGAAACCGCCTATCGCGAAGAGGGCTCGTATTAGCGGCCGTTGCGGCCGAATTGCTATGCCCGCACGTTTGATTTGCAATGGGATCTAATTTTGACTGACGAACCCTACCGGATCTTGGGATGGAAACCAAACCCGCCGACATACTCTCCATAGAAAAATCCACGCGGCAGCATGGATTGCGCGTGGTCGCCATCGGCGGTGGTACCGGCCTTTCCACGCTGCTCAAGGGGCTGAAACTGTTCGCTCCCAACCCTGCGGAACTGACCGCTGCATCCTTCGCCCCGCCGGTTATCAGCGATCTTTGCGCCGTGGTCACGGTTAGCGACGACGGCGGCTCCAGCGGACGCCTGCGCAAGGAATTCAACATGCTTCCGCCCGGTGACGTTCGCAACTGCATCGTCGCGCTCAGTGAAGACGAAGCCCTGCTCTCTCGGCTCTTCCGTCACCGTTTCGGCAAGGGTTCCGGCCTCGAAGGCCACAGCTTCGGCAATCTTTTTCTCGCTGCACTCACAGATATCACTCACGATTTTTCCGAGGCTGTGCGGCTCTCATCGGAAGTTCTGGTGACCCGCGGCCACATCTTCCCGGCGACCACCTCCAACATCGAACTTGAGGCCGTCATGGAAGATGGAACCCGTGTCCGGGGTGAAACGAAGATCACCGCCAGCAAAGGGCGCATTCGCGAACTCATCCTCGTCCCTGCCAACGTTGAGCCTCTTCCCCAGACCCTTGAAGCCATCGCCCACGCCGATATCATAAGCATCGGGCCCGGTTCGCTCTTCACCAGTCTTATTCCCAACCTGCTCGTTGAGGGTATTGCCGATGCTATCGTCGCATCATCCGCAACCAAGGTTTATATCTGCAACCTGATGACTCAGGCCAATGAAAGCCTCGGACTCACAGCCGCCGACCACATCCGCGCCCTTAACCGCCACGCCCGCCAGCGGATTTTCGACTATGCCCTCATCAACCGCGCACCCGTCTCCGACGAACTCAAAGCCAAGTACGCCTCGGAAGGCGCCTGCCAGATCGTCGCCGACCTCGACACGATCGAAGCCCTTGGCGTCATCCCTGTTCTCGGTGACTATCTGGAAGAAGCCGCCGTCGCCCGTCACAACGCTGCCCATGTCGCCCGCGATATGCTGCACCTCGCTTCCGCCGAAAATCCACGGAAACAATAAGCGTCACAGCGCTCTTCGAACGCGCTAAAATATTTCCGCAATGAAACCGGCAAAGTTTCACCCGCTTGCCTGGCTGCTGCTACTCTCTATGTTGTGGAGCCTCGCTTCGGCACAGCGCAGCAAGAAAGATGAGGAGGAACCCGCCGCCGACCTGACCTTTCTCATTCTCAAAGACGACAACGGCAAGCCCGTGCGCAACGCCGCGGTCATCATGCACTCGGTGAATGCCCACGGCGAGCAAGGGCGCGGCGGACTCGAACTCAAGACCGATCTCGATGGCAAGGCCAGCTTTGATGGCATCCCCTACGGCAAATTGCGTGTGCAGGTGCTCGCCACTGGATTCCAGACTTACGGCGAAGACTATAACGTGGATCGCCCCAAAATGGACTTCACCATAAAGCTGAAGCGGCCGCAGAACCAGTACTCGATTTACGGCGATAATGCCGACCAGAACAATAAGGATGAGAAGAAGGACAACAAAGCCCCCGATCCCAATAACAAGCCTCAATAGCGGAATCAAACCATGCCATACTTGCTGAAAACCGAACCGGGCGTATATTCCTTCGCCAATCTCGAGCGTGAAGGCACAACCGTCTGGGATGGCGTGACCAATCCTGTTGCGCTCCGCAATATGCGCACCATGCGGCCGGACGAAAAGCTGGTGATCTATCACACAGGAGATGAGAAAAGCGCAGTAGGAACCGCGAGCGTTGTATCGGTCGACACATCCGATGCGAAAAATCCAGTGGTCAAACTAAAAGCAGGTAGACCGATTGCCAAACCGAAGACGCTGGCTGAGATCAAAGCGAATAGGCTTTTTGCCGATTCACCCCTGGTGCGCCAGGGGCGCCTCAGCGTCGTCCCGTTAAGCGACGCGCAGTATAAATTCCTGATCGGCGAATAGCGTGACTCGCGCAGCCGTTCAGCCAGCTCAAGCTGCGTTCGCGAAACCTGAATTCGCTGAAGCCCGCAGCCTGTTTTCAATTTACCCGTGCGTCGCGGCGAATCAGAGCCTGGTCCACAAAGAAGCCCACGCCCACCGCCAGCGGAATCACCCCGAATACGGCTGCAATTGTGGCATCGGGATCAAAATGTCCGACGAGCACGAACGTCAGGATATAGCCGATCGCACCCGAAACCAGCAGAATACCTGATCGCCGTGAGCGCGCCGCTTCTGATAGCTCCGGCTGCATTGGCACGTCGACGCCGCGCGCAATCGCCGCCAGCCGTTCTTCGGTGCGCAATTTCCGCACGCGAAAGTAGGTGTACAGCGCAGCCATCGGAATCCCAAAGATCATTACCACAGCTGCCAGTCCGACAATATTGCCGTCCATATCGCCCTCCAGCCTGGGCGCCCGATTCTATCGCGGCGCCGCCTAAGATAACTACGCATACGGTCTACAAAAGTTCCCGTTTCCGCGTTCGAACTCACATTACAAATCTTTGCAAATTCTTCCTCACGGCCGGCAACCCTCGATCTAGACTAAGGTTCATATCCGACATAGCCGGTAGTGGTGCAGTTTGGTTGTCATCCCGAGCAAGCCTCTTTCTGCGCGTGGGCGCGTCTGGCTCGCCGCTTTCTCAAACCACTACCCGATGGCGGAGGAACTTGCCTATATGCCCTGGAAATTGGCAGAAGGATCAGCGACAGAAAGTGCGGAATCGATTTTCTTTCGCACCTCGTTACTTGCGGCGTTGACGGTTCTCATCTTTCTTCCTGGTTTACACGCCCAGGAAACGCAAGAGAAAATCGATGTCGATGGTGTCTCGCGAACGTATATCGTTCATCTCCCCCTGGGTTACGACGCGAAGCAACACTATCCGCTGGTAATTCTTCTGCACGGTGAAAATCAGGATGCCGACGACATGGGGCGCCTGACCCACTTCAGCCAGTTTGCCGAAAAGAATGGTGTGATCGCCGTCTATCCCAACGCCGACCATGGGCGGTGGAATATTGGCGTGCGGCCTGAAGCGCAGCCCGAGATGGCTCGTCGCCCCTTCGGCCGCCGCGGGTATGGCTATCCAGGTGGAGGCTATCCGGGCGGCGGAGGTTACCCGGGCGGAGGTTCTCAGGGCAGCGGCTATCCCGGAGGTAGTGGGCGGCAAGGGGAACAAAACCCGGAGCAAAATAAATCTCAGTCTGAGCCGGCCGATGACATTGCCTTTTTGAACCAAATGCTCGATCAAATCGCCCTGAAGGACTCGGTCGATGCCCACCGCATCTACGCAGCCGGATTAGGCGATGGCGGCTTTATGGCTTTGAAAGCCGGTTGTTCGATTGCAGATCGCATTGCCGCAGTAGCGGCCGTGAGCGCCGAATTGCCGAAAACCATGATCTGTCTGCCGTCGCGCCCAGTGTCGGCCTTACTTATTGACGGCACCAGCGATCCCATCTCGCCCTACGACGGCGGAACCTACAAGCCGGGCCGTTTCCGCCTACTCTCGGCAGAAGAAAGCGACAAATCCTGGGCCAAGTTCGACCGCTGCGGCGAGAAACCTGCCCAAAGCAAAATCCCCGCTCCGGATAAGGCAAGTAAGGAAACCAAGACCCTCACCTTCAATGGCTGCGGAGACAATGCTCAAGTGATGCTTTATATCATCAAAGACGGCGGTCATACCTGGCCAGGCGGCGAGCAGTACACGAGTGAAAGTGAAGTCGGCAAAGTCAGCCACGCGATTAATGCCAACGAAGTGATCTGGAGTTTCTTCAGCACGAAGAAGATCTCGGGCGACGCCGCCACCACCAAAGACACTTCGACTTCGCAGTGAGAACCTGCCAGCTGTCGTCACGAGGGCACGGCACGAAGCCGTGCCTTCGTCATCCCTCCGACGCCGCCAAGCTCAGTTGAAGAAGTTCAAGGTATTGGTGGCGTCGTCCACGTAATACAATCCCGGAGCTGGCAGAGGAGCCAATCCGAACAGGGCGCCATTGCCCGGAGGGTTGCCACTGATGTCGAGGAAAGGCCAGAAGACCTGGCTACCGGCTGGATTTATCTCGACCAGTTGTCCGTTGCCTCCGTTGGTCTCAAAGACATCTCCGGTCGCAGCGACCGCAAGGCCAAGAGGATCGTTGATGAACCCGCCCGAGGAAAGCGTGCTTCCGGTTCCGGCTGAAGTCGTAAGTGTTACCGGATTGGCGATCCGCTGCACGCGGTTGTTAAGGGCATCCGCGATGTAGAGCGTTTTCCTGTCGGGGCTCATGCCCACGCCGGTGGGACCGATCACCAAAGCGACGGGGTCCGTTCGCTCGGAAAAGCCCGAACCGATCACAGTGATTGATTCAAGGTTCGGCATCGAACCCGCGAGGCCAGTCAGATTCAGCCGGATTACCGTGCCCTGATTCACCACCGCGCCGTCGGCGGCAACGGTGCCGTTGAGAACGTTGGCGACGAACAAGTCTGCAGTGCTGCCCAGATCGTAGGCAGTCATATCCCAGGGACCGTTGATCAGTGAGCCGTAAAACGTTTCGACGACATTTCCGTTATGGTCGAGCACGAGGAGACAGCCAGCCTGTGCCGTGGCAGAGGTTCCGTCAGTGGTAGGCAAGCTGCCGACGATGACCCATCCGCTGCGCAGAACTGAGAGAGCCGTGGTCAGCCCGACACCGCCAGGACATGGAGCAGGCAGGCTGCTGGCATTGATTTGAGCGAACAGGCTTACTGCGCCGCCGGGAGTTATCTGAACGATAGTTGTGCCGGTGCCTTGCAGGTTCAAGTTGTTGTTGAAGTTGCTGACCAGCAGATTACCTGCGACGAGTGAACCACTGCTTACAGGAATCACGACCAAACCGTAGGGATTGACGTCGCCGTTGGCAGGGACGGTGGAGGCGACCACGGTGATGGCGCGCGTCCCGGGCACAGCTACCCGTTCTTTGCCCTCGGCGAGGGCGTTGAGGGAGCTGGCGGCAATCAACAGGGCGATCAGCGCGAAGATTTTTGCATCGTCGAACGAGCACATAAAGATCCTCCTGGAACTACAAGCTGGAATCGGGCAGAAACGGTTATTGCGAGTGCAGGGGCTGCGCGAGGATTAGTTTGGGATGGATGGGTAAGGGGCTTGTCAAAAGATTGTCAAAAGCCTGTCAAGTGTTATGTAGGAGTTCAAGTTGCGAAGGAAATCGTTGAGCCACTAGGAACATGTCTGCTGATCAGCGGATCAACTGTCGCAGCTCACGGCGAAGTATCTTCCCTGAAGCGGTTTTTGGTACGGCTTCGACAAAATGCACTTCCCTGGGCTGCTTGTAGTGAGTGAGCCGTTCGGCAACGAAGCCGCAAAGGTCTTGCTCCATCTTGTTGCTCGAGATGAAGCCCTCACGCAAGGCGATAAATGCGACCGGTATTTCACCGGCGGCTTGGTCGGCGCGGCCAACCACGCCGCACTCCCGCACCGCGGGATGCTCCAGCAACACGGCTTCCACTTCCGCTGGCGCGACCGGGAAGCCTTTGTACTTAATCATTTCTTTTCTGCGGTCAATCACGCGGTAGAAACCTTCGCAGTCGCAGGTAACGATGTCGCCCGACCAATACCATCCATCGCGCAAGACAGCGGCCGTTGCTTGCGGCTCATTCCAGTAGCCCAGCATGAACTGTGGACCCTGCATTAGCAACTCGCCCGCTTCACCGGTAGGCGCCTCTGTCACGCTTTCCGTCGATTCAGCGAGCACATTCTGGGCAATCACGCGGCATTCGGTCAGGGCCAGGGGTTGACCAATCGAATCCGGCCGATAAAGCTGTGGCTGAAGAAAACCCACATGAGTTACCGGAGAAGCCTCAGTCATGCCATATCCCTGACAGACAAGAATTCCGGTGAGAGCCGTGAACCTTCGAGCCAAATCGGGCCCCAGCGGCGCGGCTCCAGATTTCACCCAGCGGACACGATGATCCTTTGGGAACTGCCCGTTTTCCGCGGCGAGGCACAGTGCATTCATGGCCGGAGGCACAAGCGCAATCATGGTGGCCGACTCAGCCGTCAATAGCGAAGTGACCTGCTGCGTATGAAATCGAGGCATCAGCACCAAGGTCGCTCCCAATATCAGCGCCGGATTCAGAAGCACATTTAACCCGTAGATGTGGTACAGCGGCAGGAAACAGAGAACCACATCGTTGCCATTGAGTTCGGTCGCATTCGGCCCAAGAAACTGGTAAACGTTCGCGATCAGGTTGAAGTGCGACAGCATCACGCCCTTAGGCAGACCGGTGGTACCGCTGGAATAAGGCAGGGCAGCCAAAGCGGTGTCCGTTGGCTTGTCTGGAACCGGCAGCGCGAGCCTCGAGGGGTTCAGCAGGTTGGAGAACGGTTCGCTTGCGCTGGCCTGCTGGCGTGTGCAATACACGCGGCGCAGATTCGGAAGGCCGGTCAGATCGATACCACTGATGTTGCTGCCATCCGTAATCAGAAATACCGCGCCAGAGTTGCTCAACTGGTAGCGGACTTCCCGTTCACGATAAGTAGGATTCAGCAGGGTAGGAATCGCCCGGGCCAAGGTTGCAGCATGATAGGCGGCGCAGAATTCCCAGGAATTGGCGAGGAAAATGGCGATAACCTCGCCGGGGTGAATGCCGGCCGCAACCAGGCCGCGGGCTAAGGATTCAACGAGTTCCCCGTATTCAGCGTAGCTGATGCGGCGGCCACAAGAAGTATCCACTAGAGCAATTCTCTCAGCGTGGCGGCGGCAGGAGGCCAAAACCGCATCGTGAACGAACACCCCGGCTGGGTCAGCGTAAAGCTGGATGCGCAACATGGCGCCAACGATTGTAGCGAAGACTTCTACCTTCGGATAGGAGCCCTCAACTAGAGAAGCGGCTACGACGCCGAGTCGCGTGCTAGTTGATGCTAGCCGCGGTTTGCAGGTCGATCACCTTGTAGTCGCCGCGGATGATGCCGGCACGAATCTGGCTGGCGGTCTTGCCCTTCTTGCTCTGCTGATAGGAATAATAAAGCTCCTTCAGGCAGGTGGAGCAGCGGGCGCCATGCGTATTCTCAAAGCAACTGTGCAGGCTGTTGTGGCCAATGCGGTCGCAATAGCAATAGCAAGGTTGCTGATGAAGAACGACCGGAATTTTGGCCGCCAGATCGTAGGCGTGAGTTTGGTAGGGATACTGAGCATCCGCGCCCCACAGATCGGCCTTGCTCATAATCGCCGGCAATTTTGTGCCCTTGGGCGGAGGACCGGCGTTGTAGGCAGGAATACCGCCCTCTTCTTCCTCCTGAGCCATCCACTGCGCAGACATCGTCAGCGTGACAGCCAGAAGAAAGACGACGGTCAAGGCGCGATACGCGACTCGGGGGCGGAGCATACGGATAGGATTCATGAACCCTCCGATGATAGATGATTTTATCGTGCTTCCGCATGTGAAGGATAGGTCAGCAAACGTCCGAATGGCGTAAACCAGGTGCGTGCCGGATAGTGACGTTGGTGAGAAGGAAGCATTTGCCGCATAAGCGCAACCGCTGCTTGAGGGCGGCGATCTGTATACAATAGAAGTCTCATGCTCGACGCACCCAAACAGTCAGGGAATAGTTCAGCGCCTCCGCAAGCGGCGGGTCCGGCGTCGTCGAACCCAGGCGTTCGCCTGCGTCCGGCCTTGGGAGTCTGGCTGCGCGATTTGCTGCTGTCGCTGGGAATCTCAGCCTTCATCATCATATTTATTTATCAACCGGTGAAAGTTGAGGGCACGAGCATGATGCCCTCGCTCGAGGATCAGGAGCGGATTTTCGTCAACAAGTTCGTGTACCGGCTGGAACCGATTTCGCGCGGAGATATCGTGGTCTTTCGCTATCCCCGCGATCCATCGAAGAGCTACATCAAACGCGTGATCGGAGTGGAAGGCGACCATATTCGCATCGACGGCGGCCAAGTATATGTGAACGGCGAGCCGTTGGATGAAGATTATGTTCCGCCGGCCTATGCCGATGCACGCTCTTATCCGGAGACGGTGGTACCGCCGCGCTGTTATTTCGTGCTGGGCGACCATCGGTCGATGTCGAACGACAGCCGCGATTTCGGGCCCGTGAATCAGAGCTATATATACGGCAAGGCGGTGTTCGGGTATTGGCCGATGGAGAAGGTGGGCCGCGTTAGGTAGCCTAGGCGGCCCGTTCGGCTCTCCCTTTTCTACAATTCCTTAAGACTTTTTCGACGGTCGCCCGTCTGAAACTTAGCTTCAAGGAAGGGCTCGCGTGAAATTGCGGACGATTTTTTGTCTGGCGGTGGTGGCAAGCGCCTGCGAAGCATTTCCACAAGACTCTTTACGATTAGCAGAGCCCGGCTCGCCATCCGATCAAACCGCGATGCCAGCTC
>JASHQM010000016.1 GCA_030039165.1 Candidatus Sulfotelmatobacter sp. | reverse complement strand
CCGGTTGAGTGGGGTGTTCTGAGTGCAAACGCCTGCTTTCCCCCGGACATAGCAGTTCCCCGCTTCTGCCTTGCGCCCCCCAGACTTGCACGAAATCAATTCACCGCGCGGGCCTTGTCACAATTTGCGGCGGCCGCATTGTAGGCTTCGCCACATGCGACGCGTCGGAGGGGCAGCCGCCACCCTGAACCGTAGGTACGTTATCGAAAGTATTGCTACCGCTGAAGCTTGGGACATCGTAGAGACCGACGGGTGCATCGTTTATCGTGTTGGAGGCAACGGTCGCAGTGTAGCAGTTGAGCGCGATCCCGATCGCGTTGGAGTTCGTAACCTTGTTGGATTTGATCGTCGTGCCGTTCGCATTCAGATAAATGCCGTACGAGCTGTTCAAAACGGTATTGGATTTGACGATATCCCCGGCTGCCTCGGCTAGTATCCCAAAGCTCTCCGCATTTGCCACCGTATTATTTTCTGCCGTAGCAGTGGAGTCGAGGATTATTCCGTAGTCCGAGCCGACAATAAAGTTGCTGTCTGCACTTCCGGCGGCGACAAAGTAAATGCCAACTAAGTTCGCAGCCACATAATTTCCCTTGACGGTCGCCGTAAGGGTCGGCGGCGTCTGATTGCTGAGAAGGAACACTCCATAGCTATCCACATTGTGGATGCTGCTGTTTTCAATCGTCACGGACTCCTTGGTCGTGCTTCCATTCTCAGCCCATATCCCCGTCGTATATCCCGAGTTGCTCAGGTTACGAACTGTAACCTCGTTGATCGTGCCCGGGGTGCCGCTAAAATAGTAAATTCCGATGAGCCATATGTTCGCGCCGGGAGAGTAGCCCGTTCCATCGACCGTGATATTGCTTATGTTGACTGGACCGGCGTCAGTAGCAACATATACCTGCGGCGCGAGGATCTCAGAATTGAGAAGGTCAGTTGTGGTCCCCAAGCCGGTACTCGGCACTGTAATGACCACCTGGTTCGAGTTGCCGTCAGTGATTCCTTTTAGTGTCAGCGGTTTACCAACGATATAGACCTGCTCGGCATAGGTGCCGGGGCACACCTCAACGGTTGAGCCAGCCGGCGCGGCCGCCACAGCCGCGGTGATCGTGGTATACGGGGATGTGCTGTGGCAAGACCCATTCCCCACGTAGTAAGTATCAGCAAATAGCGCGGGTTGGGCAATGAGACCCAGTCCAATGGTGAGAAAGAACAACGTACTGAAACGCTTCATGGCATTCTCCTCCCGGTTTCCGATTTTTTTTCGTGGGCGGTCACGATTCGGGCTGTTCCTCACATTCACACTCCCGATGTTCCTATCTATGAAATCGGAAACGGCAGCCATAAAGACGACAGGTGAGGCAACAATTTTTCTAGCTGAGGGCGAGGCTGGTTTTTCAACGAACTCAGGCAACTCCGCTATGGATGCTCTGTCGGCGGGAACATACGGCAAAAACGACTTGCACGACGTAGGAGGCCAATTGTCGAGAAACCCCCATTACACTCGTCGAGCAAAATCCGCGTGTCAAGATCAATGTCAGGCTTAGGATTCAATGCACAGTTCGCCATCGCCTGCAATAAACTACTTCTATGCCGCGATCCAATACTTCAAGTGATACTTTAAGTTTTTCCGTGGCCGGCTCTCGCTTTCGCATGCCCGCCGAGTGGGAGCCGCACGAAGCGACTTGGCTCGCATGGCCGCACTACCAAGGCGACTGGCCGGGTAAATTCGAGCCGATCCTGTGGGTCTATGCCGAGATCGTCCGCAATTTGTCCCGCCATGAACGCGTCGAGTTGATCGTCAACGATGCGGCCGCTGAGCGCAGTGTCAAGCAAATTCTCGCTCGCGCAAACGCACAATCGAACAACGTCCGCTTCCATCGCTGGCGAACCGACCGCGCCTGGGTGCGCGATTCCGGCTGCATCTTCGTCGCCAGTGGTATTGGCCATGTAGGGACGGCCGCCCTCGGTCGTCCAGTTGAGCCCAAGGCTCGACACCCGTTCGCTCTTACTTTCCGTTTTAACGCCTGGGCCAAATATTCCAACCATCGCCACGACAGAAAAATTAGCGGCTTAATGGCAAGTGTTGCCGGTGCTCAACCGATTCCGCCGATGCATGGCCAAACACGAGTGGTCCTCGAAGGCGGCTCCATCGACCTCAACGGACGGGGCGCCATCCTCGCCACCGAAGAATGCCTGCTCAGCAAAGTTCAGCAGCGCAACCCCACTATGAAGCGTCGGGATTATGAAGCTCTCTTCGCCAAGTATCTCGGCGCTCACAACGTTGTCTGGCTCGGCAAGGGCATCGCTGGTGATGACACTCATGGCCACGTTGACGATCTAGCCCGCTTCGTCAATCCCGACACTGTGATCACGATGGTCGAGCACAATTCAAAAGACGCCAACTGCGCTCCCCTTCGCGAAAATCTTCGCCGCTTGCGCGCCGCGCGCGATCAGGATGGCAAACCACTCAACGTCGTCGAAATCCCAATGCCAAGGCCAGTCATTTTCGAAAAGCGCCGCTTGCCGGCCAGCTACGCCAATTTCTATATCGCCGACAAAGTCGTGCTGGTGCCCGTGTTCAACGATCCTAACGATCGCATCGCGCTGAACACGCTGGCGGCTTTGTTTCCCTTGCGCGAGATTGTGCCCGTCTATTCTGGCGATCTTGTCTGGGGATTAGGCACGATGCACTGCATGACACAGCAGCAACCGGCAGCCATTTTGTCGTAAGACCCGCCGGCAGGATGCTCAAAGCTATTTTTTGTATGGCGTGGGCTGCGGACCTTTTTCCAAAGTTTCCCGGTCCCAGATCCAGCCTTCACGTGAATAGCTGGCGAGCTCGAAATCCTGCGTCAGTTCCAGGGCGTCGACCGGGCAGGCATCTTCACACAATCCGCAAAACATGCAGCGGCTCAGGTCGTACGTAAAATTCGTGAGTTCTTTGCGGCGGGTTTGCTCATTGCGTGCACTTGAGACAATGATCAGGTGTTCCGGACACGCCAGCGCACATAAATCGCAGGCGATGCACATGGTCTCATCCGTATCGGGATTCACGTTCAGTCGCGGCGCACCACGGTAGCGCTCGGCCACTTGCGGCCGCTCCAGTGGGTATTGCTCGGTATAAATCTCTTTCGGATCCTGGTAGCGAAAGGTGACCTTTAGTCCCTGCAAAAGATCGACCAGAAAAACTTTACGGAGCAGGTTCGGCATCCCCATATGCGCTAAAGAATAACACCGCTTGTCGTGCCATGCCAGTAGCGGCTGAAGCCGGCGCTAGGATCTGCTTGTTTCAAGCAACAGCCTACGGGCGAGCCGCTTTTTGCCGCCCCTGGTTTAGCTGAATCCGCTTACCTTTTTGTTGTCGAACGTCTGATACTTTAGCCGGCCTTTCACGGTAGATTCGAATGGTTTCATGAATCGGGATGCTCTGGGAATTACGGAACCTTTTCCATGACCCATCCGTATCAATGACCAATGAGGAAGTTATGCGAGCCTATTTCGCCAAGCTAACGCCGCGGGCATCGATGATCGTGGCACTCTCTCTGCTTGCCCTCGCATACCCGGTCGTCACCATCCTCCTGCCATTGCTAGTCCGAGCCATGGTTCCAGACGTCGTGCAGGAAGTGCTCCGGTTTTTGTAAAATTCGTTGTGCCTCTACGACCTCGCTGCGTGACAAAGACCAGTCAACCACCGCTTTCTCGCCATCCTGAACGAAGTGACGAAACCATTGATGAATTGTGGATGGAGGAGGCTCTGCGCGCTGCGCAGCGCGCCTTGGAAGCGGGTGAAATACCAGTCGGTGCTGTCGTAATTTGCGACCGCAAGATCGTCGGCCGTGGCTGGAATCGCAACATTGCCGACTGCGATCCTGCCGCTCACGCCGAGATCATCGCCTTGCGCGAGGCGGGTAGATCCATAGGTAACCACCGCCTTTCCCGCTGCGATCTGTTTGTTACAATTGAGCCGTGTGCGATGTGCGCCGGCGCCATAGTGCACGCGCGTCTCAAGCGCTTGATCTATGGCGCTGACGATCCCAAGGCGGGCGCAGTGCATTCTGTGATGCGGGTGCTGAACCATCCGCGACTGAATCACCAGATGCAAGTTTGCGGCGGCGTGCTCGCCGGTCGCTGTGCTGAGTTGCTGCAAGCGTTCTTTAAGGGTCGTCGGTAGTCGCTGGCCGTGAGTCGATAGCCGACGATCCGCCTCGAAAGTTGAGGCGTCTAGCGGGCGCGAGCGAAGCGCGAACCCGCAGCAGAAATCCTGAGCGCGCTTTCGCGCGAAGGACATCAAAACTCGGCCTTTGTCCGGCGCGGAGAGGTGCGTGAGCGGTTGAAACGATCCGCCTCGAAAGCGGACATACCTTAACGGGTATCGGGGGTTCGAATCCCTCCCTCTCCGCCATGTTGATTCTGAACGCGATAAAGGCGTAAAACGATTGGCTTAACACAATTGCGGTATTAGCAGATTCGGGCTCGGGCCAGGTTTCGACCGGCGTCGTGGTTGCACTGCCGCAAAAGAACTGATTCAGCCGCACATCGCTATTCAGTCAGCGCGTAAACAACAAACCTTTACAAAG
>JASHQM010000138.1 GCA_030039165.1 Candidatus Sulfotelmatobacter sp. | reverse complement strand
CGGCAGATCAATCCGGCAATTATCGAGTTGTTACGCAGCGCTCCCAAGCATGCTGTACCCATGGACGTGCTGCGCACGGCGGTTTCGGCGCTGGCATTTTACGATCCGGATGTAAAGAACAATGATCATGAAGCCAATGCGCGAAAGGCAATCCGGTTGACCTCGCAAATTGCGATGATTGTTGCGGCTTACGACCGCATTCGCAAGGGAAAGCAAGTAGTTGAGGCCGATCGCTCGCTCTCACATGCGGCGAATTTCTTATTGCAATTGAATGGGGAAAAGCCTTCTGCCACGGCCGAGCGCGCACTCGACATCGCCTTGATTCTCCATGCCGATCACGAATTAAATGCGTCGACGTTCGCCGCCCGCGTGACCGCGGCCACTTTGGCCGACATGCACGCGGCGGTGACTTCGGCGATTGGTGCGCTGAAGGGAGCATTGCACGGAGGAGCCAATGAAGCCGCGTTCCGGCTGATGGAGAAGATCGATGGCGAGAAAGCGGATCCGGTCGAGTACGTTCGCGGTTTACTGGCGCAAAAGAAGAAAATTCCGGGATTTGGGCACCGGGTATATACCACCGAAGATCCTCGCGCCACGCATCTGCGCGTGATGTCGCGCGACCTGGGGCGCTCGAGCGGCCAGCCCAAGTGGTACGAGATGTCGGAGAAGATCGAAAAATTTGTGAAGGTGGAAAAGAAACTCAACGCCAACGTGGATTTTTATTCCGCTTCGACCTATCACGTGCTCGGCATCGACGAGGACATGTTTACTCCTGTGTTCGCGGTCTCGCGTATGAGCGGATGGACGGCGCATGTAATCGAGCAACTCGACGACAACCGGCTCATTCGTCCTCGTGCGGAATACACGGGGCCGCAGTATCCCAATCGCTACGTGGCGATGGAAAAGCGGTAGCTGAGATCCAAAAATGGCAAGCATGCTCGGGAATCGTACGTCTCGCAAAACTGGCGTGCGTAAGCCACCCCGAGAGTTCTTAGCGCGCTACAATTAATCAGGGCCTATTTCCGCTGCGGTCCTTACTTCTCATTCTGTGGGTACTCACGTGATCAATTCTCTTCTCGAACGCAAAATCGAAAAGCGTCCCGACAAAGTACGGCTGCAGGGGCGCATTCTGTTTCTCACGGAAGATCCTGAGCTGATCAAGCGACAACTCGCCGGCTGGGACATGCCCTGGGACACCGAGAATCCGGCGGCGAATCCCAAGCTGCGCGACGACATTTCGACCGATGAGATTACGCCTGCGCACTACTGCTTCTATTTTGACGAGACTCTGGGCGAGATTCCGTACCTCGGGCTGAAGTGCGGTGGAGCTACGCCGATCGGACGCGGTGACGTGAAGCGCGGCGGTTTTGTCTGTGCGGTGAGCGGGAAGCGGCGCGGCAAAGGATCGAGCAGGGAGCAGTCTCCGTATGCGGAGATGTGCGCCGGCATTCGCGTGGTGATTGCCGAAAATATTGAGCGCATCTACAAGCAGAATTGTCAGAACCTGGGCGTGCTGACTTCGACCGATTTCGGGCTAATCGACAAGATTCGCGCCGGGGAAGAGATTGCATTGAGCGAGTTCACGAAGGGAGAAGATGAGATCACCCGGCAAGTGATTGAGTATGGAGGATTGTTCCCGTTCAATGTGGCGCGTATGCAGGGCAAAGTGTTTCTGCCGCCGATCAAGAGCGAGTCGATGCTAGAGATGAACGGGAATATGAAAAAGTACGAAATCCGCCCGATGACACTCGCCGAAAAAATCTTTGCGCGCCACATGATCAACGAAAAAGGCGAGGTGGGTGTTGCGAGCGTAAAGCCGGGCGACAGCGGCTTTGCCAGTGCCGATCTCCGTTTCAGCCACGAGTACGTCACGCCGATGGCGGCGATTTTCTTCGAGCATTATGTCGGCAAAGACGCGAAAGTAAATGATCCGTCTTCGATCATTTTTTTTCGCGATCATTTGACGTTTCTCGATGAGGTGATTTCTGAAGAAAAGAAAAAACTCGGCCTGCTCGATCTGGCGACGCAACTCAAACTCAAGCAGCAGGATTTTGCGGCGAAGCAGGGAATCAAACTGCACGGCGAACTGAAAGACCGCAAAGGGTCCGAAGGCATCTGCCACTCGATCGTGCTGGAAAGCTATGCGCTGCCTGGCCAGTTGAATATTGGGTCTGATTCGCATACGCCGCATGTGGGCGCGATCGGCTGCGTGGCGTTTGGCATCGGCACTACCGACGTGTTCAACGGATGGATCACGAAAGACGTGCGCGTGAAAGTGCCGGAGTCGGTACGGGTGGTTATTCGCGGTAAAAAGCACGAGAACGTCACCGCGAAGGATTTTATCCTGAAAATTCTGAGTCTCGATTATGTGCGCAGCGGCAAGGCGCTCGCGAAGGTGATGGAGTACGCGGGCGAGGCGATTGAAGAGCTGAGCGTGGATGAGCGTGCAACTATGACGAACATGGCGGCCGAAATCGGCGGATTCACTGGCATCGTTGCACCTGACAAGAAAGCAGTTGACTTTCTAGTCGAGCGCCGCGGCATGGATCGGGCCAAAGCCGAGAAGATGATCGATGGGTTGTATAGCGACCCAGGGGCGCAGTACGCCCATGTGATTGAGCTCGATGCAACCGAAATAACGCCAATGGTGGCCACGCCAGGCGATCCCGGCAATGGAAAGTACGTTCGAGAGCTCAACACGCCGGTGCCGGTGGAGATTGCATATGGCGGCACGTGCACCGCGGGCAAGAACGAAGACATGGACATGTACGCCGCGGTGCTCGCCGACGCGTTGAGACAGGGCAAGCGCGTGGCGGACTCGTGCAAGTTCTACATTCAATTCGGCTCGCAGGAAACCCGCGAATATTGTGTAAAGCGTGGTTATCTTGAGATTTTTGAGAGGGCTGGCGCGCACGTAATCGAGCCGAGTTGCGGCGCCTGTATCAATGCGGGGCCGGGTGTTTCCACGCGTCCCGACCAGGTGGTGATCAGCGCGCAGAACAGGAATTTCCCGGGCCGCAGCGGGCCGGGGCAGATGTATCTGGCGTCTCCTTTGACTGTGGCGGCGAGCGCGGTGGCGGGATACATCGTCGAATATGAGCCAAGCGAAAAGAGGGAGATGGTTAACGCATAGGAACTCTTTTTCAGGTTTTAGTGTCCTGGAAGTTCCTATCGCTAACGATTGTGGGCCGCGCACGTCCGATTGCAAGGAGGAAGCCATGCCTCGGTCTCGCCTGCTTGCCGTTTCTTTTCCCGCCCTCCTTGCCACCACCCTAGCTGCCGCGGCATTTCATTCCGCCAGCGCTACCCCGCGTGCCGGCTCTGTCGCCCAGATCAGCTCCATGCTCGAGCCGCGCTCCGGCCATAGCGCAACTTTGTTGCCTGACGGCAGAGTGCTTATCGCCGGCGGCATGCGGCGCAATCAGGATTTTTACAAGTCGGCCGAGCTTTACGATCCGGCTACAGGCAGCTTTACCCGAGCCGGAGAAATGAATCTTGCGCGCGTCGGCCACATTGCGGTTTTGCTGCCTAACGGCAAAGTGCTGATCGCTGGGGGATGGATCGGTCGTGGTGGGACAGATGAGGCCGAGTTGTACGATCCAGCGACAGCCAAGTTCAGCACGATCGGAAACATGATCGCGCGGCGTGGACGGCCGAGCGCTACATTGCTCGCCAGCGGCGATGTGTTAATTGCCGGCGGGGAAGCGGAAGACAACGAATCGCTGGTTTCGGCTGAAATTTTTCATGTGAAGACCCTCACATTTCAATCCACAAGCCCCATGCATCA